>JANXSY010000239.1 GCA_025356435.1 Isosphaeraceae bacterium | reverse complement strand
GATAGGTCCAGATCCAACCTGCCTCACCCCTCGAAGGGACGCCAGACCACCTCGGTCCGGCGTCCCTTTCTTCGTGGACCCGAATTCCGCCCTGTTCCTAACGCAAGTGATTGATATCAAACGGCTTATGTTTACGAAGGCTCGCGATCAGGATCGAGATTGGGTTCGGTCGGCGCTTTCCCGCTGGAGAGCCCGATTGGCTTCGTTCCGTTCCGAACCGAGTGGACGAGGTTCCCTGAGACGCCATCGTTGGGTTTGTTCGGCGCGACGGGGCTCCCCCCTCGGTGGGTTTGTTCGGCGCGAGGCCGGAAGGTAGTCGGTGGGTTCGTTCGGCGCGTTTGAGCCTCTTCTGGTCCCCACTCCGCTTGTGGGGGAGGGTTAAGGGTGGGGGTAAGCGCTTGACTCGGCCCCAGAATTGGCTTCGTTTCGCGCAGATCATCTCCTCGCCAGACCCCTCGTTGGGTTTGTTCGGCGCGCGGCCGGAAGGAGGCCATTGGGTTTGTTTGGCGCGGGTGGTCCACATCCCGGAGCAATCGTTGGGTCTGTTTGGGGCGGGGCCGCACTGCCCTCGTTGGGTTTGTTTGGTGCAAGGGTGCGGACATCCGCAAGGGCTCGGTTCGCGCAGGTAGTTCGAGGGGGTTTCTCATCCGACAGATGGCTCGCGGTACCAGTGAACGACATCACTTCATGATGATCGTATTCCGGGGCGGGGCCGTCCTGGCAAAAGTGGAAGTCGACGAAAGGCCGGGTCCAGCGAACGAACCGACCGGGCAAAATCACGGGTCGACAGGGCGGGCGTCCCACACCTTCACCGTACTGTCCCAACTCGTGGAGGCGATGCGTCGTCCATCGGGGCTGAACGTCACGCCGGTGACACCGTCGGTGTGCCCCTTGAGCGTGAGGGCCTCCTGACCCGTCGCGACGTCCCACACCTTCACCGACTTGTCGTCACTTGCGGAGGCGATGCGTCGCCCGTCGGGGCTGAACGTCACGCCGATGACAGGACGGGTGTGCCCCTTGAATGTCCGGTTACCAGACGCGACCTTTCGTTGCCAGTAGAACCACTCGAAGCTGCGTCGATCGACGCCGCCTTGATGCTCGGGCTTTTGATCTTCCAGGGTTGAATAAGAGAGTTCAGGACTCCACTCCTGCCATTATTATTGAATTCTGTCCATATGCACATCATGCAGTCTTGTATTGGCCTTCTCGGTCTGCGTGAGGGCTCCGGTCTTCTCCTCGGCGGCGATCTTCGCCTGCTTTGTGGCCTCGGCTGCGGCATCGCGGGCCTTTTGATCGCTGATTCGGGCCTCGTCCTCGCGTCCCTTCGCGATCGTCTCTTGCTTCGTTGCCTCATTTCGAGCCTTGATCGCAACGACCAGGCCGGCCGACGTGCCGAGGAGGCCGATGACGACTGTCGCCAGCAGCGCGGCGAGGACGCGGTTGCGGCGGACCCACTTCACGTTCCGCTCGGTCGTCGTGGCACGGCGGGCGAGGATCGGCTCGTTCGACCGGGAGCGGTTGAGGCCGGCGAGGTCGGTTCCGTCCGCGTAACGGCGAGTAGGGTCTTTCTCCAGGCATTTCAGGCAGATCGTTTCGAAGTCGCGCGGCGTGCCCGCAACAAGGTGGCCTGGAGAGACCGGCTCGGCCGACTCGATCTGCGCGAGCAAGAGGTCGCGCGTCGCGCCGCGTTAGGGCCGGTTGCCGACGAACAATTCGTAGAGGATGATCCCGAGCATGTGGACGTCGGTCGCGGGAGAAACGTCCTTGCCCAATGCCTGCTCCGGGGCCATATATTCGGGAGTGCCCGTCAAGGTCCCCGTCACTGTCAGATGGCTTTCGGAATGGAGCGACTTAGCGAGGCCGAAGTCAGCGAGCTTGGGCGTGCCGCCGAGCGTGAGGAGGACGTTCGCGGGCTTGAGGTCGCGATGGACAACGCCAAGGCGGTGCGCCTCGCCGACGGCGTTCGCGAGCGTCTCCATCATCGTCGCCGCGCGGTCGGCCTCCCAAAGCTTGCCGTCGAGGCTGCCGCCTTCGAGGTATTCCCATTCGACGAAGGGATTGCCGCGATGGTTGCCAATGGCGTGAACCGAGACGATATTCGGATGCTTCAACCGGGCGACGGTCTCGGCCTCGTGGCGAAACCGCTGTCCGCCCGACCTGCCGACGTGTTCACCCAACATCATCTTCAGCGCGCAAACGCGGTTCAAACCGATGTGCCGCGCCTTGTACACAACCCCCATCCCGCCGCGACCGATTTTCGCGAGCATCTCATAGCCGTCGATCGCGGGGAGGCCGATGGTGACGGGCAGCTCGTCGAATCGGGGCGACCAGCTCGGGTCGGGGACGAGCGTCGGGGCGCTCGGCGATGAATCGGAATCGCCGCCGATGAGCGTCCCGGCCGATCGGATCGAGACTGGGGCAAGAGTCGCCGCGTCGGGCAATCCGGGCGGCAAGATCGTCGGATCGGCGGGCAGTGTCGACGAGACTTCGGACGCCTTTTGCGACAGCGGGGGGAGCGTGTCGTCCATGCTGGTCTCGGGTATAAGAATTCGAGGGTGGCAGCATTGTCGGTCGCGATCATGATGAGCATTGAGGCCGGCTTGGAGAACAAAGGACAAACCTTGCCTCCCTCGGAATTGACCCGGATGGGTTGGGCCGACTACCATGAATCTCATCCGCTCACGGCCCAAAGCTCCGCGCTGGTCGTCCCGTCTTGTCTTGCTCAGCCTGTCGGAGGTCGCTCGCGCCATGACTCAAATTGAAGCTGCCCGCCGCGGTGTCGTCACCCCGGAGATGGAATATGTCGCAGGTCGCGAAAAGTTAGAGCCGGAGTTGGTGCGGGATGAGGTCGCGCGGGGGCGGATGGTGATCCCCGCCAATACCGAGCACCTCAAGCTCGGACTCCAGCCGATGGGGATCGGTATCAAGGCGGTCTGCAAAATCAACGCGAATATCGGTAATTCGGCCGTGACGTCGGATATCGATAACGAGCTTTCGAAGCTCAATATGGCCGTCAGCCTTGGTGCTGACACGGTGATGGACCTCTCGACCGGTGGTAATATCGACGCCATCCGCGCGGCGATCATCGCAGCCAGCCCGGTGCCGATCGGCACGGTGCCGATGTATCAGGCAATCCAGCAGGTCAAAAATGTCGAAGATCTGACCTCGCAAGACCTGGTCGACATGGTCGAGCACCAGGCCAAGCAGGGCGTCGACTACATGACGATCCACGCGGGCATCCTCCGCGACTACATCCCGCTGACCGCGCACCGGATCACCGGGATCGTCTCGCGGGGCGGGGCGCTGATCGCCCAGTGGATGATCGCCCATAACCAGGAAAATCCCCTCTACACTCGATTTGACGACCTCTGCGACGTGATGCGGCAGTACGACGTGACCTGGAGCCTCGGTGACAGCCTTCGCCCCGGCTCGATCGCCGACGCCTCCGACGCCGCCCAGTTCGCCGAACTGAAGACGCTGGGCGACCTGACCCGCCGCGCCAAGGCGAGGGGCTGCCAGGTGATGGTCGAAGGCCCCGGCCATGTGCCGATGGACCAGATCGCCATGAACATGGAGAAGCAGGCGATCGAGTGTGACGAAGCCCCCTTTTATGTACTCGGGCCGCTCGTGACCGACATCGCGCCAGGATATGACCACATCACCTCGGCCATTGGTGCCGCGCTCGCCGGCTGGCACGGGGCGAGCATGCTTTGCTACGTCACCCCCAAAGAACATCTCGGCCTGCCCGACGTCGATGACGTGCGTCAGGGCGTGATCGCATACAAGATCGCCGCGCACGCTGCCGACCTGGCCCGCCATCGCCCGGGTGCGCGAGACCGTGACGACGCGCTCTCACGTGCGCGTTATGCCTTCGACTGGGAAGAACAGTTCCGGCTCTCGCTCGATCCCGAGACCGCACGGCGGATGCACGACGAGACGCTGCCCCAAGATGCGTTCAAGTCGGCGGCCTTCTGCAGCATGTGCGGTCCGAAATTCTGCTCGATGCGGATCAGCGAAGATCTGCGCAAGCATGCGCGAGAAGCCGCCGGCCTCATTCAAGTCGTGGAGTTGGAAGCGATCAGTGGCTGATTGGGGGTCTGGGGCCGCAGATACGTTGTTGGAACGCAACATCGGCTTGATAAGTTGCGCGATTGACCTCGCGTTCATTTCATAAAACCGTCATGATCCTTACTACCTCAATGCTTGGCGGCATTCGCCGGAGGTATGTGCCAGCCCTTCGATCGTGAAGAAGCGGTTTGAGGTTGACGAGGAGGTCTAATGCGTACGCGACATTGGTTGTTCATAGCCACCACACCTTTGTGGATCCTGATTAACGACGTGCGAGCCGACGTCCAGACTCCGTCTCAGTCGCAGTCAATCGCCTTGGCACCCACCGACTTCATGAACGCTACGCTCGTCTTCAACAAGTTCAACCCGTCGCTCGGGACGTTGACCGGTGTCTCGTTTACGATCAATGGGCATATCGAAGGCACGTCCGCGTTCGAGAACACTTCGAGTTCGACCGCGACGATCGTCACGAATCTCCAGGTCAACATCGTTGTGACCCACGCCGACGGTTCGTCGCTGATCGCGATCACTCCCGTCGTAAGTACCAGTGACAATGTGACAGCCTTTGACGGCGTCAAAGATTTCGGCGGCACGTCGGGCAAGACCTATAGCTCGCTCGCCGCCGATAACCTGGGCAGATACACTTCGGCCCTGGCGTCTGACCTGGCGTACTTCAATGGACCGGGGACGATCACCCTCTCCGTTGCGGCGCTGGGCTCGTCAAATGCGACCGGCTCGGGCAATCTCCTCTCGAAATTTTCCTCATCGGCTTCGGCCGCGTCTTCGCTGATCTACACCTACACACCCGTCGTGCCTGAGCCGACGAGCCTCGCGCTCACTGCCGTCGGGGGGCTCGTGATTCTGGCCGTCCGCCGCAAGCGCGTCTCGTAACGACCTGAATTCAAATCGAAACGTAAGAAGCCCGCGTCGTCCCTTTCAGCCCCCCGGCTGGTCGGACGACGCGGGCTTCTTGCATTTGATCGATGATCGACGTGTGAGATCGGCACGCACCCGCAAAATCAAGAATACTTATAATTTTGTGACTACAATTCGATCTTGGCATGCTTTTTCCTGTTACTTTATAAAGTTGATGCTTTGTTTCCGATTCGGTTGCTCCTCACCGCAGTCTCTCAAGCTCCGGAAGGGGAGGATTTTGAAGGGAGGTCTGGACTATGCGGAAGATTGCCCAGTTCGCGATCGCTCTTGGGCTCGCAAGTTGCCTGGGCATTTATGCTAAGGCAGATCAGACTACCCCCCAAACTCTTTCGGTGACTTTGCGGCCGACTGACTACACAACAAATCTCGTCTTCAACAAGTTCGACGTCTCGCTTGGGACTCTTACCGGGGTGGAATTCACGCTGACGGGCCACATCTCGGGGTCTGCCGCCTTTGAGAACACAGCGCACGTCGGGGCGACCGTCAACATGCAGCTTCGCGCTGACATCTCTCTAGCACGCCCGGTAGGATCGCAGATTGATCTGGCGTCTGTGGTTGCGTCGACAACCGACCAGACTGGGGCCTTCGATGGCACGATCGACTTCGCTGGCACGTCGGGCAAAACGTATAGCAACCTCTCAGCCGATCAGACCAAGTCCGTCACGCTCTCCAGCAATTCCGACGTGTCACTCTTCCAAGGGCCGGGGACGATCAGCCTGGGCTTCTCTGCGATTGGCCAGTCATCCGCGACAGGCCTCGGTAATCTCGTGACGAAGTTTACGTCGAGTGCCTCGGCGACTGCGACCCTCATCTATCTCTACACTCCTCTCGGGAACCCGGTGGGTCAGGGTGGGGGTCAAAGTACACAGGTACCCGAGCCGTCGAGCATTGCACTGACTGCGATCGGCGGGCTGGCGATCCTGCTCGCGACACGACGGCGGACACGCACCTCCTGACGTCACTCAATGACGTTCCGGAACAAATTCGCCCCCGCCCTCTCGGCATTCAACGCTGGGAGGGCGGGGGCGTTCGTTATCTGGGATTGCCGAGGATCTCAGCTGCGACCACGTCGCGAGAGGACGACCGCATGAGTGGCCGCGTGGGCATGGAAGGGCTGAACGGTTCCAGTTCCGGCAGTGATCAGGGGGACGAGCGACGGGAAATAGAGGCGAATCTCGGGGCCGATCTGGCTTGGGGCCAGCTTGTGCCCGGGTTTGATGTGGAACTGAGTCAGCCCGAGCAGCTTGCAACCAGCTCGCGCCAGTTCGCCGAAGTCGTAGCTCACCCCGTTCACCAACGCTGGCACCGGGATCGCTGAGAAGAGTCCTTTGGACTTCACCCCGCCGAGCGTCCCGAGGTGGTCTTTCCCCTTGATAAAGATCGGGGGTTGAACCTCCATCAGGCTGTAGGTACCGGGGAGCAGCCCCGAGAAGTGGTAGTTTCCAAAGTCGTCGGTCGTAGCGATCTGCGAAACGGGCTGGCCCGTGGTGGTCGTCCCAGTGAGGTTGACCGTGACGTGGGCGATGCCAAACTCGCTCGGCTCGCGAACGCCGTCGTTATTCGCGTCGAAGAAGACCGAGCCCGAGAGGCTTGAGATTGGTTGGGGGATGGCATTCTCGCCGAAGTCGTTGCCCGGATAGGTCGTGGTCGTGGTCGTCACCGTGACCGGGATCATGTTGCTGCCCGGGCTGTTGACGAGCACGGTACCGTTCGACGAGTTGAGACCGTTCGTGAATCCAACCGGTTCTTTCGCCTGGACTATGATGTAGTTACCCGGCTGGATCATGTTTGTGGGAGTGTAGTGGTAGACGACCGTGACCGTCCCACCCGCCACCGTCGAGATCGCATTGACCACGTTGCCCGATCCGACGACTCCCGAGAGCGAGTTCGTGGTGTTGACGAACGAGACGTTATTGGTGCC
This sequence comes from Isosphaeraceae bacterium, assembly GCA_025356435.1. Taxonomy (GTDB): domain Bacteria; phylum Planctomycetota; class Planctomycetia; order Isosphaerales; family Isosphaeraceae; genus CAMFLR01. Next base: position 6,691 of record JANXSY010000239.1, on the reverse strand, counting down.
GATATACGACGCCAAGGTGGCGGGATCGGTGATCGTCAGACTCTGCGTCGTGCTCTGCGATCGGAGGCCGAAATCATGACCGCTCGTGCCGCCGAAGTCGAGCATACCGTCGAAAGCAGATGCATTAAACGTGACCGTGTCGACCGTATTCGCGACCAACCCCGTGACGCCCGGCCCCGTGGTTGTCACCGATCCGCTCACCGTCCCAACGAGAGTGCGTGGCTGAGCGGCCTGGTTCTCAGTCTGGATTTGATCAGTGACCGTCGCGGCATTAATCACGTCGACCGAGGTCAACGTGCCGAGCGCGGGGTTGAACTGGGGCGTGGCCTGGGACAGAACAGTCGGTGTTGTCGCAGTTGGGAATGTGATCGTCTGAGTCAGGGTCGTCGGCGCAGTCGAAACCGACTGGTCCACGTTGAACGAGTAAGATCCGTCGGCCCCAACCGTGGACGCGCCGATCACCGTCCCCTTCGAGTTGAGCAACTTGATCGTGCTCCCGGGAAGTGGCACCTCGCTCGGTCCGAACAGCCCGTTGTGGTTTGCGTCGTTAATCACGAACCCCGAGATGACATTCGCGGCAAGGAGTTGCTTCGCTTCAAGCAGCTCGACTCGCGGCAGCCCCAACCCCAATGCCCGTCGCGCTCGTTGTCGTCGATTCATGTCGTGATCCCACCTTGTGAATGACCAGGAATTGATAGATAGACTCAGCCGGACCTCGTCGTCACGAAATAGACAGAAGCCACGCCGTCTTTTGCCAATCGCTCACGGCTCTATTAAAAGTATAGATAAGTATACCGCATCTTCTCCAAAATGCCCTCCCTGCGTCAACGAATTTCATGACGCGGACCAGATTAGCAACTATCACGCCATCGTGGATGATATTACTACTACCGACAAAAAAAGAGGCCGATCTCATCCATGAGATCGGCCCCGGCGATTTTGCGGTGTATGAGTGAGTGCCTCAGCTCGCCTTTGCGAGGGTGAGGACTCCCTTCATCGAGGTGCTTGCGGCGACGAACGACTCAACGAGCTGCGTGTCGAGGGAGATATTTCCCTCGGCTTCGGGGTGCCACTGAATGCCGACGACCCACCACGACGGATCTCGGCCTTCGAAGGCTTCGATGAGGCCATCGGGGGCGACGGCGGCCTGGCGGAAGTTCGGTGCGAGCTTGCGGATACCCATGTGGTGGTAAGAGTTGACGCGAATTTCTCCGGGTCCGTAGATCTCTTCCATCCGGGAGCCCGGCTCCATGATGACGGTGTGGCGGTGGACGCCCCCCAGCGGGTCGCGGTGAGGGATGCCCCGGGGCATATCTTCGGGCAGGTGGAGATAGAGTCCGCCGCCGTTGACGACGTTCAGCTCCTGCATGCCGACACCGATTCCCAGAACGGGCATGCGTCGCTGTTGAATGAGCTTGCAGAGAAGCCTGTCGGCCGTCTCACGGCGGTCATTCATGAGAGTGATCGAGGGGTGAGGCGAGAGCCCCATCTTCCTCGGGTCGAGGTCGTCGCCGCCGGTGAGGAGGATGCCGTCAAGCCGGTCGAGGATCGGCGAGAGGTCAGCTTCCTTGGTAAAGGGCGGCAGCATGACTGGCAAGGCACCGGCTGTCAGCAGGATGTCGTAATACCCGCTGTGGACATGGCTCTGGGTAGCACGACCCTTGGCGACGGCGCGGTAATCGGTGTTGATGCCGATGAGGGGACGATCCTTGATGGCGAGCATGGGCTTCCCTTCCTTGCGATGGCGTCAGCGAAATCCGTTCGATGACCGTCCCGTATGAGTGCCCGATCGACCTTGATCGAGACGCGGGACGGAGGCCAAGGCGCGGTGATTCGGTGATTAAGGCCGAGATCACGGCATTTGCGACTTCCCGAGGAATCCCCATACCTTCCCTCATCCGGTGAGGGCGGTCGGGCGACACCAAGTTGGCAGGTCCGTTGTCCGAGGCGAAGCGAGAGGAAGTTTCGGGTTGACCATTTGAGTCATGGTCGTCTTCGCGAAGATGGACGGAGTTTACCCCACGACCGTCACGACTCAAGCAAAATCTCGGATTGTTCGGCGTTTTTCTTCAAGTTCCGCTCGCGACAACGTTACGGGAAGCGGCGTGATCGAAAGAGCTCGCTTTAGCCGTGACGATCCGTCCACTCCGGCCGGTTCGACCAGAAATCTGCGACACAAAAAGGGAACCGTCTTGCCTCCAAATGATGGCATGAATGGACCGAGATGCAAGGCAAGGACGAACGAAAGAGACGCGATGTTATCGACCGAAACCATTTCAAAAAAAGGGCTTACGGCAGAAACATTTGGAATCACCCGGTCGTCTTCGTCCCCGGATCGGCGATTCTGGCCGTGTTCGCGGGCGGGACAACGTGTTGTCTCGTTCGCACTCTCGCTACCCATCGATCAGAACGTGAGCGATCGCGACGAGCCTATCAGGACAACGACAATCTCCCCGAAGCGAGGTTCCATAGAACCTGGCCGCCGTCGAGCGGCAGTAACGCTTCCGAGCGAAATGAACGCGGGTGGCCGGAACAATCCGTTGTCCCGGCCACCCTTCTGACTCTCGCATTCGATAGACGACCCGCGAAATCAGGGCTTGGCAGCAGCCTTGCCTGTCATCGATCCCGACCCGGCCGGGAGGTAATCCCCCTTGAGATACCGCACGAGCGTCGTCACGTCATTGTCGGTGAGTTGCTCGCCGAAGGCGGGCATCTTCTGCTCGGCTTCGAGGAAGCCGTAGCAGGCCGGGGCGTTCGGGTTCTTGATCATCCGGGTCATCCAGCGAGTCGACCCCCAGCCGAAGAGATCAGGGGCGGGCTGCATCTTCTTCGATCGTTCGGAGAGGTCGCCCATTGTGTGGCACTCGACGCATTCCTTCTGGAACGACGCGCGACCGGGGTGGGCCTTGGTCTTCGGGTCATCGGCCCAGTCGGAGGGAGAGGTCTCGGCGTCGATCGTCGCGAAAGTTCCAACGTAGTCGGCCACGTCGTCGAGTTGTTTCGGCGTGAGCTTCGAGCTTTCCTTCCAGGTCGTCATGCCGTCGCAGCCAGGCACGTTGCCGAAGTATTCGGGCGAGTCGGGCTTTTCGAGGAGGCCGCGAACCCAGATCCGCGAGGCGTAGTCCTTGAGGTCGGGGGCCAGCTGCTCGCCGGTCACCTTACCGCCGAGTGCGTGGCATCCCAGGCACTTGTTCTCGAAGATTTTACCGCCGTGATAGAGCGGGTCACGGCCAAGCAAATACGCAGCGCCTTCGGGGGGGATGCCCTCTTTGGCCAGCAACAATGCCCGATCTCGGGCCTGGTCGGCCTTCATGCGGCCCTTGATGTAGACCTGATCCGAGGCATCAGCCTGCCACGCCTTGACCGTCAGGTATCCGGCACCGCCGAGAAGGGCGATCACGAACGTGCAGGCCAGGAAGTGGGCGAATCCGCGAGGGAGGACCTTGTCGAGCAACGGCAAGAGCAGCAAGCCGATCATGATGACGGCCGGGATAATCATCGTGCCAATGATCTCGCGGTCGCCGTCGAAGAGCTTGAGCATCTGAAAGAGCGAGAGGAAGTACCACTCCGGCCGCGCGGGGTAGTCGTCGCTTGATGCGTCGGCGGGGGCATCGAGATTCGCCCCGCCCTCGCTGACGACGAGCAGGACGAGGATGCCGAACACGGCGAGGCCCGCCAACATGTCGAACGCGACTTGCTTCGGCCAGAACATCTCGACCCCCACGGCCTTCTTCGGGGCCGTGACGCCGTGCTTGCGGAAGAGGGCGATGTGCGCTGCGAGACACATCACCAGAAGCGCCGGCAAGACGCCGACGTGCAGGCCGTAGAAGCGGGTGAGCGTCTGATTGCCGTAGTCCGGGCCGCCGACCACGATCTTCTGGAGATAGGGACCGATCACCGGGGCACCGCTAGAGATGTTCGTCGCGACTTTCGTCGCCCAGTAGCCCTTCTGGTCCCAGGGGAGGAGGTATCCGGTCAGGCTGAACCCCAACGTGATGAACAGCAGCGCCATGCCGAACCACCAGTTGACCTCGCGAGGCGCGCGATAGGCCCCGGCGATCAGCACCTGGACGAGGTGCATCGCGAGCAAGACGACCATCGCCTGCGAGCCGAAGTGGTGGATGCCCCGGAGGAACCATCCGCCGGCCACCTCGTAGTTGATGTAATAGACGCTGCCCCAGGCCGTCGTCGCCGACGGGCTATAGGTCGCCATCAGGAATAGCCCGGTGACGAGCTGGATCATGAATGTGGCGCTCAGCGCCGATCCGAACACGTAGCGCCACTTCGCCCCGCCGGGGATCGGCTCTTCGAGCGCCTCGTGGATCAGGGCCTTGTAGCCAGTCCGAGTGTCGAACCAGTTCGAGAGGTGCTTAAACAAGGGGCTTCCTCTCTGTGCTCTGGGTCTGGAAGCGTTCGAACATGACCTGTACCTGTGGGTCGGCTTCCTTGGTGAACTCGACCTGGAGATGGTCCATGCCACGCGGGGGAACTTTGTTTTGCATCGAACCGTCGAAGCCGAAGCTGCTTGTGTGGCAGGGGCAGAAGAAGCTCTTCTGATCGGCCGAGAGGCCCACCGCGCAGCCGAGATGCGGACACTCTCCGCTGAACGCAAGGACCACGGGCTTATCGCCCGGCTGCCGGATCAGCCAGACCGACCCGACAGGCTCTTTGGGATATTTCACCCAGGCGTCTTGCCTTGCCTCGATGATCGGAAACGCTTGTGGCTTCCCAGGTTCAAGCTGGCTGAGCCGCGTCAGGGTCCGGAAGCTACCCGTTTGCCCTTTTTTCGTCAGGGGGTCGAGCAAATAGCGGACGCCCGGCACGGCGAGCGCCAGTGCGATTGCGTTCCCCCCGGCGATCGAGAGGAACCGATAGAAGTCGCGGCGAGTCAGCATAGAGAGATCCTCTTCGGGCGGACTGGCGGGAAGATCAGGCGGGAGTTCTCGATCAACGGGCAGGCTTCACGACCCCAGAGCGGCTCGGACGGCCTGGAGCACTTTGGGGACGGCGTCGCTCATCGGATCGGGCAGGGTCGCGCCGGCGGCAGCCTTATGCCCGCCACCGCCGAAGACCGAGGCGAGTTTTGAACAATCGAGGCCGTTTCGCGATCGAACACTCAGCTTGATTCCACCGCGCGGTTGCTCGATGAACAACAGGCCGACGTCAACGCCCCGGATGCTCACGGTGAAGTCGACGAGGTCTTCGGTGTCAGGCGGGATCGCGCCGGTGCGCTCGAAATCTTCGCGAGAGACTGCCGCGTAGGCGATCCGCCCGTCGAGGTCGGTCTTGAGCGACGACAGGGTCTCCCCCATCATCTTAAGCCGGCCGAGCGTGTTCCGCTCTGAGAGCAACCGATAAATCTCGTCGATCTTCGCCCCCGCTTCGACCAGTTCCGCAACCGTCCGCAAGGTCTGGGGCGTGGTGTTGGGGTGGTGAAACCAGCCAGTATCCATCGCAATCGCGGTGAATAGGCCGGTCGCCATCGCGGGCGTGATCTCGACGTTAAGTGCGCGGGCCGCGCGAGTGACAAGCGTACCGGTCGCCTCCGCAGAGGTATCCTTGAGGAAAGTCGCCCCGAGGTCATCCTGGCTCACATGGTGATCGATGACAACGCGAGGCCCCGGGAACGCGCGGACCCAATCCGCCATCTCGCCGAGTTGACCCCATGAAGAGAGGTCAAGGATCACGAGCACCTGTCGGTCCGTCAGGTCTTCGGGAGTGACCGTCGTGCCGAAATGCTCGAACAGCGTGCCAGTTGGGTCGAGGTAGTCGTATCGGGGAGGAGTCCGGCTGGTATTGACCGCGCGAACATCCTTCCCCTTCTGCCGGAGCAGCCCAACCATCCCGACCGAAGACCCAAGCGCGTCGCCATCAGGCCGAACATGCGTGGTGACCACAAATTTATTGTATGTCTCAATCAGTGAAGACAATGGGGTCCAGTCGATGCTCATCGGTTCTCTCGAAGGCCGTGCGTGCGATCATCTCGATTAATCTTAGGGAGTTACGACACGGTTCGCAACCGGTACGCAGGTCACGCCCGTGGTCCAACCCACATCCAAAAAACCAGGCCGAGAAATATCGTCCCTTGACGGGCGAACAACTCGAATCGCTCGCGGGGGCTGCCGATTTCAGAGTTGATTTCCATGAATGGGACGAGTCTTGTGACGGCCAGGTGGATGTCGAATCGATGGCTCGGGCTCTCGATCGCCTAGCTGGGATCGGCCTTCCTGACGACTGTCGCCTTTGCAGGGTCGGACGAGAAGGACTGGCCAACCTATAACCGCGATGTCTTGGGCACGCGCCACAACCCGGACGAGACCGCCATCCATCCCGGCAATGCGGCGTAGCTCGAAGAGAAATGGCGATTGCCAGCCAAGGGGTCGGACGCGGAGATCGGGGTCGTCCACGCAACGCCCACCGTCGTCAACGGCTGCGTCTATTTCGGAACGGCCACCGACCCAACTCTCTACAAGCTCGCGGTCGACGGCAAGCTTTGCTGGTCCTACCGCAATCCCGCGAGGGTTGCCCCCCCCTGCCCCCGACCGAAGCGTCGCGCGGCCAGAGATTCCAATCGTCGACCAACGGCATCCTTGGCTCGGCACTGGTGACTGACGACACCGTCTACTTCGGAGATATCGGCGGCTGGTTCTATTCCCTCTATAGGGAGACGGGCAAGGATCGCTGGAAAATC
>JANXSY010000211.1 GCA_025356435.1 Isosphaeraceae bacterium | reverse complement strand
GGGGGTACGTCTCAACCCGCCGATCGAAGGTGTGGTCACCATCACCGATGGCTGCCTCGCCTTCCTTAAAGACCTCGCCGGCCGACTCCCGACCCTGGGGTTCAAGGAGACGAAGGTCGTCGTCAAGGGGGGCGGAGTCTTTGAAGTCACCGTGACGGTCGAGAACACCGGCTATCTGCCGACCGCGATCGGGCAAGGTCTGGTGACGCGGAAGGCCCCGCCTGTGCTGGTGAAACTCGGGCTCGGCGGTGCCAAGCTGCTCGCGGGCAATGCGATCAATCGTGTCGATTCGCTTCCGGGATCGGGCGGCACGCGTGAATTCCGCTGGCTCGTGTTCGCGCCCGACGATGTCAAGGCGATCTCGCTCGACGTCTCCTGCGCGAAGGCCGGGACGATTCACAAGGATATCTCACTTCGTTGACACCAGGAATCCGACGATGACGATGTCCCTCTCGCGACTATCCCTCGTCTTCCTCGCCATGCTCGGCGTCGGCGTGAGGGTCCAGGCCCAGGTTCCCGAAGCCCGCTTCAAGGCGTTCCAGGTTCGATTCGCCGGGGCCTCAATGGGCGAGCAGGTCGGCCTCTTTCGCGAGTGGGCGAAGGACCAGGCCATTCCGGTTCTCGCGGAAGCGAGTCATGCCGATCCCAAGTTTGAAGGGGTCGTCAAGCTCGGCAAGACCCTCTCGTCGCTCGATCTGAAAGGGCCGATCGACGTGGCGGCGCTGACCGAGCGCAACTCCGATTTCTGGCGGGCCACGCTCGAAATGAATCCGGGAATCCCGTTCACGCCGATGGTCCGCATCGCCCTCCATTGCATGACCGGCGAACTCGACCAGGCGCGACGGATCGCCGATATCGCTTCCCCCTTCGCCGCCAAAGAGTCAGCGCAGAGTCGATTGCTTGGAGAGTTCCGCGAGTTGCACGCGGAATTTTCCAAAGGGTTCGAAGCCCGCGTCGATACGGGGATCGCGCTGCACGACAAGGGAGACTTCGCCGGGGCGATCAAGGTCTACGAGGGGGTGCTTCGCGAGTTCCCCAAATCGGCTTGGACGAACTATGAACTTTTTCACACCCGTCGAACCATCCTCCTGAGCAAGAAAGAGACGGCCGACGGGGCACACGCTAGTTGGCCCGCCGCGCGCAAGGCGATCCTCGCCGCAGACCCGCTCTATCCGACTCTGGCCCTCGCAAGCGGCAAGGACGAGATGTATGACTTGATCAGACGCATGAAAATTCACACCATATTTAAGGACAAGTCGAAGCACGCGAGCGACATGCTCGAATACGCCGACATCGCCCGCGACCTCGGGCAGGACGGCTACGCCGCGATGATCTATTGGTATGGACTCGCTCGGTTCCGTCCCGCCGATCAAGCGGGCCGCGAACTGCTCGAAGACTTCCTCTACAGCCTGGAACGTCTCGGCGTCAAGGATATCAAGGAGAACTTCAAGGGGGACCACGCCGCCGTGTTCGCCAAGATTGATTCCAAGCGTCGGCGAGAGAAGGACGAAAGCCCGGTGAGCAAGAAGGCCGCCGACTCGATAAAGGACCAATGATGATACGAGGACTTATCGCCGCAACGATCGGTATCCTGGCCGTCGTCGCCTCAGCGAGCGCCGCCGAACCGCTCTATCCCAGACCGAAGGTTCCGCTCGCGTTCAACCGGCTCTACGATTATCCAGAACTGTCCGATGCGATCAAACGGCTCGTCGACGCCCATCCTGACTTGCTCTCGCTCTCCAGCCTCGGCAAGAGTACCGAGGGTCGAGACCTCTGGTGCGTGACGATCAATAACCCGAAGACGGGGCGGGATCGCGACAAGGCGGCCATGTATGTCGATGGCAATATCCACGGCAATGAGGTTCAGGCGGCTGAGGCCTGCCTCTACACGATCTGGTATCTGACCGAGAACTATGGACGGATCGAGAAGATCACCAAGTTGCTTGATGAGCGTGCGTTCTATGTCGTGCCGACCGTGAATCCCGACGGCCGGGCGCACTGGTTCACCAAGCCGAATACGACGCACAGCTCGCGGAGCGGCAAGGTCCCCCGCGACGACGACCGCGACGGTCTGTTCGACGAAGACGATTACGATGACCTCGACGGCGACGGTCAGGTCACCGAGATGCGTAAGCGAGACCCGAACGGCAAGTACAAAGTCTCGCCGGAAGACCCGCGATTCCTTGTCCCCATCAAGCCGGGCGAAGTCGGCGAGTATACGCCGCTGGGCAGCGAGGGGATCGACAACGATGGCGACGGTCTGGTCAACGAAGACCCGCCGGGCTATTACGACATGAATAGAAATTGGCCCGCCGATTGGCAGCCTGACCACCTCCAGGCCGGCGCGGGGGACTTCCCGCTCTGCTGGCCCGAGACGAAGGCCGTCGCGACGTTCATCCTCGACCACCCGAACATCGCGGGCGTGCAGGCGTTCCACAACGCCGCGGGCATGATCCTTCGAGGTCCCGGTCATCCTTCAAGACAGGCCGCGTATCCGTCAGGCGATGACCGGATCGCCGAGGAGATCGGCCGGGTTGGCACGAAGATGATCCCGTTCTATCGCAATTTCGTCATCCATCGCGACCTCTACGCGGTCCACGGCGGGTTCATTGGATGGACGTATGAGCATCTCGGCATTTTGTCGTTTACGAATGAGTTGTGGAACGCGGAGCAGTTGCTCGCCACCCACGAAACGGTGGCCGCCCCCGGCCAGTCTCTCGCCCGCGCGATCGGCGGCGACCGCCAGGCCGATCAACTCTTTGCGAACGACAAGCTGCTTTTCGGCGCATCATTCAAGGAGTGGAAGCCGTACAAACATCCGCTCTACGGCGACATCGAGATCGGCGGCTTCGTCAAGCAGTCGCAGCGCGTGCCACCGACCTTTATGATCGAGGAACTCTGCCACCGCAACGCCGCGTTCGTGATCTACCACGCCGACCAGATGCCCAGGCTCCGGATCGACGAGGTGAAGATCGAGCCTCTCGGCGGTGACCTCCGCACTGTGACCGCGACGATCAAGAATACGAGGGCCATCCCAAGCGTCGCGCAGCAGGCCGCCGCGCACGGCATCGGTCTGCCTGATCTCGCGAGCCTCGATGGTCCTGGTCTGACGGTCGTGGGCGGGGGCACGCTCGTCAACGAATACACCGGCGAAGTCGCTGCGGTCGAGCGCGATCCGGCCCACTTAATGATCAATGCCGGTGTCCCTGGTCATGACGTGATCCGCGTCCGCTGGTTCGTCCGAGGCACCGGAGAGGCAACGGTCAAATATGGGTCGCAGAAGGGCGGACCGGTTGCGAAAACCGTGACAGTCAAATAAGAAAGGGGGCGGGGCAGGCATCGCCCACCCCGCCCCCAGGTTGCATGTGTCGTCTCGACGAATCAGAAACGGAGATCAAGGCTTCTCGACGATGTCGGCTTTAGTCGAGCCGATGATCGCGAAGAGTTCTTGCTGTTCCTTGGCGGGAACCCTGAACTTGTCGAGTGTGGCTTTAAGGTCGCCCGCCATCGCGTTGAATTCGGCCGTGGTGATGCCCATGCCCGCGTGGAGCGGCTTCATCGCCTGACCTTCATACTTGCCGGGTCCGCCTGTGGTCTGGGTGATGAGCTGGACCAGGCCGTTCTTGAGGTGGGCGACATTTTCGGGAGTGGCCGGCCACTCGGTGGGCGTCCCTTTGCGGGTAAAGTTAACCTTCGGATCGGTCGCGGCCCGCGCGACGAAGTCATCGACGACGGCCTTGATCGCGGGCGCTCCGCCCAGTCGCTGATAGAGCGATACGCCGGTCGAGGCGACTGGCATGCTCGGGGCCGGAGGGGTCGGGCGGCCCGCCTCGACGATGTCTTTGCGAGTCGACGCGACCGCGCCGACGAGTTCATCCATCTCCTTCTGCGGCACCTTATACTTCTTGAGGACCGCGATCAGATCGCCCGCGAGGGCGTCGAACTGGGCGTTGGTGATCGCCATCCCGGCGTGCGACGACTTCATGTCGCGGCCAGTGTACTTCAGCGGACCGCCCGAGACGGCGCTAATCAGCTCAACGAGGAGCTTCTCGAGGTTGGCAACGCCCGCGGCGTCGACCGTGTACTTGCCGCCTCGGAAGAAATCGACCTTGGGGTCGGTCGCGGCGAGGGCGACGAAGTCATGGACGACGGCTTTAACGGCAGGTTCGCCGCCGAGTCGATCCCAGAGGGGCTTCGGCTTGCCGCTCAGGACGGCGTGGACTTGGTCGAGTGTTTCACGGAGGGCAGTCGCTCGCAGATCCCAGCGACCTTGGGCCTCGGCCCGCTTCAGTCCGTCTTCGAGCACCGTAGCGAGGCTCGCGTGGTCGGCGGTCGTCGCGGCGAGACCGAACACTTGCCCCTGATAGAGGCGGTAGCAACCATAGTGATCGCCGGTGTTGTAGAGCTGGACGCCGAGGTTGATCGTCTTGAAGACGGCCTGGTCCGTCCGGGCGTCGCGTGCCTTGGCGTCCGAGGCCTCTTGACCTCTGGCCGCAGTCCCGGCCATCGCCGCGACCATTATGGCGCAGGCCGCCGAACGATACCCAATTGATCGCATCACTGTCGTAACTCCCGTGGAAATAGAAAGGCTCACCTCGACCCCCTACCATATCGACCGGCACCGGTCCTCTGATCTCGCCCGAACCTACATCAAGGCCGGAGACAAATCGAGGAGATTCTCCGCGAACCTATGATATTCAAGCCAAGTCCGTTCCGATCGAGGCCGCGAGGTCTCGCCCGCCCTCCTATGCTTCCCAAAGGTCGCCTTCGCGGGCTTGAATTCTCGGCCAACGACGGCCCTGATTGAGTGGACTCGGGAACGAATACGTGTCGAAATCGCGAGTGTTACAGTCGGATTCAAAAATGGAGCAAGCCTATTTCGACTTCGATTGAGAATGGTGTCAAGCTTGGCGAATCTCGGTCGCGATCCTCTCGTCTTTTCTTGCCAATTCCCGCCTGGCGCAGAATCCTGACAAATAGTTTTGTGCCTAGATTAGATTGCTAACGATTTGAAATCAAAATCGCCAAATTGAAGTGTGTGTACGGATTTTGTCATTGTGAATTGTTGTTATGTGTGCCGATCGGCTTTTATGTCGTATCTAGTCATTGTCGTAAGTTGCGAACCGAACATTCCTAGGACGAGAGCCGAGATTTCCCCATATGGAGCAGCATAAGAGTTGTCATTGACGTGAGTGAGCAAGGCACACGTCACCCCGGCGGCTCGACGAGCGGCGACTTGCGGTAGAGGTGCGGGACGAATCGGCTGGTGTTGCGGGTGATGGGGCCGTCGTCTTCGCGGAGGCCGATGCCGCAGGCGTTGCCGTTGACAAGCCAACTGCCGACGACCGCGAATTTGCTTTCGAAGTCTGGTAACGGGTGATAGGTCTGATAGATCTTGGGGCCATCGTTGTAGATGCCGGTGGTCTCGGCGATGATCTGGCCGTCTTCGACGATCGTGAGGTTGGCCCCTTCGCGAGAGAGTGTCGGCTTGATGACGAAGGTATCGCCGAAGGGCTCGAACTCGGCGCGGAGGAGATAGGGGCTGTCAGGGAAGAGTTCCCAGAGGATCGGCAGGATTGCCTTGTTCGAGAGGATCATCTTCCAGGGGGGTTCGAGCCATCGAGTCGGGGCGACGGGGAGGTTGCGGCCGAAGGGCTCGCGGATCATCCACTCCCAGGGGTAGAGCTTGAACATCAGGCGAATCGGACGCTCGCGGAGGTCGGTGAAGACGCGACGGCCAGCGTGCCAGCCGATTTCGTTGACGGTGAGGAATTCGGTGGTCATGCCGGCCTGGATTGCGGTATCGCGGAGATAATGCGCTGTCATCTGGTCTTCAAGGCTGTCTGAGACGGCCGAGACGTGGAGGATGTCTCCGAGGTCGGGTCGGAGGGCAGCCCAGGCTTCGATCAGGCGCTCGTGGAGGCTGTTGAACTGGTCAAACTGGGGACGATCGACTGATGGGACGAGCTTCATCCGGTCTTGATACCAGTACCACTGGATGACGGCGGCTTCGAGAAGGGCCGTGGGAGTATCTGCGTTGTATTCGAGGAGTTTTGGAGGTCCGTCGCCGTCATAGCTGAAGTCGAACCGGCCGTAGATGGTGTGCGAGTCGCGTTCCCAACTCTGGGCGATCCACCGGGCGCAGGGCTCGGGGATGCCGAAGTAGGGAAAGAGCCGGTTGGAGATGACGTGCTCGACGGCCTTCAGGCACATCGCGTCGAGTGCGTAGGTGGCCCGTTCGAGAATGTCCACTTCCTTCGCCTCGAAGAGGTAGAAGGCGGATTCGTTCCAGTAGGGCTCATCGTCGAGCGAGTGAAAGAGCATCCCCTGCGATTCGACGGTCTTCTGCCAATCGGGTCGGGGTTCGGTCGCGTAGCGTTGCATGATGGGGCTCCGGCTTGATCAGCTTGAGGCCGAGGCACCGGAAGACGTTCCGCCGAACCCGCCGCGAGCCGAGGTCCCGACGCTGGGTGACGAGGTCGAGGTGCCGCCACCGGAGCGGATGCCGGATCCCCCGACATAGACACCGGGGAAAAAGCGACCGCCGCGGCCAGACCCGTTGGGGTTGTTTGGGTCATCTTCTTGGTTGCGTCGACAACCAGCGAGGAAGATGGCCGAACCAATGAGCACGAGAGAGATCGAACGGGTCGAGGCGGTCATAGCGTCATTGCCTTTCCGACGGGCCTGCCTGCCGGCCGAGACCGAACGCGGGGGGAGAGAGCACTTCTCATTTAGCATATGAGGTTCGGGCGGATTCGTCCTATATTTTTCGTCAGAAGGGCGGGAAGATTATGGGAATTCGGGGAATCACGCCCTCTGGTCGGTCACTTCCACCCGCCGAGGGCTTTAGCACGTCGGTGACCCCTGGCCGATCTCGCGCCGCCCTTGTCCGGCCCTTTGCGGGGGTGTTAGAGTAGAAAGAGTTGGCCGCCCCCTTTCGAGCGCGAATTCGATTCCGAGACGCCGATGACCGGCGCGGGTCGGTTCTTCGCGGAACCACCCGGTCCAGGTAAAGTCATTCATGGTCGATCCCCAGATGTCGCGATTCTGGAGAGCGGCCGTGCAGAGCGGCCTGCTCGACGCTGACGCATTACACGATTGCTGGGAGAGTCTGCCCGAAGAGAAGCGGACTCCTGACGCCGTCGACCGCCGGATCGCGCGTCAGGCTGTCAACGCGGGACTGCTCACGGTCTGGCAGGCGCAGCAACTGATGACCGGCCGCGCCTCTGGGTTCAAGATCGACCGCTACGTACTGGTCGACCTTATCGGGCAGGGAGGAATGGGCCGGGTTTATCTCGCCAAGGATACCCGCCTCGGCCGTCAGGTCGCGATCAAGGTCCTCTCGACGAGCCGGATGAGCAACCCCCGGGCGATCGCCCGATTCCAGCGAGAGGGAAAGGTCGGGGCGCAACTCCAGCACGAGAACCTGGTGCGGATCTACGACGAGGGAGAATCGTCGAATATCCGCTACCTGGTGATGGAGTTTATCGAAGGAAAGAACATCGCCCAGCTCATCGGCGAACAGGGGGCGATCCCCTGGGCGGCGGCGGTCCGGCTCGTCCGCCAGGTGGCCCTAGGGCTAGAGCACGCCCATCTCAAGGGGCTAATCCACCGCGACGTCAATCCCTCGAACATCCTCGTCACCAGGGACGGCACGGCCAAGTTGACCGACCTCGGGCTCGCGATCGACCTGGCCGACGAAGGGAACGTCACCCGTGACGGCGCGACGGTCGGCACCTTTGATTATATCAGCCCAGAGCAGGCCAGACACTCACGCGATGTCGACACCCGGGCCGACATCTATTCACTCGGCTGCACCCTCTATCACATGATCGCCGGTCGCGTGCCGTTTCCGGTCCCGAGCCTCCCCGAAAAACTCTACGCCCACCAGCTCCACGACGCTGATGCCTTGCATTCGCTGGTGAATGACGTGCCCGAAAATCTCTCGCGAGTCGTCAAGAAAATGATGGCGAAGCGGGCCGAGGATCGCTACCCGACTCCTATAACCGTGGCACAGGCGCTCGAGCCGTTCCTCGACGAGGCTGCGAGGCTCAGCCCAGCCATCCTGACGACCCGCTCGGTCAGCGGGGAGTTCGCCTCGATTGGCCCCAAGACAAAGGTCGCCGCACCAGTTCGAATGGACGCCCCGGCGGGAGACGCGGTTCCGGCGACCACCGCGACCAGTCCGGCGGCCCAGGTTTCCGATCCCGACCTTGCGATGTTCAGCGTCGACGTCGGCCCGGTCGAGTCGCTCAGTTCGTCGCTCACAGGCTCGCTCAGGACGAAACCGAAGTCGACCTCGGTCGAGTTGTGGGACGGCGAGGGAAAGCCTCCTCGACGGCCTCCCTGGGCCGCGATCGGGGTCGCCGTGCTTGTCCTGATGGCGGTAGGTGTCGTAGTCGGGGTCGTCGCGGCGAACCGAAAGAAGGGCAGCGAAAGCCGAATCAAGGCCGGTTCGACCGCGAAATCCGCGACCGACGTGCCGCCGAGGATTGACGTGGCGAAGCTCGATCCCGCCAAGGCGTCCGCGATCACGGTCGTCTCGCGGGGCGAAACCCGCGCGACGGCGACCTTAGCCGAGGCGATCGGGATTGCGATGGGCAGCAACGGCGAGGTCGTCCTCAATCCGACCGGCCCGATCCGGCTCTCGACCAGTACCGACCTCTTCCGGATTCCTCGGGGCAACGTGACGATCCGCGCGGCGGAGGGGACGACGCCCCTGATCGCGATTGACATCGGCAGCGCCAACTCTCTTTTTCTGATCACGTCGCCAGGCACGCTCACCCTCAAGGGGTTGAAGATCGTCGCTAATTACCAGGCTCTGGAGAAGCCTCCGCCGTTGATCCAGTCGGGCGGAGCGCTAAGACTTGAAGGATGCACGTTCGTCGCCAGCGGTGCATCGAGTCGCTCGCGTGTCGTGCTGGTCGAAGGGCTGAAGTTCGAGGTAGAGGGCTGCCTGTTCGTGGGTTTCCATCGAACAGTCGATATCGACTTATTCCCAGGTTCGGTCGTGTCGATCAAGCAATCGATCATCGTGCCCGCCGGGACGGGCGCGGGGACGCCTGGGTGGGCTTTGAAGGCTCAACTCTCGGGGACGCGTGCCGAGAAGCCTACGCAGACGCCTCGGCGGATTTCGATCGACCACGCGACGATCAAGGGGGGCGGCCTGTTCGATCTCTCAGGCTTTTCCGCCGCGAGGCCGCTCGCCGTCGACCTCGACCATGTCGCGGTGCAGACCCGTGCCCTGCTCGCATGGACCCCATTACGGGGCGATCGCGAGGATCAGTGGCCCAAAGGGCTGAAATGGACTGGCAAGGGAAGCCTGTACGACGTGACGGGTAGCCCCTGGGTTCTCGTCTCTGCCGACGCCGAGCTGCCGATGCCGAACGCCCCGGCCGACCTGAAGACGTGGACAGAGCTTCTGGGCTCCGACAAAGATTCCACGGCGAGGTCGTTCAATTTCGCCAACCCACCGACCGCGATCGACGGACCTTCGACCAATCCGGATCAATTCGCCCTGGTGGGCGAAGGTGTCGCGGGGGTCGGTGCCGATCCCAAGAAAGTCGGGCCTCATCGGCCTTAAGCTCGTCCTTCTCCGGGGAGAAGATGACGGCTCGAATTGAGGAAGCGGGCGTGTCGCGACTGGATGGCGGGGGTCGCGGCCTCCGTCTTACCTTTGAGGTCGGCGAGATTGGCCTGGCAGAAGGGGCACTCGACGACTTCGATATGGAAGATGAGATAGTCGGCGAGGTCGGGTTCGAGGATATCGAGAAGAAGGCTGCCGAGCTGCTGGCGGCTCGGGCAGGTCAGGCGGGTGCGTCGCCAGATTGCCCCTAACGTGTAGAGGCTGGCATCTTCCCGGTTCTGACGGACCGACTCGAGCTGCCCTCTGAGCTCGGACGAGTCGCGGAGAGCCTTTTCGACGCGCGCGAGGTCTTCGGCTGGCAGGTCGTCGGCGAGATAGGCGCGAAGGGTCTCGTCATCGATCGGAGCGGGGGTATCGTGCCCTTGGTCCATCGTGGTCAGCCCTCGCCAAAGTGTTCGAGGTTCAGCCCGGCGCGGCGGGCCATGTCCTTGAGCCGGCCGATCGTCTGAAACTTATAGCTCGCGACGGCCTGCTCGGTCAGTTGCAGATGTTTGGCGACATCCTTGTTGGGCCAGCCCTTGACGATCAGCAATTCGAGGCAACGGAGTCGGTCGAAATCGGCCTTGGCGAGCCATTCGCGGACGAGCACGCCCATTGCCTCGGTGAGCAGTCGCGTCTCGGCATCACGACGTTCGTCGCTCCTCGCGATGCTTGACGCGGCGCGACCGCCGCCGGGAACCTCGTCGAGCGGGCGGCCGTGGTCGTCGGAACCGAACTGGTCGATCGGCCGCCGCCCTTGCTTGCGGAGGTGATCGGTAAGCTTGTGCGCGGCGATCGAGAAGAGATACGCCTCCATGTCGCGCTTCTCGTCGTAGTGCGGCAGACTGGTGAGGAAGCCGACGAAGGTCTCCTGCACGACGTCTTCGCTCGCAGCGCGGTCGCGGAGGCGGCTGTCGACAAATGCAATCAGGCGACCTTCGTATCGCTCGATGAGCTGCCGCCAGGCGCGAGCGTCCCCCTCGCGGACCTGCCGGATCAAGAGCGTCTCAGCGTCAGACGTGGGCATCGGAGCGATAGGCCTCGACACGGATCGGGAAAAGGCGGCACGCGTCGCCTTAACTCTATCTTAATCGACCCCCACCCGTGACGGCGAGAGTACTGGTTCATCGTCGTGATCCCAGGGGCTGTGGCTCGCCTTCGCGGGGAGGGCGTCTCCCCACTTTTCGGCGTCACGGCCAGCTTCAGGCCAGCGGGCCTTGCGAAAGGATCGATAGAGCCAGATGCCGGCTGGTGCAGCAAAGGTGAGCATGAGAAACCAGCCGAGCTTGTCCCAGCGGCCGGGGAATTCGTCGTCGCGCCGCAGCATCAGGAGGCGGAACTCTCGACGCCAGATCGTGAAGAAGGTGAGCAGCAGGACCACCCCCGAGACGAACAAGAACGGGGCTTCGTCCCATACAGGCAGCACGAATGGCGTGAAGATCCAGGCCGAGACCGCAACGATCCCCGCGACCTGTGCGAGCTTGAGACGGGGGAAGCCCTCGAAGAGCGAGATCAGCATGTAGCCAACCGTCGGCAGGGCGATGACGACCGTGACGACGAACAGAGGCATAAAAAAGAGTTCGCTCATGAATCGCATCCGCCCCCCCGCTCGGTGTTCGAGCCTCGAACCGATTTAGAAAAGGTCCTGCACGGGCGACACCGGTTTAGTCTCGGGCCAGTGCGCCAGTCGGTACGAGCGGAACAGGTAGAGCCCGACAGGCGGGACGACGATCAGCAAGATCGCCCAGATCAGCTTGTCGCTCCGACCGGGAAAGATGTCATCGTCCATCCGCATCAGGAGCGAGAACTCGCCAAGCCAGGCCCGGCCGAAGAAGAAAACGGCGGTGGCGAACGCCACGAACACCAGCAATGCGGCCGGCACGAACATTAGGGCCGCAATGGCCTGGAGCAGGAGGAGTCCGACGACGACCGCCAGGATGACCCGCCAGGTTTCTGAACGATTCGCCCAAGCCCCGACCCGCCGGACCCAATCGTAGACCTGCTCAACATGACGGTTCATGAGAACACCTTCCTGGCTTAGACAAGCACCTGATAGATCACGACCCCGGCTCCGCCGACACCCGCGGCGGTGAGCAGACGCAGGCGATTGGTGTAGTACCCTTTCGTAGCCTCATCAGCGCGGATGTACCCCGAGAGTGCGGAGAGGGCGATCAGCACGAATGCAAGGACGCCGCCCCCCTTGAGCATCCGCTCCCGGACGACCTGCTTCTCGTACAGACCAAGGAGGCGGGCGCGGGCGGACGGCGAGAAATCGACCTTGGCACCGGCCCGATAGAGCGTGACCAACTCGTCGAGGTCTTTGGAGATCGCGCCGACATCTTCGATCATCGGTTGGACATAGACCCCACGGACCATCGTGTCGACCGCGCCCGACGGGGGTCTCCAGCCTGGAGCCACGTCACCGGCCAGCCAATGGGTCACCTCCCGCTCGATCTTCTGGGCGAGGTCGGCCCTGGCTTTGATCTCGGTGCCTGAGAGTTGGCTGAGGAGGATGCGATAACCTGAGGCGTCTACTTTGGTCAGGGTCGCTTCCTGGTCGCGCGTCTTGGGATACCAGTCGGGCTGCTGCTTCGGGTCGGCCGTCGCAACTGCGACCGGGGTAGTAGGAGCGGGCTGGCCCTTCGGGTGCGCCTTGCGATGGGACTTCGGGGGCGGCGGTGGCGGGGCCGCGACATCGCGATACGGGGCAAGGGCCGTCGGAACGAACTGCATCGGTTGTTGTCGCTGAGATCGAAGAAGTCCTGACATTCCGATAAAGATGGCCATCGCGATCAAGAAAACTGGGAGGCTTTTCATGACAATCCGTCCTCGCCATTCGGTCGGTCGTCGGCCCAACTCACCGGGGCCGATGCTCATCTGGTTATTCGTCAGAGACGCGATTTGCTTGACCGCGAGGTCTGATCAGGCTGCTTTCGCGGCTTTTTTCTTTCCGACGTAAGAGGCATAGGTTGCAGCCTGCTTGTTCCAAGGGCTGACGGCCTGCGTCACGAGCGCCATGGCCGGGATAATCGCCAAGCTCCATTGGTCTTGGCCCGGCCAGAGCGGGGCCAGCGGGATCATCAGCAGGACTGAAACGAGAATTGGGAAGAGGCGAAAATGGCCGCGACGGTCGCGGTCGGCGAGCCGGAACCAGCCATCGACGAGGTAAGCCAGGCCGAAACAGAGCATAAAGGCAATTGTCTGACTCTCAAGGACGAACCCCAGACCTCGCGGGAAGTCGATTTGGAGCGGCCCGGCCCTGTTCGCTACATGAAGCCACGATCCGAGTGTCCCGACGGCGAGGCCGATGCCCACTCCCGCGACCGCGTTGGTGAGCGACCGGACGAGCGTCCGCGCCTTCGATCCTTCGAAGGGTTTCGACGTAAGCAGGAGGCCCCAGACTCCGATGAGCGTCGCAACGAAGGCGAAGGCGATATTTTCAGACCGAGCGCCGGGCACGTCGGCGTAGACGGCCATGCCGCAGATCGCCGCAACTGCGAGCGCCGCCTTGACCATCGACGACGCCAGTTCACCAACCCGGACACGCTGTGTTGGCAGGGCGACGGGCTCGGGGGGTGGCTTCGGAACGGGGGGCAGCGTGGCAGGTCGTGGAGGGGCGGCGACAGGCCTGACGGCCACGGCCGGCCGTCGGGCCGGGGCCTTGCGGATCACGTCCCCCAGCCATCGGATGGCCGGAATGTACGGCCGGCGCTGGGGAGGGGCGACGAGCTTAGGTGGACGGGTCTCGGGGCCGATATAGAAGGGCGGGTCGACCTCGCCGATCCGGAGGATGTCATCCTCGACGGGACGGTGGCGGGGCTTCTCCTGTTCTTTTCCCCTGCCCCACCAGCCCTTGGCCTTCGCCGCGTGTGGGTCGACCTCAGCGGCCGGGGCGGTCTTGCCTTCGCCGATGAAACGGACTTCGCGAGGCTTGGACGAGTCGGAGCCGAGCAAGTCGCGGGCGAGCTTCTGACGGTTGGCCGGGTCTTTGGCCAGCGCCTGGCCGACGATCGTCTTGTAGGGTTCGGCGAGCCTGGAGAGGTCAGGGCGGGTGGTCAGGTGCTTCATGAGCACCTCGCCCACTGTCTCTCCCTCGAACGGGACGCGCCCGGTGAGCATCTCGAAGAGGATCACACCAATCGCGTAAACGTCGATCGGCTTGTGATACTTGCCCGTCGAGATCTCGGGGGCCATATAGTGGCAAGTGCCGATGCTCTCGGTGTGCTCGGAGCCCTGCTGGGTCGAGATGATCTTGGACAGGCCATAGTCGCCGATCTTGACGACACCCTCTTCAAGGAAGAGGTTGGCCGGTTTCAGGTCTCGGTGGACGACGCCGTGGTCGTGCAGATAGTCGACTCCCTCGACCAGTCCCCTCAACCAGGCCTGAGCTTCGTTGACCGGCATCCCGTTGGGATACTTTTCGAGCACCCCCGCGAGGCTCGGCCCGGAGACATATTCCATGACAACGAAGGTCTCGCCCGCGTCGTTCGAGCGAATGTCAAAGATCGTAAGCAGGTTTTGACATTTCAAATTCATGCACTGGGCGACGCCCCGACGCTCGATCTCGACGTTGCGCGTGATGAGCTTGAGAGCGACTTCCTTGCCCGAGTCGCTGGTCGCGTAATAGACCTCGCCGAATCCGCCACGGCCGATGGCCCGCTTGATGGTATAGCCGTCGAGCGGGCGGGCACCCGAGCCATAGGTATAGCGGAAGGGAGTCTGGGGAGAAGCATTGGCCATGTTGGGAGACCCCGCGGGCCGGTCAGGACCCGAACCGTAGTCGATCGTTTCGTTCAACGTGTCGCGGGTCAGATTGGGGGCCGTCGCGCTCATCTCGGGAAGCTCCGTTCGGGATGCCCGACCGATAGACGGGGCGGGTTGCTAGTGATTAGGAAATCACGCCCCGATATTGCTGAAAAATGACCTCAACCCCACATTTTGATCCTCTGATTTAAGCAGGACCTGCACCCAAACCGCATGCAATAATTCATTTTCATGGAGATGCCGATCCGCTCTCGTCGAGCTCAGCACGGAGACAACCGCGACCCCAGCGGCTCCAGACTGAACGAGAACCCATCGCCGAGAACGCTTGATTGCAGGGTGATCGGGGCGCGGGCCGCGCAGGTGCGGCCGTCGACCTCGAAGGCACCGGAGGCGCGGCAGGCGAGGCCGGTCCCCTGACGATAGAGCACGATCGGCCCCTCGACGTTCGATGCGACGATGTGCGACTGAGACGACGGGCCAATAATGCAGGTCTCGGCCATGAGGATCACCCCGTCGACGGCGAGCGGGAGCCGATGTCGGCTGACGACTTGCAGCCTCGCTGTAGCGCTGACTGGGCTCGGCTGACGGAATTCAAGTTCGACGCTCGTCCCCAGGCGGATCACATCGCCATCGCGGAGGGGGGCCGTTTCGATCTCCCGTCCGTTGACGAACGTCGATTTCACGGCCTGGATCAGGTAGCCCTCGCCGTCGCGGGCGATCGTGGCGTGATTCCGCGCCAGGTCGCCGAGAAGGGGGATGTCGGCATTGCCGTCGACCCCAGCGCGGCCGAGGATGATCTTGTCATCGAGACAGACGAGAAACCCGCCGACGGTGTCGACCCAGAGGAGGAATCGCCCCTTCGGACCAGGCTGACCTGCCTGGGCAAGCGCCCTCGTTGGAGCGGCGGGCAGTGGCTTGGGGGGGGCGACGGTCTGGGTCAGGTCGGCCCCAAGTGCCGGTTCGGGGCCGAGGCCGGTCGGCACAATCTTGGCGATGCGGGCCGGCCAGGCGGCCGCAGCCGACGGGGAGATCGCACCGATCTGTTGCCAGGCCTTCGAACGGGCCTGACGGGCGGCGGGATGCTCCGGGACCGTCTCGAGCACAAGATCAGCTGCCGATAGCACTTCGGGCCATTTCGCGGCCGCGAGCGCCGCGTAGAGGGCTTCGACCCTCGGGTGGGCGGTGGCCTGGCGAGTGATCAGGTCGCGTCTCGTGGCGGCAAGCGAGGCGGGGGGCGTCCCAGCGGCGAACCGTTCGGCGCGGTCGATGGCCTCGAAAGCCCGGCCGAACTCGCCGCGGCGTGCCTCTTCGATTGCGATTTGCCAGGCGTCAGCGATTTCTCGGGTCCGTCGCAGGGCGGGGCCGCCGATCTTGAGCCGCGCCAGTTCGTCAACCCGCTCCAGCACGCGGGCGGGCTCGCCCAGTTCGAGGTCGATGCGCACCTCCCCAGCGATCCGGTCGGCGACGTGCAGTCGGGCGGCGGCGAGGGTGTCGGGACCAGCCCCGAGGGTCTCGGCGAGCCGGAAGTCGTCGACAGCCCCGAGCAGGTCGTCGGACTCGGCGCGGCGCGTCCCCCGGGCGATCAGGTCGAGGGCCATCTTCATGCGGAGGGCCGTCGCGTGGTGGTGGCCCTCGAGGTCAGGGCGAGATGTCAAAGCTGCGGCCTCGTCATAGCGGCCCGCCTTGGCCGCGTCTTCCGCCTGTCGGAGAGCGATCCGCCAGTGTCCCAACATGGTTGCCTTGCCGTCTGGTTTGACCATGGGGAAGTCCATCTAACGTCTCGTGAGGGTCGTTCTCGGCGGATCGATCGCCAAGCATCCGGTGTGATGGGCAGATGTTCACATTTAGAGGCAAGAATCCGACCCGTCGATTACGTCAACCGCCCCGCCGGAGCGGACCAAGCTTTGGGGTAGGTCCGCCGCGTCGGGGCGGCGATTGGCCTCGGCAGGTGGTGCTCAGAGGCTCTTATCCGCGGCGGACTTTTTGGCGGGGGCACCCAGTTCGGCGTCGACTTCCTTAGCGACGTCGCGGCCCGGCTCGACGATGATCGGCAGGCCGGAGTCGGAATACTTGCCTTCCAACTGGGCGACGCGGGCCATCACGTCGAGCCGCTTCTCCAACTCGGACACGCTCTGCTTGGCACGGGCCAAGGCACCGTCGTCGAAGTTGAAGTCGCGGCTGGCCTGAGTCGTCTCAATCATCTTGAGGCGGGCCTCGATGCCATCAATCTTGGTCAGCAGAGCCTTCTTGGTCGTTGCCATCTGGGCGAGCTGGTCCTTGGCGGCGGCGAGCGTCTTCTGCTTCGCCTTGAGGGTCGCTTCCTTGTTCTCAACGAGCCGGTTGTTGAGCCGATAGCTGTCGAGGCGGCGGGCGAGGTCTCCCTTCACCTCTTCGGCCGTGTAGGTGACGGTACCGGCGAGGCGGAAGTCGCCGGTCTCGAGGCTGTTCCGCAGCGTCTTCATCGAGGTTTTCTCGGTCTCGAGATTCGCTTTCATCGCAGCGATCTCGCGGCCGAGGCTTTCGATCTCGACCTGGGCCTGGACATATTGGGCAATGCCATCCTTGATCGCGGGCTCAAGGCTGGAAATCTCTTCACGCGCCCGGTCGATCTCGAACTGGACAGGCACGACGCTCTTGGCGTTGTTGCGCACTTTGTGGAACGCGGTCGACACGTAGCTTGGGGCCGACGTGCCAAAGACCAGATACAGCGCCCCGGCGCCGAGGGCGGTGCCGAGGATCCCCTTCTTGACCAGCGAGCATCCCATCAGCGAGCATCCCATGGCGTGAACTCCTTCGAGTCGGTCGGTACGTCGGATCGTGGTCGGCGACCGCATTTGTCGTGGTGAGATGGGCCGCCCTACACAGATAATTCGAGCATCGCTCGCGGTTATTGCGTCAAAAGGCATCCTTTTTGATAACGATTTTCTCACCCCACGAAAAGGAGGGCCACAACGACGAACACCGGCAGCAAGACCGCGAGACTATACCCGATATAACCAAAAAAACTTGGCATCGCCACTCCCCGCGATTCGGCGATCGATTTCACCATAAGATTAGGTCCATTACCGATATAGGTCATTGCTCCCAGGAACACCGCGCCGAGCGAGATTGCCGTCAATCGGCCGCCGTCGATCGTCCCATGGCCGATCAACTGGACGACCTCGGCCCCGGCCCTGATCGGGAGTGTCTTTGCGATTTCGAGTAAAACAATGTACGTCGGTGCATTGTCGAGGAGGCCCGATAACCCCCCGGTGATCCAATAGAACGACGCGGGCGAATCGAGCCCCAGTTGCCTGCCCCTCGCCTGGAGGATCTCGATCGCGGGCTGCATGGTCACGAAAATCCCCAGGAACAGGCACGCCACTTCGATGATCGGACCGTAGGTGAACCCGGTGAGCAGCCGTAACCCGCGCGGCGTGGTGAGGAGAGAGAGGCCGGTGAGGCCCAGCAAGACCGCCTCGCGGACGTAAGATCGGGGGATGAGACCGGTCCCGAGAATCGGCTGACCCGGGATGACGAGAGCGACCGTCAAGACGACCCCCAAGAGCCAGAGCAGGTTGCGCTTCCCGCCGAGCCGGGGGGGGATGTTTGTCGCGTTGTCGAGCGCGATCGCCTGGGTCGGCTCGCGTCGGTAGGCGACGCGGTCCCAAATGTAATAGATGGCTAACAGCGTCGAGACCGTAAAGAACCAGGGCAGGGCTAGCCTGAGCGTCCAGAGAAACGGCACGCCCTGCAGATATCCCATAAAGAGGGGCGGGTCGCCGATCGGCAGGAGACAGCCGCCGACGTTCGACACGAGGAAAATGAAGAAGACGACCGTATGCCGAACCTTCGTCCGCTCGCTGTTCGTCTTCAAGAGCGGGCGGATCAGGATCATCGACGCCCCTGTGGTACCGACAAAACTCGCCGCGACCGCACCCAATGCCAGGAAGCCGGTGTTGACGATCGGCAAGGCGCGGATGTCCCCCTCGATCCAGAGCCCCCCGGCGATCACATAGAGGCTAAAAAGCAGGACGAGGAACGGGAGATAATCCTGCAGGATCGAATGTTCGAGCATCGCCGCGACCGCCGGCCCTCCGTCGGCGCTCCCGTGATAACCCCAACCTCGGGCCGCATAGTGCAGGGTCACGACCACACCGAGGATCAGGCTTACGAGGAGCTTCGACCGATTCTTTTCCCACCAATGACACGTCGCCGGGATGAGTGGCAGAGCGGCGATTGCCCCGAGTAAGAGCACAAAGGGCGCGGCCATGAAGATGCTGGGGGCGGTTACTACATGTATTGGTATCGACATAAAACAACACTATGGGCTTTCGTCGCGGAGGTAGGCGGCGGTGTAATAGACCGTGGCTAGGGCGGACATGGCGGTCGCCACGATCAGGGCGAACATCACGATCTCCTTCAGCAACTCGACACCCGCTCGCGTCCGGAGTGCCGCCAATAGCAAGGCACAGCCGAGGATGACCAGCATCAGGGCACCGATCGTGATACGGGGGCGTCGCGGGGTCATCGTTGGCCCCGTCAGCCGTCGCACCTCGAACGCGCGGCCGGGTCGACACAAGACGATCGCTTCGAGCCGGTCCTGCCGCCAGATCGCCAGGTCAGTGTCTGACACCGAGTCGGGGACCTCGGCTAGCCTCGCGCCGAGGTCGGCGAGTACGGCGTCGAGCGTGTTGTGTGCGGCGACGAAGGCGAGCCGGTCCTCGACCAGAATGCGGTAGGGGAGGGACGGCAGGTGAACGGGGTCCGAGGTCATGAAAGAGGACATCTTTTTCCAACGTCCGGGTCGATCGTGCGGGTTGTGCCTATTCATAACAGATTTCTCATGCAGGCTCCATCGCTTTACCTATTTCGCGACTCGGGTCGGCACCGATCCAACTAGTTAGGGACAGCGCCTTCAGCTCGGAGAGTATGGATGCTCCCGGCTCGGGTCGACGTCGCCCCTTCCCGCCCCTCCTCTTAATCGAATGGAATCACGGATGACAAAGCGTAACGCCTTCCGCCCGATGTCGCTCGACACGCTCGAACAACGTCTGGTGATGAACGGACATGTCCCGTCCGCGCACGGCCCCGTCACAGTCGGTGCCCTCGGCGACAGTTACACGGATGAATACAAGTTCTATCCTGTGCAGAACCACGCCCGAAACTGGGTCGAGCAGCTCGCCACGTCGCGTAAGGTCAGTTTCGGCCCCCTCTCCAATGCGAGCCGGGGCGAGCCGAGAAATCAGGGCTACGCTCAAGACTGGGCGCGGGCCGACGCGACCTCGTCGGGCATGATCGCTAACCAGCTCCCCGGCCTGACGCAGCAGGTCGCCGCCGGCAAGGTGGCTTACGCTTCGATCTTCATCGGCGGAAACGATTTTTTGCACTATCTCCAGGGCACTGTCGCCAACCCGCCGACGTCGCCTGCCGTTGTGAAGGGGCAGTTGAACCAGATCGCCCAGACCGTCGGCCATAACATTCAGACGGCCGTGACCACGCTGCTCGCGGCGAACAATCAGGTCAAGGTCGTGGTGGCGACGATCCCGAGCCTGAGCACGATCCCGCTCGCGAAAGTCCTCGCCTCCAGCCCGCAAGGCCAGGCGCTGATCGCGGGCGTCGACCAGGCGCTTTCGGCGATCAACGCCGGCATCAGGGCCGCCGCCGGGGCCACCGATCGCGTCGCCGTTTCCGACCTCGCTGCGCAGGCGACCCAGCTCGGATCGGCGGGCGCGTCCGCACCGTTCGACGGCACCACCATTACCCTGACGACCGCCAGCAACGACTACCACTCGTTCTTCCTCGCCGACGGCCTCCACGTTGGCTCGGTCGCCCAGGGAGTGATCGCGAACTCCTTCATCAACGCGATCGACACCAAGTTCGGCGCTCATGTGAGCCCGTTCACGCAGCACGAGATTGTCGCCAACGCCGCACGAATCGAGCGACAGACGCACAACCTCAAGTAATCGCAACCGTCACGCGGGGCCGAGACGACCCTCGGCCCCGTCTATCCCTCGAAGGCGACGCCGGAAAACACCAGAGCGAAGCCGCCCGTCGCGGGAGCCTCGGCCAGGTATGTCGTCCCGTAACCGAAGTCGCCCCGGAACGCACCGTCTCCGCCGACGATCCGGACCGGGTATTGAACCAAACTCACCGCGTCCTTCGTCGTGATCTGCGTCGCCGGATAGAGGCTGAGCCTGAGCCGTCCCCGGGCCGTTGTCAGGGTCAACAGCCCCGGGTGCTTACCCGGCGATACCGAGCCGGAAACCGTGGCGAGCCGGGAGTTGAGGCTCCCCTGCCCGGTTAGGCTGACCGCGCCTGGGGTCGCCCCGAACGTGCCGTAGAACACTCCGTGGATCGGTGCCCTGGCGGTGACGCTGACGTTATTGAGCATCGCGGGCCGGATTGTCGACAGGACGACTCGTCCTTCGAGCGCCTCGACGCGTGGTTGGATACGTCGGCGGGAAGTCATCGGCATGGCATCCTGGAGCCGACTCCGGCCGGGACGGTTGGCCTGGGATCGGCATTGAATTCAGAATAACCATCGGCAAGCCCCGATGAAAAGTGGAAAGTTCCTGGACGAAGGGCGAGGTGACCAGTCCCGGACGGTTTCGGGCCGGTGCCGGTACACGCGAGTCGAGGCAGCGCCGCGTCAGTTCCCGATCCGTCCAGCGGTGTCGTCTCGGTCGCAGGTGGAGACGAGCTTGGAGAGCGCCTGGGACTCAAGCTGGCGGACTCGCTCGCGGGTCAGGCCGAGGTTCTCCCCGACTTCGCGGAGCGTCATTGGCATGTGCGGGTCGAGGCCGAAGCGCATCCGGATCACGCTCGCCTCGCGGTCGTCGAGCTGGCCGATCTTGCGAAAAATTCGATCAAGGTCGTCGTTCTCGCTCATGACGACGTCGACGGGGCGGACCCGCTCGTCGGTGAGCAAGTTGCCGAGGGCGAAATTGTCGTCCTCGTCTCCCTCGGGGTGGGGCGTGAGGTTGTTGACGCGGATCGCCTTGGCGACGATCTCGATCTTCTTCTTCGAGAGCCGAAGTGCCTTGCCAACCTCCTCCTCGGTCGGGACTCGGCCGAGGCGGTCGGTGAGCACCGCGTTGGCCCGCCGCCACTTCGCGAGTAGGCTGACCATGTAGGCCGGCAGCCGGATCACCTTGCCGTTGTTCATCACCGAGCGGCGGATTGACTGTTTGATCCAATAGCTCGCATACGTGCTGAACCGCGTCTGCATCCCCTCGTCATACCCCTCGACCGCTCTGAGCAGGCCGAGGTTCCCCTCCTCGATTAGGTCTTCCAACGCAACGCCCTTGCCGAGATAACCGCGTGCGATGTTGACCACGAGCCGCAGGTTGGCCTTCACCATATGCTCACGCGCATGGGGATCGCCCTCGGCCACCCGACGGGCTAGGTCTTGCTCCTCCAGAGCGCTGAGCAGCGGTGTGGTATTGATGTCCTGCAGGTACGTCTGCAACGGAGAATAGGCGTTGATGAACTCACGCCCTTGGGTGCGCGGCGGCATGGGGCATCCTCCATAAACGGCGGCAAGAGCGGGCCGAGACCTATCACGCCCCGGCGTCGGGGCCGAGGGCCAGAGGGAACTTAGGACACCAATTCGCTCCCGTCAACTCTGCGGGAGGAGCAGTGCCTTATGGAATTGCAGAGTACGTCAGGACAAAATGAGGTCCCAAACTCTCAGTCCTCTTGCTGGTTCTCCTCCCATGAATAGCTTCGACGCCGATCGGATGTGGGGCCAGATCGAGGCGATCACCGCGCGCGGGGTACGCCGACCGGGCAGTCCTGCGGGGCTGGCCGTCGAGGCCGACTTTGCCGCCGCGCTCGAATCGTTCGGCTATGAACGTGTCCGCCGCGAGCCGATCCCGGTCTCGGTCTGGGACGCCGACGCAATGAGCCTCAATGTCTTCAACGCCTCGGGTGCGGCCGTTCTGAATCCTGAAGTCCAGGCGGTTCCTTATGCCGCGTTCACGCCCGAGGGGGGCGTCGAAGGCCCCTTGCGGTTCGTCGCGTCGCCCCGTGACATCGCGGCGGACGACTGGCGTGGGGCGATTATCGTTGCCGACGTCGGTTTCCCTACGATCAATACGAAACTGTTGCTCAAGATCGCCCTCGGCTCGCACGACCCCGACGGCACGCTCGCCGACGTGAACCACCCCGCGACCTGGGTCCGCCTGGGCTGGTATCTCTATCGAGAGGCCGTGAGGCGCGGCGCGGCGGGGTTTGTCGGCATTCTCAAGGACCAGCCTGGCGGCTCATGCCGGATGTTCGGCCCCTATGGTTTTCGCGAGGCCGACATCCTTGACAAGCCGTTGCCCGCCATCTGGGTCGGCCGCGAGCAGGGCAAGGCCCTGAGGGCGCTCGCCCAGACAGGCAAGAACCGGGCACGGATGGTCGTCGGGGGGACGAGTACCGAAGGGGTGACGCACAACGTCGTCGCCGAGTTGCCGGGGCAGGGGCTCGACGCCGAGGCGATCGTCCTCAGTTGCCACCATGATTCGCCCTTCGTCTCGCCCGTTGAAGATGCCTCGGGCTGCTCGGTCGTGCTAGCCCTGGCCGAGAGGTTCGCCCGCGAACGGGTATTGAGGCGGAGGCTGGTGGTGCTGTTCTCGGCCGGTCATTTCTACGGATCGATAGGAACTCGCGCGTTCATCGCGAAGCATCCCGACCTCGTGAAACGGACCGCACTCGAAATCTCGATTGAGCACATCGCGCTCGAGGCGATCGAAGACGCCGAGGGGAATCTCGTCCCCACCGGCCGCCCCGAGCCGTCGGCCATGTTCGTCTCGTTCAGCCCGACGATCGCCGAGGCGGTGGTCGACAGCGTGAAGTCACATGGTGTCGACCGCGTGATCCTCCTTCCCGCCGAAGGTCCGCTTGGCAACTATCCCCCCACCGATGGCGGCGACTGGTATGAGGCGGGCGTGCCGGTCATTAACTGCATCAGCAACCCCGTCTATCTCCTCACCGACGCCGACGACTTCCGCTGGATCGACCGCCCACGCCTCCCAAAGATGGCCGCCGCATTCGACCAGATCATCCGCCGCCTCGACGCCGCGCCGCGATCAAGCCTGAACGCCGCCAACCGCTGGGTCGTCCGTCGGATCGCGATGAAGACCATCGCTATGCTCACGAGGGCGTGGACGACGCGGCTGGGGAAACGGAAGTTTTATTGATCGGGTCCGTCAAGGCTTCAAGGCGGGCTTCGGCTTCGATCCGGGATCGGCCTTGAGGCCGGCGATCAAGGGCCGGGGATCAACCCACCAATGGCCGTTAATCAGTTCGCAGGGAGTGAGGAGAGTCGCGGGGAACTCGACGGCGACCACCGCGCGGGCGGGGCCAACCTCTTTCGCGGTGATCGTCACCTTTCGACCAGCGACCTCGATCGTGTCGCCGACTTTAAGGGTCCGGAAGGTCCGCTTGTCGAGGTCGGCCTGATACTTCGCGGCCTGGTCGAAGCTGCACGGCTCTCGCTTCAGAAGCCAATCGAAGCCGTCACGCGGCAAGGCGACGGCGTGGAGATTGGGGGCGTCGGCCGTGAGGTAGGCCGCGAAGAAGGTCCGGCATGCCCCCTCGGGGGTGTTGGGATAGGGGGGGCCAACGAGTGGACTGGGCATCAGGATCGACCGATGAACCTGCGCCGCGACTCCCTTCATGTGGACGACTCCGGCCACCCGGCGGTTGGCGATGATGAGCCGGGCATCAACCCGCCACCGGCCATTCTCGACCCGGCAGCGGATCGGCAGTGTCCCCGCCGCGCCGTCCTTGACCAGCGCGCGGCCCTCGACGACGTCGCTTTCCTTGACCACATACGTCTCGCCGCCGGCCATGGACACGATGTCGCCGACCTTGAGGCGGATCACGTCATTCCCCTTGAGGAGACGTTCGCGGAGCGAGGCCACCCCCTCCGACGGCACGCGCCCTGTTTCAAGCAGCCGGCCGAGGCCGGGAGTCGCCACCGTCACGGCGCGAATCGCTGCCTCATCGCCGGTGCCCATCGCGAAGAGGAGGGCCTTGTAAACCCCCTCAGGGGAGTTGCCGAATTCCGCGACGCTCGGCGGGATCGACGGCCCCTGGGCGTTGGCGATCATCGCGAAGCCGACGAGCACGAAGGGCAGGGTGAGGCATCCTCTCATCGATCGGCCCCCCCGAGATGTCGTTTGACGAGGTCAGGCAGTTCGGCCGAGAACTTGCTGCGGGGCATCACGAGGTCGCACCCGGCATCCGACGCGGCGGCCAGCCCGTCCGTATCAACGTGCGAGCCGAACGCGATGAATGTCGTCCCCGCGCCTGCGGCGGTTCGATAAGCGACGAGAGCCTCGGTCTTCACGAGCTCGCCCGCCGCGAGGTCAACAAACACAGCCTTGGGATGCCACTGTTCGATCATGGCGAGAGCGAGTGCGGCGTTGCCGGCCGTCAGCACCTGGAACCCGAGCATCCGCGCGGTCCCGGTGACTTTCGAGGTAAAGATCAGGTCGCGGCTGAGCAAGAGTCCAGCTGGCTCCTGGCCTTCGGGGGCGGGTACAGGTTCGTTCATGATCGTTACGATAGACTCCCTTTGGCATTCAAGTTTTACAATCCGTTCCGAGCGAGAGACTAGTAACCAGGTTGACGATCATACGACGGCATACCTCGCCCGGGCATACACAGCTATCCTACGACAGGTTGTTCTTCACGCTCACAAAAATTAAGCAAGATCCTACAGACCACCGACCCACTCCGCCGTCACCTGTCCCAACCCGTCGATCACCGCGATGGGCCTACCGGGGCTCAATTCTTCACGCGAATATGTGTGTGTTACAGCAACAGCCACCATCCCCGCCGCGCTGGCCGCTTGCAGGCCCGCGATGCTGTCTTCAATGACGAGGCATTCGGAGGCGAGCAGAGCGGGGTGGTCAGCGCGGAGGCAGTCGAGGGCGAGGAGATAGCCTTGGGGGTCGGGCTTGCAGCGGGTGGTGTCTTCGGCCGAGGTGATCGAGTGGACGCGGTCGCGGATTTCGAGGCGGTTCAGCGCGTACTCGATTTCGGCGCGGAGTGCCCCGGAACAGATGGCGATGGGGAAACGGTTCGCCAGGAAGGTGAGAGATTCGGCGGCGTGGGGGAAGAACTTCAGACCGGTCTCGGCGACCTCGGCATAGCGCACGGCCTTGCGGGCGATCAGGGCAGAGATGAGGGTGTCAGGGGCGTCGCGACCGTTGTCGCGAAGAGCGTTCCAGAAGCAACCCCGGTCGTCGAAGCCGAGATAGCGATCGTGATAGGTCGCCTCGTCGAGAGTAAGATCCTCGACGGCGAGGACTTCGCGAAAGAGTTCGAAATGGACATGCTCGTCATCGACGAGCACGCCATTGAAGTCAAAAATCACCGCACGAATCGGCATATCAGGTTAGATCGCCTCTGGTCCGCGCTCGCCTGTGCGGATGCGGATGCAGTCGTCCATCGGCAGGATAAAGATCTTGCCGTCGCCGATCTTCCCTTCGACGCCGGTCCGGCCAGCCTGGATGATGGCGTTGACCGTCGGCTCGACGAAGTCTTCGTTGACCGCGATCTGGAGTTCGATTTTGCGGAGCAAGTTTACCGTGATCTCGTGACCTCGGTAAACCTCCGTGTAACCCTTCTGGCGGCCGAAGCCCTGGACGTCCATCACGGTGAGGCGGAAGACCTCAACCTGCGACAGGGCTTCCTTGACCGCTTCAAGCTTCGAAGGCTGGATGACGGCGATGATCAGCTTCATGGGGAACGCACCGCTCCGGGGCAATCTCCACCGTTGGCGTCGAGGACCGAGCGGGCACCGTGACCGTCAGACCGATCCGATCGGGGGAGAGCCGACTCGTCGCCTAAACCGGCGGAGAGCTTTGTGACGCAACCCATTCTGACGAATGTCGCGTTCGCGTCAACAAAAATCCGAGGCCGCGCCTCGCTGATCGGGCGAGGGCGGCCTCGATTGTGGTCGTCGTGGGCCGTCTTGGCACCAGGATCAGAGACTCGGGCGGCTCAGTTCGGTCGGCTTGGGGGGCGAGGAATCGCTGGGCTTCGCGTTGCCGGAGGGATTCACTGCCGGTGCGGACGGGATTGGGGCCGCCCCGTCGTTCGCCGCGCCCGGGGAGGCCGGGGGCATCGACATGACGGGCGTGGCTGGAGCCGCTGGGCCGGAATAGGTGGCGTTGGCGGGGGCGGAACCGCCGTACGCACCGCCGACGCCGCAGTTAGGCCCGATGCAGGGGGCCGGGAAGTCGTCGCAGGTGTCGCACTGGGCACACCCGACCGTCCCGGCCGCCAGACCCGCCGCAACCAAGAGAGCGCTAAACCGCGACATTCCAGTATCCTTCCTTGAAGGGATGGCCGTCTCACTGCACCGCGTCGGG
Organism: Isosphaeraceae bacterium; assembly: GCA_025356435.1. Taxonomy (GTDB): domain Bacteria; phylum Planctomycetota; class Planctomycetia; order Isosphaerales; family Isosphaeraceae; genus CAMFLR01. Next base: position 3,608 of record JANXSY010000211.1, on the reverse strand, counting down.
GACCTCGATCGACGACCTCGGCGAATCCATTCGCCGCCGATCCTCGCACCCGACTCGATCGCGCGGCCCCTCGGCCACGCTCCACATTCGTTAAGCCTATTCATCGACCCCAAAGCCTTGTCGAGTCGAGCAAATCGGAAGGGGCAGGTCACGAGTGGTCTGTCTCAATCGCCTCGATCGTCAAGGTTTCGCCCCTCTGCCTATCCCCTCGGATATAATCGGTGTGGCCAGGTGGACTAAACCCAGGGAGCACGACGTTGTCGGTCGAGCAGGTTCTACATTTCGGCGGGAATGGCCACGCGGGGGTCCGGCTCGAAGCGGTGCGGACTGCACTCACGCGTCGAGGTGGGCCTATCCTCGTGGATATCCCCTATCCTGGCTTCGAGGGACGGCCGGCCGTGGGTTCGCTCGATGAATTCCTGGCGGCAATGGCAGATTTCTCTAGGACGATCAGGCCGAGGCCCGTCGCGGCGGTTGCGTCGGGGATCGGGGCCATGATCGCGCTGGGACTAAGGTCGCGCGGTGAGCTGTTGGAAGTGCCGATGATTTTTCAGGGGCCGGTGCTCTGGGGGCTCGAACAACGGACCTTCCCGAAACTCATGAGGCCGAGATTGGCCCGACGTTTGCTTAAGTGGTTGATCACTCTTCCTATCGTACAGGCACGATTCACGCGCAAGCACCTCCGGAGGCCGATCGATCGGCAGACTCGCGACCGTTTCTTCGCGGGCTATGCCGAGTGCTCGGCCTTCAGTTCGTTCTTCGACTGGTTCACGCCGGACCTGTTGAGGACGCTCGAAGCGAAGTTCCGTGAGTCGCCCCGTGGGCTCGAACGGGTCACGATCTGGAACGGGGGACATGACGATGTGGTGGGCCTCGACGACGTCTGCGCGACCGAGCATGCTCTTGGGGTCGCCTGGCCCGTCGTCACCTTCCCCAAGTGGGGACACTACCCCACCATCGACGAACCTGAGGAGTGGGCTGAGGCCCTCTGCCATGCCCTGGACGGCCCTTGATCGGTTCGACGACCCTGGCGTCCCGAAGCTGTACAACCTCAAAATTGCCGCGAAGGCCGGGTTTGACGTACCGACGACCGTCTGGGCCAGGGCCGTCGATCTGGGGACATGCCAGACCGAATCGCCTATGGCCTTCCCGTGCATCGTCCGCTCGGGCTCTCCCACTGAGGACACCCACGTCACCTCGAACGCGGGCCAGCTTCTCAGCCTTGTTGTTCGCGATCCGGGCGAGTTTTCCGCGGCCGTCCGGAGAGTTGTCGAGGCCCTTCCTCGCAAGAACGGCAAGCCGCTGGGTGTCGCTTTCGTCCAACCGCACATCGAGGCCGAAGTCGCGGGCGTGACGTTCTTTGATGGGTTCTATTATGAAGAAACCAGCACGTCGAAGAGTAATGTCGACTTGACCCAGGGTCTCGCCCGGGGCAACGTACGCCGCGCCCATCTCCGCCGGGGCGATTCGCACGACGCCTGGTTCGCGAGGCTTCAGGGGCTGTTCGGCGGCTCGATCGACGTCGAGTGGACCAATCCGCATGTTCACCAGGGTAAAGATCCCATCCTGCTTCAGGTCCGTCCTGCGCTCTTTCCGATCAAGCGCAACGAGACCTTGAGCCTGGCCAACCACAAAGAGATTCTTGGCGACCCGCCCAGCCCTTGGATGACGGGCGTCCTCATTGAGGCGGGCAAGACGGTGATGGGCTTCTTCGCCGAGATCGACCCCGAGGTCGCCTCGTGGAACGAACTGTACGCGGTCGAGATCGGCGAACGGGCGTGGATGAATTTCTCCGCCTTCTTCCGCCTGATGGACCACTGGGGAATGCCTCGAACGATGGTCACCGAAGGCGTCGGCGGCACGGGCGATGGCCCGGCCGATGCGCGGCCGATTGTCGGACGGATGGCGAGGAAGATGGGTACGTTCGCCTACAAAGCCGTCTATGACTTCAGGATCATGCTGACGATCAAGCGCGGGTTGAGGCGGATCGGCGGCGATCTTGATGCCGCAAAGTCACTCGCCGATCTCTTCGACGCCAACGTCCGAGCCCTGGAATTTTCGATCCGGACCAATTTTGCGATCATGTCGGTGCTCTCGGTCGCCGTGAGGCTGCGACGATCGCTGGGCCTTACGCAGGCCGCGCATGTGATCACCTACGAGATGATGGCCCGTTACGCCGAACTCGCCGCCAGGTCCGACTTGGTCGACCGCCTCGCCGGTCTCGACGACTGGCTCGCACGCTACGGACACCGGGGACCGCTCGAAAGCGACCCGAGCCACCCCCGATTCAGCGAGATGCGCGAGACCCTCCGGGCAGACCTCGCCCGAGGCCCCGCCCCGGTGCCGAAATCTCGCCTGCGGCCCTCGGCCCTTCGCGCGGCGCTGGGCCGCCCGCTGTTCGTCACCGACGAGGTCCGCGAGTGGTTCCGCGACCAGCTCATGCGATGGTGGCAGCGGCTCCGCGTCCGCATCCTCGAAGAGGCAGGCAAGGCGGTCGCAGCCGGTCATCTCAAGGCAATCGACGACGTCTTCTTCCTCCGAGACGACGACGTCAAAGCCGATCCGGCCACCTGGCCCGATCGCGTGGCCCGTCGCAAGCTCCTTATCGCTGCCGCGCGACGGATGGACCTTCCCGACACCGCCTCGCGCGACGACATCATCGCCGCGATCGGTCAGTCCCGTAGAAATGCGGATGACCCTTGCAAACCCACCGATGAATTTCAGGGTCACGGCTTAGGGACCGGCATCGTCACCGGCACGGCCGTTCGCGCCTCCACTCTCGGCGAACTGCTCGATGGCACACCACTGCCGGAATCACCGATCCTGATCGCCTCGGCGCTCGAACCGAGCTGGGCGGTCGTCTTCCCAAGATTCGCCGCCGTGGTCGTCGAACTCGGCGGCGAACTCAGCCATTCGTCGATCCTTCTCCGCGAAGCCGGCATCCCCGCCGTCGTCAATGCATCGGGATCATTTCACGAGATCGCCTCCGGCGACAGGCTGGTCGTCGACCCGGTCGCGGGGACAGTGCGTATCGAGTCGAGATCGACGAATCGAGCGATGATGTAGGAATGGTAGAGCGGCACGCCGTTGTCTCATCGAGAATGGCTTCCCCGAGGAGCAACTCATGAGGTTTTCGGCCCACCAGTTGATCCTGCTCGACGAGCAGCGCGAGTACGACCTTCGCCTGGATGACGTGATGAAGGCTGTGATCCTGCCAGCCTGGCAGGCCGAGACACTGGCCAGTCCGCTGAAGGGCCTGGAGGGAAATCCCTCGAACAACGTCCATTACGAGATGACTATCAAGAGGTGATCCATCTGAATAGTCGCCATTGGGGACATCGATCACGGCGGCGAATATGGCTTCCTCATTGAGCGATCCGGCTACGGCAACTTGTGGAGAAACCGATCGAGGGCGTCGAGATATTCAGGCGTGGGCGGGTCGTTGTGGTCGCCTCCAGAAATCTCAACGAAGAGTTTCGACCCTGCGGCCGCCTCGAAAAGCCGTCGGCCCGACTCGAAAGGGACGACCCGATCGGCGTTCCCGTGAGATTGCAGCAGGGGGCCGGGATAGTTGCGGATCTTTGACGCCGAATCAAGTCGGCCCGCGA
>JANXSY010000193.1 GCA_025356435.1 Isosphaeraceae bacterium | reverse complement strand
GGCGGACCGCCGTGGCTGAGCCGAAAGGATCGGTCAGCGGGTTCGAGAAGGTATGCCAGTAGACGACCGAGAACCGCAGGTGATCGCGCATCGACTTCCCGCCGACCATCTCGTCGGGGTTGTAGTGCTTGAACTCCAACGGATTCTTCGTGTTAGGGCCGCCGAACTGGACCTTCGGAATACCGGGGAAGAATTCGGACATCGGGCCGTCCTACCACACAACAAGGGCCTGGGGAGCGAGTCGCGGAGAGCTACACAGTGTAGAGGGGCACACGCCTGGGGACAAGACCTGGGCGATTCGCCGTCCGGGGCAACCCGTCGGTGTGATTGAATGTCGTCGAGCCAATCAGCCGATACTCCTAATAGGACCGGCAAGGTCGCAAGCGGGTCGGTCGTCCCCAGGTGGAAAACCATGCGGATTGTCGAGAGCGTCAGATGGGTGCAGACCGGGAGGCGAGGCCTTGTCGCGCTCGCGGCCATCGCACTCATGATTGGCCTGCCGACGGCGATCCGGGCAGCCGACGACGCCGAGGTTGCGGTTCTGCGCCGGCAACTGGCCGAGAAGGACCGGCAGATTGAGGGCCTCAAGGCCCAGCTCGCCGCTCGATCGGACGACCCGCCCGTTCCCCCTCCCGAACCGCAACCCGCCGCCGTTCCGGTGCCGATGATTTCCGAGGCCGGGAAGACCGACCTGGGGATGTCGTCACTTTTCGACAATTTCAGCCTGTTTGCTGGGCTCGACGGCTCGAAGCAGCCGCAAGACTTCGGCGTCAATGCCCTGTTCGGCGGTCGCTATCACTTCGACTGGGGCATCCCGCTCCTTCGCGAGCGGGGGATCGGCCTCCAGGTCGGTAGCGCGGCCAACGTCTCGCCTAATGCCGTGCAGGTCTTCGAGCGGATTCAAGGGACCAAGGGCCGGTTCCAGAACTTCACGACCGTCGGCCTCTTTCAGCGCACCGATTGGGGCCTGAACTGGGGGGTCGGCCATGACTTCCTCTATGAACAATATTTCGACCACTTCCACCTTGGCCAGTGGCGCGGGCGGGTCGGCTACGAGTGGGACGATCGCAACGAGGTCGGGGCCAACCTGATGTTGCGGAGCTTCGGCGCGTCGGGTCACTTCAACAAGACCGACGTCACGCTCCATCCGATCAACATGGCGACCCTCTTCTATCGCCACACCTGGACCAGCGGCTTCGGCACGACGGTCTGGGCGGGCCTGGCTGAGCGCCACAATGAGCCCAACGCCGCACTCGGAGACGCTGGCCCGGTCTACCATCCATTCGTCTACGGTGCCCAGGTTGACGCGCCTCTGAACGACCACATCTCCTTCTTCGGCCAGGCGAACTTCATCACGCCCCCCTCGACCGGGACCGTCGACGCCTTCCTGGGACTGGTCTACCACCCGGTCGGTCGGTCGACCCGCGAACGTAGTAAGGCGTTCCGCCCCGTGATGGCGGTCGCCAACAACCCGACGTTCGCGGTCGACCTTGGCCGACGACGCTGACCGGCTTAGCCCGCCTGCATCGCCTCAAAGATTCCCTTCATGAAGGCGGGAAGGTCATCGGGCGTTCGGCTGGTGACGATGTTGCCGTCTCGAACGCACGCGGCGTCTTGCCAGATGCCGCCCGCATTCTCAACGTCGTCGCGGATCGAATAGAAGCCCGTAATCTTCTTGCCCTTGAGACAGTGTGCCGAGCAGAGCATCCAGGGGCCGTGGCAGATGGCGGCGAGCACCTTGCCCTGCGCAGCGGCGTCGACCACAAGATCAATGATCGACTTATGCCTGCGGAGGTGGTCGGGGGAATAGCCGCCGGGAATGACGATGGCGTCGAAGTCGCTCGCCTTCACGTCGGCCGCTGCGACGTCGGATTTGGCCGGATAGCCGTGCTTCGACGCATACGTCTCCCCCGCCTTCGGGCCGACGATCTTGACGTCGCAGCCCGCCTCGCGGAGCCGGTAGACCGGATACCACAGCTCCAAATCTTCGTAGAGCTTCTCAACCAAGACCGCGACGCGTTTTCCTACGATCGAATCCATGGTACTAACCTCCCAGGGGCGGATCTCAATGGGTGAAGGTCCATCGTATCAGGCCCGGGTCATGTCGGCCACTGCCGCCTTGAGGCCCTGCTCGGTCGTGTAGGGCGGCTCGTAGCCCAGGAGCCTGCGAGCCTTGGCGATCGAGAAGTCGAGGTTGAGGCCGAGGAACTTGTAGCGGGCCTTGTTCACGAGCGGTGGCGTTGTCGAGCCTTTGCGGAGGGCACGCCGCTCCATCATCGTCGCCGCGAACCGGGCCAGCCAGAGAGGGATGTGGCGCTTCGGCGGCTTCAGGCCGGCCAACGTCGCGACCGTTCCGACGAACTCTTTCTTCGAGACCCTCACCCCGTCGGTGACGTTAAACACCTCGCCGACCGCGACCGGCGACTCGGCCGCAAGGAAGATCGCGTGGACCAGATTCTTGACGTAGATGCAATTGAGAGCCTGGTCACCCGACCCGAAGTAGCGAAAGATGCCCGATCGCAACGAGCCGAGCAGCTTGGGCAAGACCGTCCGGTCGCGCTCACCGTAGATAAAACCCGGCCGAACCACGGCGAGAGGCAGGCCGCGATCCTTGACGTAAGTCAGCGCGAGGGCTTCGGCCTCGACCTTCGATCGGGTGTAGCCGTCGAGCGCCTGAGCGGCGGTCGGCACGGTCTCGTCGGTGTCGAAATGGTCCCGACCCTCGTAGACCCCGAGCGAGCTGACGTGGACGAACCGGGAGACCTTGGCGTCGGAGGCAGCGTCGAGAAGGAGGCGAAAGGCGTCGACGTTGAGCCTGCGGAACTCTTCGATCGGTCCCCAGTCACCGACCTTCGCAGCGGCGTTGATGACCCAGTCGGCCCCAGCGACGCCTCGGCGGAGGGCGTCGGCGTCAGCGAGGTCTCCGTTGACCTTCTCGACCCCGAGCCGGTCGAGGAACGAGGTGTCGCTCGACGCCCGGACGAGCGCCCGCACCGTGTGGCCGCGCCGAAGCGCCTCTTCGGCGACGTGACTGCCGACCAGGCCGGTCGCGCCGGTCAGGAAGATGGTCTTGCTCGAGGTGGTGTTCATCGAAGAGCCGTCTTGCGAGGGTGGGGAAGCATTACCGAATAAGGCTACCTTGAGGGCTGCGACCGTCCAAGCCCGAATAGGGCCTGACGCGGGACGACGCAACGGATTATGACGATTCGGGGTGGTACGCCGGCCAGTCGGGAGTGTAGTCTGGATGGATCCTGATCGCGACGATACCCGGCAATTCCTTCGGGGTGCGGTGGGTCTTGGATTGACAGCACGGGCCGGCGGGCTAACATGTCCCGCCCGTCCCTCGGAGTGCATCCGGTTGGCGGTTCTTGTAAGCAACATCCGTCCGCCCTCAAGGCTCCATCGACCGATCAGAAACGGATTGGGAGAGATATGGCCAGCACGCTAAAACCGGCGGAAGTTGATACGTTCCGCGAACTCCTCCGCAACCTCCGGGCACGGCTCCGGGGTGACCTCGACCAGATGACTGACGAGGCTCTCCGCGATCAGCCCGATTCGTCGGGCAACCTGTCGAACGTGCCGCTCCACATGGCCGACGTCGGCACCGAAAACTACGACCTGGAATTCACGCTGAGCCTGATCGAGAACGAACAGGGCGTGCTCGACCAAATCTACAACGCGCTCGCGCGGATTGAGGCCGGCACCTTTGGGGCCTGCGAAGAGTGCAGCGGGCCAATCGCCAAGCCCCGGCTCCAGGCCATCCCTTACGCCCGCCTCTGCATCGAATGCGCCCGAGAGCTGGAGAAGCACGGATGACTAAGGGAGCGGTGCCACTCGGCCGCGTCGTGCTCTTCCTCGCCATCGCCCTGGGAGGCGCGGCGTTCGACCTGACGACCAAGTCAAGGGTCTTCGCCTCGCTCGGCGAGCCGGGATCGCCCTCCAGGACGATCATCCCCGACGTGCTCGAATTCCAGACGAACTATAACCCTGGGGCGCTCTGGGGTTTCGCGCGGACCTGGCAGCACTCGTCGAAGGTCTTTGCGGGCCTGTCAGTCGTCGCGGGCTTCGCGATCGTCTACTGGCTCTTCGTCCGGGGCGCAGCAGTCGACGCCCGGCTCACGGTCGCGCTCGCCCTCATCATGGCCGGGGCGATCGGCAATTGTTACGACCGGCTCGTCTTCGGCCGCGTCCGCGACTTCGTCCATTTCCACATCGATCGAATCAACTTCGACTGCGCCATCTTTAACTTTGCTGACAACATGCTCGTCGCCGGGGCGTTGGTCTTGATGGTTCTCGCTTTGCGTCCCGAACGGCCCGCCCCCGAAGATGATCCGACTTCGCCGTCGGTCTCCGAGGGGGCCGCTCAGGCCTCGTGATTCGGGCTATTTGAGGGTGGCGAGAAACTCGACCAGGTCGCGGATCTGTGACTTCTTGAGCTTCTTGGCCACGTCATCGGGCATCGCCGACGGCCCTCGCTTGCGGTCTTCGATCTCCGACTTGGCGATCACGATCGGCCGGTTGTCGACACCCATCAGGGTCAACGTCGTGTCGTTCTCGGCCCTGAACACGCCGGAGACAACCTTGCCGTCAGCCGTCGCGACGACGACCGTCTCGAAGCCCTGCGCGATCGCGTGATTGGGCACAATAATCGACGTAGCCAGATACTCTCTCGGCTGCTTGGCCCCGATCCCGGTCAGGTCAGGTCCAACCTCGCCCCCCTGCCCTTTGACCTTGTGGCAGCGGAGGCAGTAGACCGCCGTGCTCGTCTCAAAGATCGCCCGTCCTTTCGTAGCGTCTCCCCCAAAGAGGACGCCGTGATATCCGCTGAGCGGGTCAGCCTTCGATTCCCGACCCGCGCGGCCGTCGAGCGAGGCCTTGATCGCGGGCACGACCGACCGGACGGTGGCGGCGTCGAGAAGGTCGAGCTCGACCTCGCGAGGCAGGTCGTTCGCGGCCAGATGTGACGAGATGATCGCGTCGGCATCGGGCTTGGCGAGCGTGGCCAAGACCGCGAGGGCGCTCTGACGTTCCTCGATCGAGCCGTTCGCCAGCACCTTACCTAGTCGCGGGATGGCCCGCGCGGGGTCGGTCTTGGTGGCCAGTTTCTGCCCCTCGGCGCGAAGGGTCGCGTCGTTCGATTCGACCGCTGTCGCCACGGCCTCGGTCAGCCTTGGGTCGCCGATCCGCTCGATAGCCCGCAGCGCCGCGACTCGGGTCAAGTGATCCAGCTTGGCGTCGGCGACCAGCGTCATGAGCGTCGGGACGGCCTCGGAGATGCCGAGGTTGCCAACGGTATTGATCGCCGCGAGCCGGACGCTCTCGGTTCCGGGCTTGAGCAAGTCATCAAGCCGCCCCTTCACCGCATTGGCAGCTTCGGCCGTGGGCCGAGCGGCGTAAGGACGCCAGAGGCCGGTGATCCGATCTCGGCCCGAGGCTTTCGCCCAATCGCCGAGTAGTTCGAGAGCCTCGACGCGGATCGGGGTTGGAACCTCTCCCCGGCCCGCGATGGCTACTAGTGCCTCGGCACGCCCCTTGCCGCCGAGCCTGGCATTGGCGTTGACCACTCGTCGGAGCGTCGGCCCGTCGTGGTGGTCGGAGATCGTGAAGGCTGCAAGACCCTCCATCGCCGGCCCAGGTTTCGGGGCGTCGTCATAGATCCCGCGTGCCGCTTCGAGGACGATCTTCGGGTCGTGATCCGTGAGGGAGAGCGATTGCTCAGGCCGATCGAGCCGCCGCAACGCCAGGAGTGCGCCTAGCCGGACGGAGGCCGAGGGGTCTTTGACGGCCCCTTCGAGCGACCCGAGATCGTGGATTCCCGAGAGTCCCATGACCGCTGCATGACGGAGATAGGCGTCCTTGTCGCCGTTTCTCCGCAACAGTTCGAGGAGCGGGCCGACAGCCTGGACGTCGCCGAGATGTCCGAG
>JANXSY010000140.1 GCA_025356435.1 Isosphaeraceae bacterium | reverse complement strand
GCCGCCGCTAAAGCGAGTCACCCGCCAAACGCCGAAAACAATCCCAACCGCTCGATTCCGTAAGCCATTGCCCGGATCGACCGAATCCTCGTAGAATGCGCCAATCGCGGGGCGATTAGCTCAGTTGGTAGAGCGCCTGCTTTACACGCAGGATGTCGGGGGTTCAAGTCCCTCATCGCCCACTTTTAAGTCGTTTAGCAGCATAGGTTTGCGTTGAGGTGATTTTGGCTACGATTGCTGGCTACGATCTTGGCTACGATTTAGTCCGGTCCCGAAGTCCGATTGATCCTCTCTCCAACAGCTTCTCGAACTGTTCAGTCGAGGGGAAACTCTTGGCTTATCGTTCCGCAACGTAAATGGGGCAACATCCCAGAGTTCGTTGATCAATGTCACCCTGGGGGTGGCCGATGAGCCGAAACCCGGCTCGGTACTTGAATGGCCCGGCTCGCCACCTCTTCCGTTTAGGGATTGGATACGAGCAGATATTCTGCTCGACCTTATGGTGGCGGTGAGAAGGCCACGTCATCCCACCATCCGCCAGCGACCCTATCGCTCACCTGGACGGGTTGGGCAGGGTCCGAGCTAGTGGTCTTTTGACCATGATTTGACAACGTCACAATTATTTCGTAAAAATTAGCCTGTCAGCCCCGATTTGGGATTGACAGGCCGAGCTTCATGAGAACTGCGGCCTGGCCTGCGAGTGGGACAACACGGGTACTGGGAATTCCCGGTGCCTTTTTTATTGGGCTTACTTTGGTCGGGACCGTTCCTCGGCCTGGGGAAGTCCACGCACCTGGAGAACGACAGCATGGGGAGCGAGACGACGGCGAAGCGGGGGAAAGCACCGGCATTCAAGGTGGAATCCGACGACACCATCGCCGAGAGGCTCGGCATGACCGTCGAACAACTTCTCCGGCAGAGGGCCGAGTTCGAGGCGCACCAGAAGAAGGTCATGTCGCTCCTCAAGGTCCAAGAGGATCTCCATCCCGACCTCTTGCCCTACCTCCACCTGCCGAAGGAACGCTATCTCTCTGCGATCAAGCATCCTTTGATGGTCTGCGGATACACCCACAATGCCATCCATAATTATGATTATTCAATACGAAAGTCCCGAGCCGAGAAGTGCCGGACGGCAGGTGATTGGGTCGGCTGGGTCAATTGCCACGCCGAGCCCTACCAGATGGAGGCGTTGTCTGGGGTCGTCGCAAGTCTGGACGACCCCACCTACTGGGAGACCGTCGGCGATATCTTCACATCCATCGAGAATCAGCACCAATACAGGGCTATCGTCCGCAGGCTGTTGACCTCGAAACGGCCATGCCGTGAACGGATCATGACCGAGGAGGAGCGGGAAGAGTTTGCGACCTTACCCGAGACGATCACCATTTACCGGGGATACGGCGTGGCTAGGTGCCGTCTGGGGTGGTCCTGGACGACCGAGAAGGCCAAGGCCGAGTGGTTTGCCAGACGGTTCGCCGCACTCGACCGTGTTAAACCCACGGTCATAACGGGAATCGTTGCCAAGAGTGATGTCATCGCCTATTTCGGTAGGAGGAAGGAGGCCGAGGTTGTCTGCCGCCCCAAGGCAGTCAAGGACGTCACCAAGGCTTGATGGCGACCTCAATGACAGCTTGATCGATAAGGGCCAAACATGGATCTCTCTCGTTTTTTCGATCATCGGTCGCTCTCTCTCATACAGGGCATCGCCCGATTGGACGGCATCAGGCCACACGGGACGATGAGCCTGGAGTTCGTCGGGCCGTTCAAGTCGATGAACGACGGGACGGGTGCAAAAGCCAATTACTCCTACTTCGCACTCGCCAAGATGATCCAAGGCGGGGCGAAGATCATCAAACTCAAGAAGGATACCGCACGGGCCTTCCAGGCGATCGAACTTCGCCTGACCCAGGACGAACGAGGATCACCTTATTGCCACGCATGATCTCTCCAAGAAGATCGGCGACCTCATCCTCGAAGATTCGAAGCTGAACACTACGATTGCTCGCATCGTCTTCAACGCATGCTTGTTCGCCGTCGATCGGGGGACACGCCCCTACAATGAAAATTCGCCGAAGACGGCACATGAACGGGAACTTCAGAGAAGGAGGAAGAAAAGAGGTATCGAAGACCCCAACGAGGCACGTTTGATTGAGATCCAGAACCTACCCCTCTTCCGTCAGGCGATCGATGCAGAAACCAAGGTAGAGAGCGACGGTGATGGAAGGCGTTTACCGATGCACCGCCGTCGAGGCCACTGGAAGATGCAGGCTCACGGACCGGGGATGTCCGAACGCAAGCGGATCTTCGTCCACAGCTACATGGTTCACCCCGAGAACGGCGGGGAAGTCGAGTCCATCATTAGTTGACGTAATGTGTCCTGAGCTTTTCTTCAGATCGTTAATGTGTTCGCATACAAGGAAAAGCCCAGAACTCTCGTTTCGGGCTTTTCCGTTTTTCTCGTTCGGCATAGTTGCCGTGCTGGTGGACGGCCCTCGACTCTGGAGTTATGGGAAGTCTGGGAGTTTAGCTCGGTCACGAATCGATTCGCCTCAAACTTTCATCGACGATCCGCCTGACAATTCCCCAATCCCGGTCTCCGGCATCAACGCCACACAGGCCAGCCAGACATCTCCCAGCCCCGGCTCCGAGTCGAGCAGGGCCGCTGACCGGTCGCCATCGACTCCGACCTCGGCCAAGCGAAGCAACGCTGAACGTCGCAGGACGCAAGTCACGACGTCATCCAGATCCTCACCGGTCGGGACGATCGTCCCCAAGATGCGACGGACTGACGCCCGGAATGCCCTATTGACGACCCCGGCTTCATTGCCAGGCCCGCCGGGGTGGGCGTCGATGGACAAGTCGAACTCGTCCCGCAGCGCCTCGGCGATCCTCAAGATCAAGCCCACCTCGACGGTCCGACCGTAAGCCTCGTTGTCTGCCATGACGGCCCCCTGGTTGCCGGTCCAAAGTACGGCCATTCCCGGTCGCCCGGAAGACAGGCCAAACGCCGGACCGCAGGGTGGTCGGATTCAAGCCGCAGGAGCGGCGGGCGCAATGAAGTAAAGGGATGATGGATTGTCCTCGGTCGGCCCCCACATGCCTTGAGAGGTACGAGGAGCGGCGTCCTGAGGCCGTCATGGCGAGGCGGGCGTCTCAGTGAACGTCGAGAACAACTCGGCCAGCGAGATGCCCAGGGTAGCGGCGAGCTTATGGATGTTCTCCAGGCTGCTGTTCTGCTCGCCCCGCTCGATCGACCCGATATACGTGCGATGCAGGCCGCACAGGTCGGCGAACGCCTCCTGCGACCAGCCTCGCTCGTTGCGAAGCAGCCGGACCCTGAGCCCGAATCGATTCTGGATCTCGCCCTTGCTCATGGGGCGAGTCTATGGTGGTGCCTCCTTCGGCTCGACAGCCATCGAATAGACAGTCGATAACTAGCATTTGCCACGCCCCCATTGTATCCTCAAAATCCGACTCTTACGCCGGACGTGGCTGCCGTATCGGGCCGGATTCCTCCGGCGATGGGCCACCGCCGGACTCGATGTCGAGCACGACGGGGTGACAGATGAGCGAAGAGCCGCAGGTATCCGGCGACGGTCTTCTGGGCAAGGCGAGACGCTTGGCCGACGACGCACTGGCCTATGCCCGGTCCGACGAGGCCAGGGCCAAGCTCGCCGAGGCCAGGAAGAAGGCCGTCGAGGTTAAAGGTGCGGCTTCCGCTGGGGCGAGGGACCTGTTGGACAAGTCGGGCCGGGCTGCGGCACGAGCGAAGGGCAAGATCGAGGAGATTGCGACCTCGGAGCGGGCCGGGCAAGTCCGCTCATGGGCGAAGGGCTTTGGGAACGGTCCAAGTCGATCACCGTCCGTGGCGTCTCTTGGATGGAGTCGCCGATCGCCATCGGATTCCTCGTCATCTTTCTCTTCCCGTTGGGGTTGTGGCTGGTCTGGAAGCACCCGGACTGGTCCAGGCCGAGGAAGGTCGCCTGGATGGGAGCCTGGGCCGGGCTCATGGTGATCGGGTTGGTCATCCGAGGGCAAGAACGGGTTTCGGCCAGGCGGACCTTCGATGAAGCAGGCATCCTCTGGATGGCCGGGGATCGGACCGAAGCTGTTGCCAAGTACAAATCGTTACTCGGTGGCCGGACCGAGTATCTCGCCGAGGTAACCCGCTCGATCGTCTACCAGAGGGCGATCGAGTTCGAATCCGACCGTGGTGAGACGGAAGAGGCCAGGCGTCTCATCGACGAGGCACGGCGCTCGAAGATCCCGCTCGACCAATTGAGTGACCGAGCATCGGCTCTGCTGTCCGAGGTCAAGCCGGAAAAGCGGGGAGATCCTACCAGTCAACCTGATGAACCCGCAGTTGATCGAGTGATTGCTGAAGCTGAAGCCGGACAGCGAAGCGATCCAAAACCGCAGGAAGAAACTCCGTCTTCGGGCGAAACCAAGTCGATGATGTTGGAGCGATGGGGAAAGGAGGCCAAGAGGCGAGAGCAGATTGCCGAAAGGCGGGCTACAAATCGGGACAATGATTCGCCCACTAGGAAGACCGCCCAGGAAGCGTCGAATCGGCGTTCCATCGCAGATGTCACGAGCAGATCGACTCAAACCGTTCCGGATTCGGAAAAACTGACCGAAGACTTTCTACCGGACACCCCTGGGTTCCTCAAGACTTACATCATCGAGGACTACATTCCTGGCAGGCTGATGACAAAGATTTGGGTCGAAGAGCTTCAGAAGGCTGGCGGCTTGATCGAGGCGACGACCGTCGCAAAGCATTTCATCGACCAGCATGGCAACGAGACGTCGGCCTCCGGACTGGACCGAAACAATGGATTGAAAGTCACCAAGCATCGCAGGAAGACGGGAGGCTTTATCGAGTTGCAATCAGACAAGATGGAAAGCATGAATTGGGTAAGCCACATGTGGCGTTGGACCAGGATTCTTAAGATCGGGGCGAAGAAGGGGGAGGAGTGGGAACAATCTTTCGACGGAAAGCTCAGGGACGAGTTCAAGGTTCTCGAATTCGGAAGTTTCGGCGGTGGGGCGAACTCCCGGCGTTCTGTCATCATTGAGCGGAGGAGATTCGGAGGCGACAGGGGAAGCGACTTGATGGGTATCATCCAATACAAGCTCGTCAAAGGCTTGGGAATCGTAGAAGTCGTGACGAACCAGCCCATTGGTGGCGGGGACTGGGAGACAACCATGAAGATCAAGCTCTCAACCTGGCGAGACTGACGTCGGCGAGCTTAGCCGCTGCCGTCCCCGACGTGCAGCACGATCCGTTCGCTGTAGCAAATCCTCCCCGACGACCTTGGGAGATCACGGATCTTGAACCCGATCGGCCCTGTCGCTCATGTGGCTTCACTCGAAGAGTCATGGTCTCTGCCGCCTCGCCCCGAGATGAGTGGAGGCAGACCTATGAAACGCCGGGCGTTCTTGGGCGCAATGGCGATCGCCTCGCTCGGTGCCGACAAGGCCCGCTCGAAGTCTCGCTTCGAGCCACCGGACGGCAAGGTCCTGGTCTTCATCGGCAACTACGAGCCCGACTCGATCGACTCATACCGGCGGGTGGTCTCGCACGAGCCGACCGGCGTCAAGTTCCTCTGGGACTGGGACCAGCGGGACGGCTTCTTCAACCACCAGTGCGAGAAGGCGGGTCCGAATGCCCCGCTTCTCATCAACTTCACCTTCGTGCGGGATTGGGTCGATGGGAACCCCCGCAAGGCGATCAGCGAGATCCCCAGGATGCTGGCTGGCGAGTGGGATGCCGGGATCAACAACGTCGGCAAATGCTTCAAGGAGTCGGGGCGACCGATCTTCGCCATGATCGGCAATGAGTTCAACCTGGCCCAGACCTACACGCCGGACGAGTACATCAAATGCTGGCGGTACGTCCACGACCGGTGGGAGTCGCTCGGGGCCACCAACGTCGCCTACGTCTGGAACGTCTGCCCGCAGATCACCGAGCGGCCCTACGCCGACTTCTACCCCGGTCAGAAGTATGTTGATTGGATCTCCTCGTCTTACTACGGCACCGGGAGCAACCTCCTCACGGTGAAGGCCCTGGGCAATCCCGATCGAGGGCTCAAGGAGATCGTCGGCCTCTCACGTCACCACAAGAAGCCGTTCATGCTCGGAGAATGCGGACCCTACGGCGGTCCCAGGCAATCCTGGCGGGACTGGTACGAGCCGTTCTTCCAATTCGTGAAGTGGTCGGGGGCGAAGGCGTTCACGTTCAACAACCAGCCGGTGCTGCCCGAGTCCCCCGCCTTCGGGGACGAGAGGATGGAGGCGATGGCTGCCGATGTCCAGAAGCGGTGGGCCGAGGAGATGGGCAAGTCCCGCTATCTCAAGCCCACGCCGCAACTTTATGACCAGATCGGCTTCGCCGGTAGGATCGACGCCACGAAGCAATCGCCCGGTCTTGCACTACTTAACGGCAAAGACCTCTCCGGCTGGACGGCTCAATTCAAAAACGGTGATGGCCAGGCCGATGACGAGTTCTCAATGTCTTCTACGGGCATCCTCTCACTTCGAGCCCGCCACGAGGGCTACTTGAAGACCGAGAAGCCCTACCAGGATTTCGTGCTGACCTTCGACTGGCGCTTCCCCCGTGGCGGAAAACAGTCCGGCTCCGGCAGCGGCGTCCTTCTCGGCCTGGGCGAGGAGGACGGCTGGCTCTCGCACGGGTTCGAGGTCCAGATCGCCTCTCGGAACTGCGGGGACCTCTGGGTCTACGACGGATATCGTTTCGACGGCCAGGCCACCGAGGGTCGATTCGGGCGGGTCCAGAAGAAGGTGGGGGCCGAGAAACCGATCGGCGAGTGGAACTCCTACGAGATACGGTGCGAGGGCCGGAAGATCAAGATCACGCTGAACGGCAGGCTCGTCAACGAGGCGACGAGCGACCGGATCATCAAAGGCAGGATCGGGATCATCAGCCAGGGCACCGAGGTCGAGTTCCGTGGGTTGCGACTGACACCAGTTGGTAAATGATGATGGAGCCACGGATTGGCCCCATCACCTCGTTTTTTTCATCATGTTACATATGTGTCACGTCAATGACGGTTTTGTTGAGGTTGCGGTTCCGCCAGTCTCGC
>JANXSY010000135.1 GCA_025356435.1 Isosphaeraceae bacterium | reverse complement strand
AGATCTTTGGCGTCGCCTTCCATCCTCGCGATCCCCGGATCGTGGTCGTGGGAGGCGCGACCCACGACCTCCACGCGATCGACGTCGTTGGTGGCCGCTCGATCCAGCAATGGCGAGGCGGCTCAATGGGTGCGAAGCCCCTCGGGTCTGTGGCGGTCAGCCCGGTCGGCGGATTCGTCGCCACGGGTTCGGGAAAATTTGGTGGGGGCGTTGTTGATCCCGACTTCTCCGTCAACCTCTGGAAGATAGACGACGGCTCACATCTCAAGGCCCTCGAAGGCCATGACAACCCCGTCGAGGCCCTCACATTTAATGCGGAGGGGACGCTCCTCGCGTCGGGGTCTAAGAATGGGACCTTGATCGTGTGGGAGTTGCCCGCCGGACGGAAGGCGTTCGAGGGCCAGATCGGCAAACGGAACGTCCCCTCGGTCGGCTTCCTTGACGGTGACGCAAGGCTGATCGCTGGTGACGAGGAGGGGCGGATCGCGGTTATCGACCTCCAGAGTGGCGTGACGATCCGATCGGCGCGGGTCTCCGGCGGCGTGGCCCGGTTCGTTGTCGTGCCTGGCTCGGATCGGCTCTTCGTCGGCGGTGGCGACGGAGCTCTCTTTGAGCTCAGACTCTCCGACCTTGCGACAATCCAGAAGCTCGAAGGGGCACATCAAGGCCCCGTGATGGGAATGGCCGCAACCCCCGACGGCAAGATGCTCGTCACAGGAGGGGGCGACAGACGGGTGAGCCTCAGAGGGACGCAGACCCTCGCCGAACTCTTCTCACTCCCGCCTTATGACGGCGCGATCTTCCAGGTGGCGGTCAGTAGTGATGGCGTCCATCTCGCGGTCGGCGGGGTCGAGAACCGGCTCGATGTCTGGAACCTCAGCCTGATCGCGGCTGCGTTCGAACGGCTTGGGCTGGCCGGGCAAGCGGTGGACTCTCGATCGCCGATGTCGACGTCCGGTCAGGGGTTGTCCAGAAAGGTCGAGCGGGATGAGTCCCCGATCGATCAGGTCTGGTCGTTGATGGGTAAGGCCGAGACCTTCCGCGCGGAAGGGGGACACGCGTCAGAGGCCCTCGAACTCTATCGCCAGGCGGTTACGCTCTGGGAGGGGATGCTCCGCAACGCCCCGACCAATCTCTTCTACCAGAGCGAACTCGCGGTCAGCTACGCCGCTCTTGCCGACCTCGCCGCTCAGATTGGACGGGCCGATGAGTCAGAGCGTGCCCTGAAGCGTGCCTTGGAGATGATCGCGACCCTCTACGGTAACGACTCGAGAATTGCGTTTGCGCGGTGCCGCGTGCTCTCTCTGGCCTGCAAAATCGACCCCAAAGGGCGAGCGTCTTGTGGCGATCGCGCCATGATCGCCCTCCGCCAGGCGCTGGCGGGGGGCTACAAAGATCGTCGGCAGATCGACGAGAACCCCGATCTCGTTGCACTCCGCAGTCGCGCTGACTTCGGCCCTGTCATCGACGTCTATTACTCCACGTTCGGCTGGCCGTATCTCCTGAATCGAGGCCGATCCCTCGCCCTCCAAGGTCGGGTCAAAGAGGCGATCGTTGACTTCGAGCAGACTCGCGCCATCCTCCGCGAACTCCGCGAGGCCGACCCTTCCAACCCCTGGCTGGCCCGGAAATGGGCCGTCAGCACCGTTGACGTGGCCTCCGTTCACTTGAAGCGAGGGAGCCAGTGGGCGGAGTCTCTCGCCGAAGCCGTCGTCATCCTCGAAGCACTCGCGGAGAAGTCGGCCGAGGCCGACCTCGCTCTGGCACGCGCCCATTCTCTGCTGGCGGAGTCAGCCGGGAGCGATCATGCCGATCAGGCGATGACGGCCTTGAAACGGGCCGTCGCCGAAGACGGTGTTGACCTTGAATTCCTGGAGAAAGACCTGGCCCTCCGCACGATCTCCGGGCGCGACGATTTTCGGGGATTGGTCGCCGATCTGGCCTTCCCCGTCAACCCGTTCTAGAGCGGTCCTTACTCGCGTTTCAAGTGTCTGTCATTCGGGTCTTGGACCAGCCCCGGAGGACCACTCCGTTCAACCGAAAACCGCGCTAACCGACGGGGTCGGTGCGATACGAGAGTGCTCCCAGGAACCGCGATTCGAGGAGCGGGTCGCTCAGGTCGATCTGACCATTGGCCCGGTACGACGCGAGGAACCGACGGCACTCGTCGGCGTAAATCTCGCCGATCGCCGCGCGTTCCAGCCGAGCCTGGAGCCGAGAGTCGACGCCCTCGGTCCACTTGAAGTGATGGACGATGTAATCCCCAGGGGAGCCGATGGGCACGCGGTCGTAATGTGCATTGCACGTATCGTGGTTCACGCCGCCATGCAACTCGACACGACCTCGGCAGAGCATGATCTTCTGAGTCCAGCCGCACAGGAGTCGATCGGTCAGGTGGCTGGCGATCGGAAACTGCTCGCCGATGCTCGGCGCGGGGCGGATCGGGGCGAGTCTCCCCCCTTCGGCGATACGGTCGACGAGCCAACCCCTCAAGGCCCAGTCGTCGTGCCGGTTCATCTCGGCGACGATCGTGGCGAGTGGGGCCGGATATTCGTGGAACTCGTCGAGGTCAAGGTGCATCACGTAGTCGTCGGGCTCCACGCCGTTATCGCTGAGGACCATCGCCTCAACATCCGCCTTGTCGCTGTCGGCAAAGTAGTCGCTCGGAAACCACGAGACTTCGGCCGGATAGGAACGGGCCTGGGCGACGGCCCTCGAAAACAGGTCGTCGCGATCGCGTGTCCTCACGACGACGAGGATGCGGTCGACTCCCAGTCGCGTATAGTGATCGAGGAAGTGGGGCAGCAGCCCCGGATCTTCGTAGACAGTTGTGATTGTGAACACGCGATTGCTCATATGCGTCTCCCGCGCGATCGGGTTATGGCCCCGGCGTGACTTCGACCAACCTCAGCGCGAGCGCAGTCGGGTGATAGATGGCCGCTCGGGCGCGATGATCGTGGTAGCCGTAGGTGATAACGATCTCGCCGTCATGCCAGAAAGCCCCGCAGGGGAAGACGACCGCCGGATATCCCGAGACCTTGTCGTCGATCGGGGCGATCATGAGCGGCTCGGAGGTGACGCGGGTCACTCCGAACGGTGGCGAAGCGGCGAAGGTATAAGCCCCCACGTAATAGGTCCGATCTGACCATGACCAGCATCTGTCGGGGGCGAGATGGCTGTGAAAGAAGGAGAGATATTCCCCTTCAAACGCGATCGGGGGCGTCCCACCCCGGAGCTGACCCCAGGGCCAGTCTGCCTCCCACTGGGTCGTCGCGAAAGGCTCGATCCCGCCTGGAATCTTGCGAAACACCTGATGCGGACGGATCGTGTAGACCCCGAAGAGGTCATCGCCCTGAGAGAAGAACTGCCAGTTTTTCTCCAGGTGCCGAGGTCGCATCGCCGGGCTCTGGAGCCGTTCGAGACTCGTCAATCCGAGGTCGTCGTCGAAGGTGACGAGGTTGAGCCCGCCGTCGTCATCGGAGAGGCGACCCTCGTAGTAGACTCCGTGAAGTTGGCCTTGATGATCAAAAAGGCGCATGTCTTCGGCATGGGAGCAATGCTCCCCGAATTTCGAGAAATCGAGCGTGCGCTGGCTGCGGAGTGCGAGGTTGGCGTCGAACTCGGCGAGATTGATCGCATAGTCGCCGCCGTCATTGGGGGCCGTGGTGTAGGATATCACGACTCGCTCTCGCGACCCGGCGATCGACGGGTTGAAGGTGCGTTGACCGTCGTGGAAGTCGATGTCGTAAACGTCGATGAACGAGCGATGTTCGGCAGACTTCGCATCACGCCGTCGCGCAAAGGGTGTGGACGCCACGGCTCCTCGCTTGCGGAGGACGATAAGGCTGCCCGCGAGGTCGACCTTGGCGAATCGTCCCGAGGCGAGACGTTCGTCGACGAACGCCTTCACACCGGGAAAGTGATCGCCATAGTCGTGAAAGGCTAGATAGGCATCCGCGACGAGCCACGGCTCGAACCGGAAGAAGTCGAGGGCGACGTTCACGTAGTCGTGCAGCCCGTCGATCAGGAGGAATCCGATGGGTCGATCCCATGAGACCTCGGCTGACGCGGAAATGATCGTTGTCACCGTGTCGGCGAGTCCCGCCCGCTCGATGTTCGCCCGGAAGCGTTCAAGAGTTGCGGGCACGGAGATCAACCCGCAATCGGTCGCGCCGACGATGCCGTCGTGCGGGTCGATGGCGTAGACCCTTGTATCCGCACCCATCGACCTGGCGACTCCCCCGAGTACCACGGTCGCCCGCCCGAGATAGCTGCCGACCTCGACGATGGTTGCCGGGGCCGGATGTTCGGCGATGGCATGTTCGGTGATTCGGATCAGCAATTCGGCTTCAACGCGGGACAGCCAGCCTTCGGTCTGCTCCATCTGGTGGAGGATTGCCGGGCGTGGGGACGGGGCTGGCGACGAGACGTGTCGCGATCCGCGTCGCGGTTCGGTCTGCCCGTCCACTGCGAACGGGGCGACGTAATGTCCGAGCCGCTCGCGGATGTGTCGGCGTCGTCCGTCGGCGTAGAGGCGCGGGATGGGATGGACCCAGAAGACGTCGTCGCTCGTCAGCGCCGCCTCGATCTGGGTCCCGGTGTAGGCGATGCGGAACTGCACAAAGTCGCGGCGAAATGGCGAGGCGACGATCTCGTGACCAAGGACTGCGGTCAGGGTCGGCAGAAGGATTTCCTCGGTCGCCCAGATTCGTGACCGGGCGAGTGTCTGGCGGAGGACGAGGTCTTCGTCGAAGAGGCGCAGCAGGTCGCGGAGGGCAGCGCGCGTGAAGACGGTGCCGGGCCAGAATGTCCAGTGGACATATTTTGACTCGCCGTCTGGAAACCGCTTGAGGAACGGCCGCCAGAGGTCCACCTCCTCGAAGGCGGCGACGACGGGGTGAACCTTCGAGTCGGCAGGTTGCGGGCCTGCCTCGCTCGCGATCATGCCGACACGTGGCCGATCGCTCAGGAACCGCGCCAGGGCCTCTGAGTAGCCGGGCCGGGTTGCGAGCTGGTCGGAGTCAACGATCGTCATGGTGTCGAACGGCAACCGTTCGAGTGCGAATCGGCCGCAGTCGAGCGCGAAGTCGTGAAGCCTGCCCCATTCGAGTGGCCGGGGGCGGGGGTGAATCACCGCGCCATAGCGTTCGAACGGAAAGCCCCGAGTGAGCAGGTCGGGATCTCCGCCGCCGTTGTAGAGCAGGATCGTCGAGGACGGATCAAGGTATCGCAGATTCCTGACGAGGTCGACGACGCATTCCCGTCTCTCGTGGACCAGGCATGCGAAGATGTTGTGGAACCCCTTCACCGACCGCCTCCCGTCCCGATCACCAGTGCATGTGGAACTCGCGGAAGTACCACTCGTCGTCGCGCTTTCGCCGATCTTTGATCTCGCGGCGACGCTCGGAGGCGTTGCCGTCGAGCAGCAGCGCGAGGGCTGAAGGAAGTGCGTCCTGCCCCTTCAGGCAGGCGACCACGCGGCGATATCGCTCAGCGCTGAAATGAACAACGGCGACGCGCAGCAGGTTGTGCAGGGTCGCCGCCCAGTTCACGGCGTAAGGGTGTGTCGACCGGAAGAGGTGGGTCACATCGACCTCGGGCACGAGCAGGCACTGATACCCGAGAACCCATAAACGCATAGATAGTTCTGCATCTTCATAGCCGTAGACGATCATGTCGGCATCGAAGCCGCCGACGTCGACAAACGCATCGCGCCGAACCGCCATGAAGCAGCCGACGAGCATTGGCACTGGGTAAGGTGTCGTCCCTCGCCCCTGGCCGCTGAGCCATTCGATGTTCAACCCCGCGTCGCGCCAACGGAAGCCGCACCCCTTGTGGTCTTCGGCCCCCCTCGTGCTGACGAGCGGTCCGACGGCTCCGACTCCTGGCCGATTCAGGGTCGAGCGGAGCGGTTCGAGGAAGCCGGGCCGGACGTCGACGTGGGCGTCGCTGAAGATCAGGATCTCGCCGCGCGAGACCGACGCGCCCAGGTTGCGGGCGGCGGAGATCCCCAACCTCGTTTCGGGACGGACGACGCGAATTCGGTCGACCGGTAATGCCTCGATGCTCCCGTCGGTCGAGGTGTCGTCGACCACGATGATTTCGGAGGCGGGCGGGAGGGCATCGAGGAGGCTGTGGACAGTCCTGAGAAGGTTTTCACCCTCGTTATGAGAGACGACAACAACGCTCGTTTCCAGAGACTCGCGATCTGATGATCCCATTCCGATCCCCTCACCCGACCGCGTTGATAAGACCCTCATCACCGTGAATCGTCCGCCCTCACGACTTATAGCGGGGCGGGCGTTGTGGTCGGCCCGAAGGTGGGGTCGGTGCCGCAATCATCGGGAGCAGTGAACGGGGGCGGGGCTGGCGTCGACTGGAGCGAGGGGTTCGCGCTCTCATCCATCGGGATCGAGGGATAGGGCGAAGATATGGACATTGATGGGGTGGCCGGCGGAAGCGCCACGAACGGCGACGGGGCCGTATTCAGCATCGGGATGTTTGTCGCGGGAAGGGGGGGACATAACGGCGTGGTCGCAAACTCTAGGTCGACCATCGGCCACAATCTGGTCCCGGTCGTCAGGTCTTTCGTCGCACCCGTGATCGGCAAATCCGCGGTTGCCGTTCCGCCGTCGTTACCTCGATTTTCATTCCGCATCGGATCAAGACTCCTGTAACCATGTGGTTTAGAGAAAGCCTGCCTCGAAGGGACTGAGCCGCACCGAGAGGACGTTGACGTTACACTTCCTCAACGACTCGGCGCTCGTCCGTATCGATCGAAAACCGTCCGCGAGAGTTCGCGGAATCCGTCGACCGACTCACCATACTCGGACCGGAAGCATGAAGTGAAGTTAAATAGGTGACAAAAAAGTGAGTTGTGGAAAAAAAGGCGCGCAGCGGGGGCTCGATGTCTGGCCTTTTGGTGGGCCATACCGGTCTGCGTGAAATTGAGGGGCGGGTTGCCGGGCCTTCTGGACGACCCGGCAACGATCGATTGCGGATTATTACTCCGGCTTATCGCTCGGAACGACGGTCGCCTTCAATTCGATCGAGAGCCGCCCGCCGAGGGGAATGCGGATCGTCTGGGGACGGCCGGTGGCCAGGGCCGCGCCGTCGATTTCGACACTCGACCGGCCGACGGGCTGGGGCTCGAAACGGGCCGGGGCGATGCTCGGATCGAACTTCATCGAAGACGCCGGGATGGTCGTCTGGGGGCTCGGCAGAGGGCCAGACGGCCCGACGTGCGAGGCGGTCTCGACATGGGCGTCGGGCAGCGGCGGTAGGGCCACGTCCTTGCCGTCGGGACCGATCGAGGGCAAGAGCGACCGGCTCGGCAAGGCCGGCATTGGGCGAATAGCCAGGATCGCGACGGGCCGACCGCTGCCCGGGTCGGACGTGAATCCGGGGTTGTAAGACGCGGCGACGACCTCGGGACTGATCGGCGGCATCCTCCGCGGCTCGACGATCGCGATCCGCTCGACCAGGTGTGGGTCTTTCGCGCCGACCGTCTGCGTGCCGAGGCTGATGATGAGAACGTCGCCATCGGGGATGGTCCACTCGCCCTTGACCGACGAACTCACGACCTGGGGCATCTGGACGACGCCGCTGTAGCCGTCGAGGTGAATCGGATAGGGGACGTGGATGTCGCGGACGTCGGCGAGCCAATCACTCTTCAGATCGACTTTGGTCTGAACAGCGTGAGTCGCACCACTGCCGGACATCGTCGCGGAGTAGCCTTCGTGGATCGTATCGGCCTGGGGAGAAATGGTCACCTGCCCCCCGTTGACCGTGGCGACGATTCTCGTCACGAAATAGCGGGTCGTGTAGGAATTGACGACCGTGGTCCCGCCCTGCTGCGATGAGAACATCGGGTTGGCTTTCGCCTCGCCGCTCTTCTGCTTCAAGAGGGTCTCGGCGACGATCCGAGGGGCCGTCCATACCCCATGCGTACCCTCTCGCCCGGCCGACTTCAGGCTGAAGCAATGCTCACCCCGCCAGTCGATGCCCGGCAGGTCGACGATACGGAGGTCATACTTGATCAACTCTGGTGCGGCCGAAGGGCCTGGTTCGGCGGCTAGCAAGGATAGCGCGACGACCCCGATGGCGATGCTCATGCGACAGACTCCCTTCCGTCGTGGTGCGTAGAGATCGTTCGGACGACTCCGAGGCCGCCCGAGACGGCGGGAGGATACGACGACTGCGTCGATCCGTCAATCGTGACTGGAGGCGCAGGCCTGCCCGGCCTGGGGGCTTCGGGCAAAATATGCCGGTCGTCGGTCAGAGGTTGCGGTTCTTCGCCTGGAACTTGATCATCCAGTTCGGATACTGGACCGGCGGTTCGGTGGACTGGTCGAGCGCGTCGAGGTCGTCGGCGGGGATCTCGAGCGTCGTCGCCGCGATATTCGCCATGAGCTGGTCGAGCCGACGGAAGCCGACGATGACCGAGGTCACGACGGGCTTGCTCAGGAGCCACTTGAGGGCGATCGTGGCGGGCGTCGTCCCCAGCTTCTCGGCGAGGGCCACGAGATGGTCAACGACGCGGAACCCCACCTCTTTGTCGACGGGGGGAAACTCGCCGAATTGGCTTGTCGCGAACCGGCTGCCCTCGGGCTTAACGGCCTGGTCGCGGCGATACTTCCCGGTCAGGAAGCCTCCGGCGAGCGGGCTCCAAGGCAGGAACGCGAGCTTTTCTTTGTGGCAGAGCGGGACAACCTCGTGCTCGACATCACGGCCGACGAGGCTGTAATACATCTGGGCGCTGACCATCCGTTCGAGGCCGAGCGATTCGGCCTTGCCGAGCATTAGAGCGATCTGCCAGGCCGAGAGGTTGCAGAAGCCGACATAGAGCACCTTGCCTGACTTCACGAGCATATCGAGCCCGCGCACGACCTCTTCGATCGGGGTGTCGTGGTCGAAACCGTGGATCTGATAGAGGTCGATCCGGTCGGTCCCCAGCCGTTTGAGCGAGGCATCGCAGGCGCGGACGAGATGATAGCGGCTCAGGCCGGCGTCGTTCCTCCCTGGCCCCATCCGGCTGAGGGCCTTGGTAGCGAGCACAACCTTGTCGCGCCGGCCGTCTTTGAGAGCACGACCGAGGATCGATTCGGATTCACCCAAGCTGTAGACGTCGGCCGTGTCAACGAAGTTGATCCCCGCGTCGAGCGCCGCGCCAAGGACCTGATCGGCCTGCGCGTCGTCGATCCCGCCGATGCCCCAGCCGTTGCCGAAGGTCATCGTGCCGAGACAAAGCTCGCTAACCTGGACACCCGTCGAACCGAGCGGGAGGTAACGCATGGGGTCGGTTCTCGCTTGAGGATGCAGGGCGGTAGACGATCCAGTTTGAAGCCCTTATGGCTGGCTGTCAACCGTGAGGTCTGGCCTGTCAGGAGGATCGCCAAGTCAAAATCCTTCCGCGTTCTCTCGGCAGGAAATTGAGCTTGCAACCCACTCTGTCTGGCCTGCCATGCCGCCTATCCCTACAATACGACTCTTCTACAACGGATTCGGAATTCCCCTCGGGAACCAAGACTGATGCCGACGCCTTACGAACTCTACGACCAGGCCGTCGAACTCCGCGACGCGGGCGACAAGCCTGCCGCAGCGGTCAAGCTTGAGGAAGCGGTCGTTATCGACCCCAAGTTCGCGATTGGTCACGGCCTGCTCGCGAAGCTTTACGTCGACCTCGCCGAGTCCGAGAAGGCGGTGTTCCACGCCAAGAAGGTCGTCGAGATCGAGCCTGACGACACGTTCAGCTATACCGCTCTCTCGATCATCTATCAGCGCTGCGGTCTGATCCCCGAGGCCGAGGAGGCCAAGGCCGTCGCGTTCAACAAACAGCACGGACTCGACTGACCACCGACCGGAGATGCCCGCATGCGGTTCCCTGCCCTTGCCTTGTTCGTCGCGATTGCCGCCGCCCCGATGGCTCGGGCTGACGAGTTGCTCGACCTCTACAAGCACCTCCACAGCCATCCCGAGCTGTCATTCAAAGAGGTGAAAACGTCGGAGCGGATCGCCGAAGAGTTGAGGAAGGCAGGGGCCGAAGTGACGACGTGCGTGGGCAAGACGGGGGTCGTCGGCGTCCTCAAAAACGGTCAGGGGCCGACTGTCCTCGTCCGTACCGACCTCGATGCGCTGCCCATCGTCGAACAGACCGGGCTCGCGTTTGCCAGCACCGTCACGACGACCGACGACGAGGGGAAGTCGGTCGGCGTGATGCACGCCTGCGGGCACGATATCCACATGACCTGCTTCGTGGGCACTGCCCGATGGCTGGCCACGCATCGCGACCGTTGGAGCGGGACCGTCGTCTTCGTCGGCCAGCCCGCTGAGGAGAAGATCGGCGGCGCGAAGGCGATGCTTGCCGACGGCCTCTACACCCGCTTCCCCAAGCCCGACTTCGCACTCGCGATTCATGTGGCCCACGATCTCGAAACCGGAAAAGTCGCCTACACGCGCGGGCCTGCGATGGCAAGCTCGACGTCAATGGACATCGTGGTGCGAGGCCGAGGGGGCCACGGGGCCATGCCCCAGAATACCGTCGACCCGATCGTGCTCGCAGCAGCGTTGGTGCTTGACCTTCAGACGATCGTGAGCCGAGAGGTCAACCCGCTTCACCCCGCCGTCGTCACCGTTGGCTCGATCCACGGCGGTTCGAAGCACAACATCATCCCGAATGACGTCCGCCTCCAGCTCACAATCCGGTCGTATCGGCCCGACGTGCGAGCCCAGCTTATCGAAGGAATCGAGCGGAAGTCGAAGGCCCTCGCTGACGCCCACAAGGCCCCTGCCCCGCAGGTTCTCATCAACGATGATACCCCCGCGACGATCAACACGCCCACGTTTGTCGATCGGGTCGTCCCTTCCCTGAAGCGAGCCTTGGGCGATACGAACATCGAAGTGGTCGAGCCGACGATGGGGGCGGAAGATTTCGGCCTCTTCTCGACCGGTGGCGTGCCGATCTTCATGTTCCGGCTCGGCACCATTCCCCCTGCCCGCGTCGCCGAGGCCACGACGAAGGGCGAGACGCTGCCGTCGCTCCACTCGGCCCTCTATCATCCCGACGCCGCGCCCAGTATCGAGACCGGGGTCAAGGCGATGACCGCCGCCGTGATCGACTTGCTTCCCGTGAAATAGCTCTCAATGGATTTGGACCAATCAATGGACCTTCGCTACCGGCTCAATCATCCCGAACGGTTGCTCAGCCCCTCGCTGATCCTCTTCGAAGAGATCATCAAGGCGAATCTGGATGCAATGATCGCGATGGTCGGCACGCCCGATCGGCTTCGTCCCCATGTGAAGACGCACAAGATGGCGGCGATCATTGGGTTGGAGGAGCGACTGGGAATCCATCAGCATAAGTGTGCCACCATCGCCGAGGCTGAGATGATTGCTGCGGCGGGGGGCCATGACGTCCTCATCGCGTACCCGCTCGTCGGCCCGAACCTCGATCGACTCGTGCGCCTGATTCGCGCCTATCCGGAGACCACGTTCCGCGTTCTGGTCGATCACGCCGAGTCAGCGAAGGCCCTCTCTCGGGCGGCCGAGTCGCTTGATGGGCCTGTCTCGACGCTCCTCGATATCGACGTCGGCATGGGCCGGACCGGGATCGATGTCCGAGACGCCGCCGGTCTCTTCACACTCGTCGCCGATCTACCGAATCTGAGGCCCGACGGCCTCCATGCTTACGATGGCCATCAGCGGGCGAGCGATCCCGAAGAGCGAAAACGGGCCTCGCTCGAAGGGCTCGCGCCGGTGCTGGAACTCCGGGAAACGTTGATCGGTAAGGGCTATCCGATCCCTCGGCTCATCCTCGGCGGGACACCCACCTTCCCGATCCACGCCGCCTGCACGGTTCCCGGCAGTGAATGCTCACCGGGGACGTCGACGCTCCACGACGCGAGTTATGCGGCCAAGTTTCCTGACCTGCCTTTCACCCCCGCCGCACTCCTTCTCACTCGGGTGATCAGTCAGCCTCGGCCCGGTCGGATCACGCTCGACCTCGGACACAAGGCCGTCGCTGCCGACCCGGTCGGTGCTCGCCTGACGCTCCCAGACCTGCCCGACGCGCGGATCGGCGGCCAGAGCGAAGAGCATCTTGTCGTCGATCTCGACAACGCCGGAGACTATCCGCCCGGCACGGCGATGCTGGCGATCCCGATGCACGTCTGCCCGACCGTGGCCCTGCACCGAAGGGCCTATGTCGTGCGTGATGGGGACGTCGTTGATGAGTGGGAAGTCACCGCGAGAGACCGCGTGATCGGGATCTGATCGGGTTCACGATCCGGGGTGGATCGCGTTGTTGATGGCGGAGGCCAACTCTTCGGGACGCTGGCTGCCGAGGAGCAGTCTTGACCCGTCGATCATATGGAGACGCACGCCCCGGTTGCCTCGGGCACTCAGAACTCGCTCGCCGTCTCGGCCCGATCGGATGCCCCAGCCTCGGCAATCGACGAGCGGGCGATAGCGGACGGTTTCGACACGCTCGATCGCGCCGAGATTGACCGAACGGCGATAGCTTGGCAACCAGCCGAAGCTGACGTCGATCCGGCCGACGGTGACTTCGGTGGTCATCCGCAAGACGCCGATCACGAGCATCGCGGGAAGGGCGAACCCGACGATGATCCCGAACGAGTGGGGATAGTTGTCGGTCCCCTCAGCCCCTTCGAGGCGGATCTTGAGGAAGTAGCAAGAGAGGGCGACCATAACCCCCAGGAGCGCATAGACCCACCAGCCGAAAAGCTGTTCCTCGCGATAGATCGCGATTGGGACAGGGATGGTCACCACGCCGCTCGACAAGGCTATTCTCCCCCCCAGGGTTGCGCGGGCTTCCATCGGCCCAAGACACGCTGGACGGCCTGGAACCCAGCGTCGGCGACGCGATCGGCCGCGATCTCCCAGAGCGAGGGGTTCAGGACTTCAAGCGAGACGTGCCCTTCGTACCCGAACGAGCCGATGTGCTCAAGGATCGGGCCGATCTGGAAGTCTCCCTCGCCGGGGAAGATCCGGTCGGAGTCACCGGCGATCTCGCGAGGGGTGCCGCTCAGGTCGGAGAGTTGGACCCATGCCAGGTTGTCGTTCGTGAGGTATGCGAGGTCTTCGAACTTGCTCGGCCCCGTATAGAAATGGAAGAGGTCGAGACAGACCCCGACCCCCGCCCTGCCCGACGAGCCGATCAGGGCGACGGCCGTTTCGAGGCACGAGCAGTAGCCGCTCCCCTTCTGGAATTCGAGCGCGAGCCGCACACCTGCCGCTGCCGCCAGGTCAACGGCCTCTCCGAGCGAGGCCGCGCCTCGTCGATAGTCGTCCTGGGTCGGCGAGGTGACGAAGTCAGGGGTGACGACGAGGGTCGTGACCCCCAGGGCGTTGAGCCATTCGAGCCGTTGGCGGAAGTGGTTCCAGTGCGTCTCGCGTTCCGAGCCTCGCGAGAGCAAGAGGCCGCCCTGCGAGGCCGCCGCGACGGGCTGGATTCCTTCCCGGTCGAAGAGCGCCTTGACGTCGGCGATCGAGTGGCCTTCGAGGTAGGTTTCGAGCTTGGTCATCCAGAGTTCGACCGCGCCGAAGCCGGCGCGGGCGTAGCTGGAGAGGTCATCCTCGAAGGATGAGCTGAGCGTTGTGGCCTGGCTGATGCAGGGGATCAATTTGAAGACTCCTCGATCTCGGTGGCCGGCGATTCGGCACCTGGGATCGGTTTACCTTCCAGCAAATCTCGGAGCGCTTGCACGGCCCCCGCCGCCGGAACGCGCCACTGCTTGCAGCTATCGCGGTCGCGGAAGGTGACGGTGTCGTCGGTAAGGCTCTGGCCGTCAACGGTGATCCCGAACGGCGTTCCGGCCTCATCCTGCCGTCGATAGCGCCTGCCGATCGCCCCCTTCTCGTCGAAGAAGACGTTGAAGTGCCGCTTCAGCTCGCGGTAGATCGCCTCGGCCTTCTCGGGCATGCCGTCTTTCTTGACCAGCGGGAAGACCGCCGCCTTGATCGGGGCGAGCCTCGGGTGGAACTTCAAGACGGTCCGCAGCTCGCCGCCGACCTCGTCTTCCTGATACGCCTCGCAGAGGAATGCGAGCGTCGCGCGATCGGCACCCGCAGAGGGCTCGATGACGTGCGGGAGATACTGATAAGGATATCCCGGCTTCTCGGCACCTTCGTTCTTCTTGAGATACTCTTTGAACGAAGTCATGCCCATCGCCGGCTTGTCCCGTTCCCAGCGTTCCTCATCGAAGTAGCTGAGGTCTTTCCCGCTGAACTGCTGATGTTGGCCGAGGTCATAATCGCCGCGATGGGCGATCCCCTCAAGCTCGCTGATGCCGAACGGGAAGGCATATTCGATGTCGGCCGTTGCGGTCGAGTAGAAGGCCAACTCGTCGGGGTCGTGGTCGCGAAGCCGGAGCTTGTCGCTGCGGATGCCGTGGTCGATATACCACTGGAACCGCGCCTTCCGCCAGTAGGCATACCACTCGGCTGCCTGATCGGGATGGCAGAAGAATTCGAGCTCCATCTGCTCGAACTCGCGGGATCGGAAGATGAAGTTGCGAGGATTGATCTCGTTGCGGAAGCTTTTGCCGACCTGCGCGATGCCGAAGGGGATCTTCGTGCGGCTGGTATCAACGACGTTCTTGAAGTTGGCGAAGATGCCCTGCGCCGTCTCGGGCCGGAGGTAGACCTTGTTCGCCTCGTCGGCGATGGCTCCGGCGTGAGACTCGAACATGAGGTTGAAGTTGCGGGGTTCGGTCAGAGTGCCCGCTTTGCCACACGTTGGGCAGTGAAAAAGGGTCTTCGCCTCAGTGTCGAGCGTGGTGTAATCGCCGTCAGTGCGGTTCAAGGTCTCGCCCGGTTTGATGGACGATTGAAGCTTGCCGATCTTCTTGGCATTCTGCTCGGCCACTTCGACGGCATTTCCCGAGCCGAAGAAATAGATGGTCTTCGGCTTCGTCTCGGCCGAGTCATCTTTGGCCAGATCGAATCGAATGTAGGTCAACTGGTCTGCGCGAAACCGGCCTTTGCATTCGCGACAATCGGCCATCGGATCGCTGAACCCGCCGATGTGGCCCGACGCCTCCCAGACCTTCGGGTGCATGATGATCGAGCAGTCGATGCCGACGACGTCGTCTCGGCTCGTGATCGTGTCGCGCCACCAGGCGTCTTTGATATTCCGCTTGAGTTCGACGCCGAGCGGGCCGTAATCCCAGAAGCCGTTGATGCCTCCGTAGATCTCGCTCGACGGAAAGATGAAGCCTCGGCGCTTGCAGAGCGAGACCAGCTTGTCCATGTCCATCGCGAAACGATCCTTCCGGGGCTGACCCTGGTCTGGCCCGCCCATTTTGATGTATCAACCGGATTTCTGCTCACCCGACCGGACGACCCGGATCGGGTTTCGAACGATTTCGGCCACGAGGTCGATCCGATCGACGTCAGCGGCAACCACGATATCCGCTGCCAGCCCGATCTCTCGGACGCGTCGACCGCCCGTCCCTCGCCCTAACACATCGACCAGCGATTCCGACTTCGCGGCGATCCACGCCAGTTCGGCCAGGACCGCTTCGTCATTGCCGATCGGCCGGTGCGTCGCACGAAGTGAGTGGGCCAACGCGCCGGCCAGCAACGAATCCTCGAAGCTCACCAACCCATTGGTGCCGGAAGCGACCAGGTGAATGGGTCGTCTTTCCTTCGAAAGCACCCGCACGGTCGCGGCAAGGTTCAGGAACGAGCCGATCAAGACGCGATCGGCGTCGACCGAAGCGAGGATCGCGCGTGTTCCATTGGTGGTCGTCATCACGACGGTCTTCCCGCGACAAACCGAACGAGTGAACGACCCTGGAGAGTTCCCGAGGTCGAAACCGTCGATCTCCAACCCCTGGCGTTCGCCCGCAAGCACGACGGTGCCCGTGGGAAGGTTCGCCGCGACCGCCCTCGCTTCCTCGATTTCGAGGCAGGGACGGATCGCGTCGGCACCGGCGTCGAGGGCGTGGATCATGACGGTGGTGGCGCGGAGGACGTCGAGCACGACCGCGACGCCGCCTCGGAGGGCCTCGGGAGGGATCATCGTTGGGAGGAGATGGACATAAAGCAAAGGGTAGTCAGACACTCTCGCTCAGCCCTCTCGCCCGGAACTTTGGCCCGATCTCCGCGCCGGATTATCGCATGCCGACCCCGTGTTTGGGGAGTCCAGGCCGGCGGGTCATTCCCGAGAGCTTCGCCTTCCCCTCGCCCCCGCTTTGCGATATCTTGACGACGTGCAGGCTGCCCTGGTCAACGCCCCATTGTGCTATCATCTTTTGATCGACCTGGATCTGGCCCGTCCGTCTGGTTGAGGTGCATGGATGCACGAGCCGAAGGGTCTGATGATCCCCATATCGGGGCCGAGACGGTTCATCAACGATCTCGTCCACTTTGCGCGCCGAGTTCCTTCGGTGCCGGTGAGCCGATCGATGAATATCGGTCGATTGATCGGGCCGAGGTTGGCCCATCCGGCCAAGCCGTCGTGGGCGACGTTGTTCATGAAGGCCTATGCGATCGTGGCCGCGCAGAACCCTGCCCTACGGCGGGCGATGCTCACATGGCCCGGTCTGCGAATCTACCAGCATCCGCAGTCGCTCTGCTCACTGGCAGTGGAACGTGTGGTTGACGGCGAGGAAGGTGTCTTCGTCGGCCTCTTCCGCGCCCCCGAAGCCCAGGCGATCGGGCAGATCCAGCTCTCGGTCAATTCCTACAAGAACGACCCGCTCGACTCGATCGGTTACTTCCGACAGGCCCTGCGAGTGAGCCGGGTGCCGACGGCGCTACGTCGATTCCTCTGGTGGGCGACGCTCAACATCTCGGGCGTCAAGCGATCGAAGCGATTTGGGACATTCGGGCTAACCTCCTACGGCGCGCTCGGTGCCGAGTCGCTCCACCCGATCTCGCCGCTGACGACGACGCTTACCTTCGGCCCGATCGACCCGTTCGGCTCGGTGTGCGTGAAGATCATCTACGATCATCGCGTGCTCGACGGCGCTTACGTGGCGCGACGGCTCCTCGACCTCGAAGCGGCCCTGCACGGCCCGATCCTCGACGAGTTATTGCGCCGAGAGATCTACTCGGAACCCGACTTGACCATCAATAAACCCCACATCTCGGCACCTCATGTCAGTGCCGAGAGTAGAGCTTGCTGATTGGGGAATCCAGAAGGATTGCCAGGTCAGGAATCCTCAAGATCTTTCGGATGGCACCGGTTCTTGAACCGGTGAGGGACAACCTCCGGACGGGCCGTCTCACCTCCCCGGTTCGAGAACCGGGGCCACCCCATCTTCGGCAGGAAGGGGACTTTGCAATCCCCTTGTCGGAAGACTCTCGACGACATATCAGGGCTGGGCGACTTCCTGGTCGGTCGTGACCCGGACTTCGAGCCGGCTCATGATCTGCTTCAACGCTTCTTCCTTGCGGTTGATGTGCAGCACATTGTCGAGAATGATCGCCTTCTGCTCGTTGGCGACGTGGAAGACCAATCGACCCGAGCCGAAGAGCATGTGCTCGAAGACGTCAGGGATCTCCTTGTCGAATTTCAGATTCATCGTCGGGAACCGCTCGAGGTCGCTCCAGGGACCGTGGTGGTGGAGGATCTCATTCGGCATGAATTCCCAGTAATCGAGCCAGCGGGTGACAAGGACGATTCCGTACATGACCATCAGGATCACAGCAAAGACGAAGTAAAACCCCGAGTTCGCCGTGACATAGAGCCCGTCGAGCAGGCGAACGAGTGGGGTCAGGAAGTCCATCTTCATCCCGAGCCACATCAGGAAAAAGACCACCGTTGAGCCGAGTAATGCCGTGGCGACGATCGTGAATCTCGGGAAGTCGAACGTCAGGATCAGCATGTTAAACGCGAAGACGCCAAGGAAGAGCAGCCCCAGCATATTCTGCGGGCTCTTGAAGTCGGGAGCCTGTCGCCCGGTCGTCGTCGCAGGCTGAACCTTCGCATCGTTGGTCGGGGTCGCCGTTGCGGATAGTTCCCGGCTCGGCCTGGCGGTTCGATCGCGGATCGACATCATTCCGACCCAGCAGACGAGCGCCATGACGAGTGTCGGGAAGATAAAAATGAGTTTCGGATAGGTGAAGATCCGCACCCCTTTCTCACGTCGAGCCACGGCCGAAGAGTTGGTCGAGGTCGAGGATTTCGCGTCGGAAGACATCGAAGGTCATCTCCAGCTTGTCAACTAGGGGCGGTCGAAGGCGATACGCATGGTAACCCTCACCGAAGCCGGGGTAAAGTCCCCATCCTTGCGGTTGAGACGCGCCGAAAGTCGCCCATCACGCAACGTTCGGGACGACGCATCATGAAGACGTTCGATCGATCGGAGCGATTCTTGGTGGGTCGATCGGTCAAAATCGGAGATCATGCCCCGAGGCGCAATTGACCCGGAGGCATGATCGCGTAAGATGTGTCTTCGCGTTTGGCCCGGAGAGGTGACAGAGCGGCCGATTGTGCGGCACTGGAAATGCCGTGTACCGAAAGGTACCGAGGGTTCGAATCCCTCCCTCTCCGCTGATAGGAATCGTGGTTGTGCAAGTTTCATAGGTTGCAGTGGTTTACGATTTCTTCTTCCTTG
Organism: Isosphaeraceae bacterium; assembly: GCA_025356435.1. Classification (GTDB taxonomy): domain Bacteria; phylum Planctomycetota; class Planctomycetia; order Isosphaerales; family Isosphaeraceae; genus CAMFLR01. Next base: position 9,669 of record JANXSY010000135.1, on the reverse strand, counting down.
GTCCTACGGCGTTTGTGAAAGTTCTTGTGAAACATTCGGGGTCGTCCCCCGGATCGACGCCGTGGGAAACACCTCACCATGGCGAAGAGATCGAAGGGCACCGTTGGCCATTCCGGCCGGACCGAAACGGGCCACACCCGCGACGTGAAGGTCGAGCGGATCGGGCCGGTCACGATCGACAAGCGTGGCCTCTCCTAAACGCTCTACGATCGCGAGGACAACGCGAGCCGCCGGACCAAGGTCGACGGCAACCTCGCGGTCGCCCGCGCCACCGCCTCGAAGGTCGCCTCGGCGCTGGCCGAGCGAGGCCCCTCACCCATCGGCCACAAGCGGACCTTCCCGACGCCCTTCCCCGCCGACATCTTCCCCGACTCGATCGGCGACTTCATCCGCGACCTCGCTGTCGCCACCCAGACCCCACCCGACCTGCCGGGAATGTTGGCCCTGGCCGCCCTGTCGGTGGCCTGCGCGAAGCGTTACGAGGTCCGGATCGACGACGGCTACGCTGAGCCCCTGAACCTCAATCTCGTCGTGGCGTTGGAGCCGGGGAACCGCAAGAGCACCGTCTTCTCGCAGATCACGCGACCGCTGATGGATTACGAGGAGGAGACGGGTCGCTCGTTCCGGCAGGAATTCGCCGTCGCGAATCAGCGACGGGAGGCCGAGGAGGCTCGCCTCAAGGTGTTGAACGGCCGGCTCGCCAAGGCCAGGGAAGGCCCCGAACGCGAGGCGCTGGGCCGCCAGACCGAGGAGCTGGCGGCAAGGCTCGCCGAGTTGCAACTCCCCTCGCCACCGCGAACGCTCGCCGACAACGCGACCCCCGAGCGGCTGACGAGCCTGCTGGCCCAGAACGGCGGGCGGGTCGGCGTCCTCAGTCCCGAAGGGGAGCTGTTCGAGTAGGTCGCGGGCCGCTATTCGGGCCGGCCGAACCTCGACGTCTTGCTCAAGGGGCACGCCGGCGACGACATCCGCATCGATCGCATCGGCCCTCGCCCCGGCGCTGATTGTCGGGCTGGCGGTCCAGCCCGAGGTCATCGCCGACCTCGCCGACAACAGGGGCTTCAGGGGCAAGGGGGTGATCGCGCGATTCCTCTTTTCCATGCCGAAGAGCTTGGTGGGCCGTCGCCTCATCGACCCGGCCCCGGTGCCGGAAGCCGTCCGCGCGCGCTATCACCGGACGATCACGTGCCTCCTCTCCCGCGACGCGACTCCGACCCGCGCGACGGCCCTCCCGGCGGGGATAGGGGCCGCGCGGGCGACAGGCGATCGGCCGGGCGTCGATCGAGGACTCACCTACACAATCCTCCTCTCGGCGGAGGCCCGAAACGCCCTGCGTAAGTTCGATCACTGGCTCGAACCCCGCCTCGATCCGGCGCGATCGCCGACTGGGCGACCAAGCTCGTCGGGGCCATCCTGCGGATCGCGGGGCTGCTCCACCTCGCCGAGCATGACGGCGAATCCTCGCCCCAGTCCATCCCGCTGGCGGCGGAGACAATCAGTCGCGCGATCCGGGCGGGCGAATATCTCATCCCGCACGCAGAGGCCGTCCTCGACCGGGGCATCGATCGGCTGAGGCCCGCGATCGACGAGCTGATCGATCGCGGCTACTTGCGGGAACTTCCACCTCAACCCCGCGCGGGGTCGGGTCGCAAGCCATGTCCCCGTTATGGGGTCAACCCACGAACGCCGGCACCGGTCCGCCGGGCCCACGGATGCGTGACTTCGGGAGATTTCGGACCAGCCTGCGACATTGAAGGGGAGGTCGACGGCGACTTCGAGGAGGAATTCCTGTGAAAGACCCCTCGCCATCTCGAACGTCTCGGGGAGACTCGCCGACAGCCCCCGAGGAGCACCGATTCTGCCCGCGCGGTCGATCGGGGAGGCCTCGTTACGAGAGGGCGTGCGAACTCGTCGCCGATCTCGGGCGTCTCGGGATCACTTTGGCCCCCGGGCCGGACGGTTCGATCGGGAACCGCCGGCGGAAATGGGCGCTCGACGACGGCCATCGGGGCCTCCTCAGGAAGCTCAGGCCGGAGGTGCTCGCGCTGATCGACACGGCGACGGGCCGCGTGATCCGACCCGATACATCGTCTGCGGTCGATCCGAGATCGGATAGCGATCGGGGGTCGGGCGTGCGAGGGCGAGATCGCGTCGCTCGCCGGGGTGACGGCCAGCACCGGTGAAGCGTCTGCCGCCATCGGCCCCGAGCGGCTCGCCGACTTCCTGCGCGCCCATACTCGCCGATCCTTCGTGAAGTTCGACGCCGCCTCTGGATACTGGGTCGTCGCCCGTCACCTCGCCGACCTGGGTCGGGGCGACGCGGCAGACGCCTGGCGGGCGGTGGTCGACGACGGCAGGATCGGTTGCGTGGTCCTGCTCGACATGCTCGTCCGCCTCGCCGAGGCCGACGCCCCTCCCACGCCCCGCGACCTGAAGACGCTAATATGCGAATACGTAGATATCAGGCTCGTCGGCCGGGACCCCGCGATCGCCATCTCGCTCGTCGGCAGGAGATCCCGGCCGAGACGATCGCAAGACATCGGGTGCTGAGCGAGTCGATCCAGGTCAGCGGCGCGATCGCCCTCGATCGCGTGGGCCGGGATGGGCTGGGCGTCGATCTCGCGCAGGTCGAGCGCGCCCGACGGTCCCATTCCCGGCGACTCGACGGGGCCATTCGCCGGATGCAAGCCCATGCCGGAAGTGCCGATTTGTTCAGAATGGATTGGGTCGGTCGCATCCTCCGATCGCCGAGCGGCGCACCGCTGCTTGACCAGTCTATGCTCCGCCGGCTCCTCTCCAGGGCGGCGACGGACGCAACGCGATCCGGAAATCCCTCCGTCGCGCCGAGGTCGGATTCCGGGGCTATCTCGATGGTGGCCGATGACTGGTCCGAGATCGCCGTCCACCACCCGATCGTCGCCGACTGGATCGACTTCGTCGAGACCTCGACTCTCTCCCAGTTCTCCGATCTCGGCGCGTCGGCGGTCATCAGGCCCCGATCCAGGCCGCTCGTCCGCGCCGAAGACGCTGTAACAGCTAGAGCAAAACCTCGCGACCTCGGCCGGGGAGTGCTGGTCGCGATTCGATCGTCGCGAGACGCGATCCGGTGCGGTCTGCGGAGGCATCCGGCGGGTGGTCCGGGGCGAGACCGCGAAGCGCGACGGCACCCCATACGACCCCGACGATCTCTCCTCCCTCTGGGAGGGCCTTGAAGCCCTGAACCGCAACCCCACCCTCGCCCCGTTCCTGGCCCGGGGCGTTGGCGGCGACGAGCTCGCCCGGATGCTCTTCAAGGAAGCGGTCGTGACACTGACCGGCCGGATCCGGGGCGGGGTGAGTTTCACCCAGGCGCGGAACACGCCGTTCCAGGGCCTGGCCGCCGATGGGGCCAAGCTGGCGCTCTGGCGTCTCACACGCGAGGGGTTCCGCGTCGTCGCCTTCATCCACGACGAGGTGCTCATCGAGTTGCCCGAGCGCGACGGGTCGGTCGACCTCGCCCGCGTCGAGGCGGCCCGCGAGGCGATGTGCGAGGCGATGGCCGGCGTGCTCGGCGGCGACATCCCCGTCGCGTGCGAGGCGACCCTCTCGCGGTGCTGGTCGAAGGACGCCGGGATCGTCGTCCGCGACGGGCGTGACTATCCGGCCGACAGAAAGGAGAAAGACGCTGGACAACTCGCCGCCCTTCACCAGGCGGGGCTCGTCGCCCCGAGCCGAGCCGAGCCTCGACGCGGCGGCGGTCGCCGGCCGGCGAGGCCTGGAACGCCGGGCTCCCCTGGCTTGGCGGTCGATCCCCCGTCAAGCGGTGGTGGGTTAGGCCGTGTGGACAAAATCGAGGGACTTTGAGCAGGATCAGGTGAGGTTCCCATCGACGATCGGTTCCCGGAGCGTTGCCCATGCGTCGCTACGAGATCGCCGATGACGACTGGAAACGCATCGAAGAGTTCCTCGCCGGCCGGGCGGGAGACCCCGGCGTGACCACCAAGGACAACCGCCTCTTCGTCAACGCGGTCCTCTGGATCGCCAAGACGGGTGCCCCATGGTGAGACCTCCCCGAGCGATTCGGGTACGGGAACTCGGGCTGGAAGCGATTCGACCGCTGGACCAAGAAGGGGGTGTGGGAGCAGGTCTTCGAGGCGCTGCAAGACCCCGACCTCGAATGGGTCATCATCGACAGCACAGTGGTCCGGGCGCACCAGCATGCGGCCGGGAAAAAAGGGGGCAAGACGGCGAGGCCCTCGGCCGATCTCGGGGCGGATTCAGTACGAAACTCCAGATCCTCGTCGACGGCTTGGGCAATCCGGTGCGGTTTCTCCTCACGGCGGGCCAGGAGGACGACGTCACCCAGGCCGGGCCGTTGATCCAGGGCCAGAAGGCGGGGGCTTACATCCTCGACAGGGCCTACGAGAGTGTAGGGTCGTGGCGGCGGCCGAGGCGCAAGGGGGGCGGCGGTGATCCCATCGAAGAAGAAGCGGAAAGTGCTTCGTGAATACGATAAGCATCTGTATAAGGAGCATAAGAAGGTCGAGTGGTTCATCAGTCTGCCGAAGCCGTACCGAAGGGTGGCGACCCACTACGAGAAGCCCAGTCGCAACTTCCTTGGATTTGTCGATGTGGCGTCGATCATGATCCTTCTGCGGTAGCCTGGCCGACGCTCCTTATCCAGGTTTTGTCCACACGGCCTAGAATTGCAAGAGAGATTCATCGGTTGGCTACGTGTCCGGCGGTCGATCAAGGCAGGGCCGGCGGACGTACGGCGGGAGGCAGAGTCGGGGGCGGCGGCTGGTTGAGCAGAGGAGCGATCAGGTACGAGAACGGCGTGACGACGGGACCTGGATAAACGAAGAGTCCGGGCATCGTTGGCGAGGTGTAGACGGGCGCCAAGGTCGGATCTTCAAGCGCGGGTCCGATCGGGTCGCTGATTGATCCACCGACGAGGGAATACGAGAGCGGCGCGACGAGGTTGCTGCCTGTCCCCGATACCGCGAAGCGGAGGATATAGGCCCCGGGCGTCAGGAAGAGGGCGTCGCCGCTAACGGTATCGCCCACAGCAGCATTGAGCGTGCCGACGACGCGGCCGGTCTTGTCGGTAATCGTCATCTGAACGGATGTGCCCGCCGGTACCCCAGTGCCGGCCGTAGAGAGGAGAAACTGGAAGATCTGGCTCTCGGCGATGTAGACGTTATAGAACTTCTGGCCGACACCCGCGTCGAGGTTGCCGCCTGCGAAGGTCGTGAGCTGGGCGGGCGTCGTGCCGAACTGTGCATCGAGGGCGTAATTCCCGACCCCAGAACCCGCCCCGCCCGGCGTGACGCGGAGGTAGATGTTTCCGCCCCCCTTGAAGTTCGAAGCCTGGATCGTGAACGTGCCATTACCGTTGGCCAGGATCGTCATATCCAGGGCGTTACCGTTCCCGTCGACGATGGCGACGCGAGGCGCGACGCCGTTCGGGTCGACGGCCCTGACGGTGGCAGTCAAGACAAGGCCCTGACCGTTGCGGACGTTCGGTCGCTGAATCCGATAGAAGTGGACGTCGGTCGGACTGGAGAGGCTCGCGACGGTCTCGTAATGGGAATTCTGGAAGAAGCCCGGCGTTGTGCTGAGTTGCGTCGCTGCGATCAGATCGCCGTCACGCTCACTATGGTTGAAAAGGGCAACGGCGGGGTTCTGGAAGATTGACGCGATATCGTTATTGCTCAACGCCTGGTACGGACCCCGCATGACGGAGTCGAGAGCAGCGGGGGTTGCCGTGTTCTTCGCGTCGAACGTGATCCCGAGCCCGTAGCTCCCAATCCCGAAGACGTCGTGGGTCGCCCCTTGGACCTTCAGGTAATAGGTTTGGTTGGGACTTACCCTGTTGAGATGCAGCGAAACCGTGTCGCCGAAGTCGCTAGCGGCCTGCGTATCGTCCAGGACGTTTCCGCGGGCGTCCAGGAGCGTCAGGTGCGTGGTCAGAAGACTGATGCCGGCGCTCTGGAGCCGGAACGTTACGGGTCCGGTGTAGTTACTCGGAGGCCGCACCGCGAAAACATCCGCATCTTTGGTCGAATTGATGTCGCCGTAGACAACGAGCGGCGTCGCACCCGTATAGCTCCCTGGGAACTGGACTTGTGTCGCAGTGCCCATCGTGTCATTGCCTCTGGACCCCTCGTTCGGGTCGAGGGCACGTGTGCCGTAGAGGGCTTGCAACGCGGCTATGTCGGCCGGCGAGAGCTGTTGACCGCCCTTATATCTGCCGTACATGATCGACTTCGGATCGGCGTTCTCCCCCAGACCGAAGACGTGGCCCGCCTCGTGGAGTACGACCGAGAACAGGTCGAGCTTCTTGCCGCCAAACGCGTCGTCTGAATTGATCAGAACGTCGCCGGTCCAGGTACTGGAGACAGCCGGGTCATTCGGGATCGAGACCGACAAGACTTCGGGAGACATCTTCTGCGCCCCAATTCGGATGTCGCCGAACCGAGGATCGTGCTGCGGCTTGCCTGGGGTACCGAAAGCCTGGCCGCCGTCGGCGACGAGCCCAATGTTGACATTGGCCTGGACGGCCCAGGTCTGAAAGGCCCGAAGGACCTCGCGCTTCCAGACTTTAGACGCTGCCTGAGCGTTCAACGACTGAAACAGGGAGCTGGTGTGCCCGGCGATGGCCGAGCCGTCGGGCGCGAAGCTGAGCGTCAGGTGGCTCGGATCGTGCCAGGGGACGCCGAAAGTGGCGAGCAAGGCCCGGCCTTCCAGACACTCCACGGTGAGCCGGGACCGTCTCTTGTCGCGAGTAGGGCTCGACATCGTTGCGACCTCGGCATTGAACTTGGGATCGTGAAGAGCGGCGACCAGGGCCGCCGGCCTCCCTCTTGTCGGACGGAGAGCAGGAACGGTGTGTCTGGTCCGCCAAAAAAATCGTCGACGATCCGACGTTTACGTCCTCAAACGGGCCAGGCCGCCCGCGAATCCTCTCTAAATCATAGGCTTACATAATTTTTAACTAATTTCCTTCACCGGTGTGAAGGGGTGTTGGCGAAAACCTCATTCTGTATGACGACGGTGAAGGCCCGGAGCAGTTCTCGGAATCCGGACCCTTCTCGGATCGGGTCGAGGTCGCGGTCGGTCGGGACGGCCCTGAGCCAGACGGGATCTTTTCGGAAGGCGGAGGCGAGGAGCCTCAGCGCCTCGGCTCGATCGGCGGGTTCGCGATTGGAGGTGAGCGAGTAGATCCCGGCAACTTGATAGAGGGTCGCCGCCCGATCGTTGAGAGCGAGGGCCGACCTGGCGTCGCGTAGCGCCTCGTCGCGACGTCCGAGTCGGGCGAGCAGCACCCCGCGTCCGGCCAAGGCGTTGACGGAATCGGGATGGTAACGGAGGGCGGTGTTAAGCACTTTCACTGCCTCTTCGACCTGACCGAGGTGCTCGGAGAGGACGCTCGCCTTGTCCTGAAGGGCGGGCCGCGAGCGAGGATTCAAGGCGAGGGCCGAGTCGAAGTCGGCCAGTGCGCCTTGAGAGTCGGTGGGCAGGCGAATGAGACCCCGAGCGATCCAACTGAGTTCGTCGTTAGGTTTACGGCGCAGTCCTTCTTGGCGATCGAGCCGTGCCCCCTCGCGGTCTCCCGTCTTTTCTCGCGCCTTCGCCCGGATAAACCAGGCACGGGTGGGTGCGTCGGGCTTGCTGAGCACGCGAGTCAGGTCGTCAATCGCGCCGGTGGTGTCGCCCGCGCCGAGCCGAGCCAATGCGCGGTTGAGCGAGGCCTCCACGAGGCTTGGTCTTAGCTCGATCACCCGGTCGAAGTCACCGACGGCCAGGTCGTATCGTTTGAGATCAAGATAGATCAGCCCGCGATTGAAGTAGGACCAGTAGAGTTCCGGTCGGAGTGCGATCCCGGTGCCGAAACAGTAGGCGGCTTCGTCGGGCTGGCCGAGCTGGGCGTAGCAGTTGCCGAGGAGCAGCCAGTTGGTGTAATTCCGTGGGTCGAGCCGGGTCGTCTCCTGCACGGTCGGCAGGAGGTTCGAGCGGTCGCCGCGATCGAGCCGATCGGCGATCGACCAGAATCGATCCCGAGGTGAGCGTAACGGCATCGTGTGAACGACCGCTCGAAGTCGTCCGGCCCCATCCTCGTCTCCCCGGAGTTGGGCGAGCGTCGCTCGCTGGAGCCAGAGTCTGCAGGGCGTTATGCCCCCCGAATAGGAACGCTCCGCGAGCGCATCCAGGCGAGAGGCAAACCCGAGGCGCTCGGCGCGGGACGATGGGTCGGCCAACGCCTCCGCGTTCCACGAGACCGACCGCGCGTAGAATAGGAGTAGATCGCCGATCTCTCCTCGGAGCGCGATACGGTCGCCCTCCGGCAGCGAAGCGGCCAGCGGGCGCGCCGTCCAGTAGAGATTATTGAGGACGCCGTAACGATCGAGGACGGCGAGGCTCAGGGCCTCCCCTTCCTCGATCTGGCGAGGGCTTGCGTCACGCGAGGCGAGGAGTGACTCGACGCGACCGACTTCCTCCTGCAGGCGATGGAAGGAGTCGGACGCCTCAAGCTGACGGAGGTCTCGCTGCCGGACCAGAAAGCCCGCGACGACGGTCGCGAGCAGGAGAGTCGAGAGCAGGGCGACGGTCGTCGTCGAGGTTAGCCTCGGGTGCCGTCTCGCCCACTTGCGCAACCGCTCGATCGGATACGGGTCGGGGGCATACTTGAGCGGGAGGTCTTCGAGTTGGCGGCGCAGATCGGCCTGGAGCTCGCGAGCCGACTGATACCGCCTCGCGGGATCGGGCTGGAGACACCTCCCCACGATCGACTCGACCGAGCGTGAAACCTGCCCGTTCCACCGCCTCGCCGAGGGGAACGGCCCGGCGCGGTCGGAGACCATCAAGGGGATTACCGACTCGATCGGCCCTCGGCGGACTTCGAATGGAGTGCGCCCGGTCAGCAACTCGAAGAGGATGACGCCGATCGCGTAGATGTCGCTCCTCGCGTCGACGGACTTCCTCCCTTCCCGAAAGGCGTCAAGGTGCTCGGGGGCCATGTAGGGGAGCGTGCCGCCGACGAGGGCCGCCGAAGCGTGGATCTTGAGTTTCGTGTCCTCGGCGAGGTTGAAGTCGAGCAGGAGCGGCTCGCCGTCGTCGCTCATGAGGATGTTGGCGGGCTTGAGGTCCCTGTGCAAAATCCCCCGCTCGTGCGCATGAGCTAGGCCGTCGACGACCCGACTCATGATCCAGAGGACGGCCGGGACATACCCGAGCCCGCGCAGACGCTCGACCTGGACCGAGGCGAAGGTCGTCCCTGGCGTCGATCCGACCTCCGCGCCGCCCGGTGTCCCGATCGACACGCCTTCATCGCCCCCGGTCCGCGAGGCCGAAAGGTGGGTCGAGGGTCGGAGGCTGCTGAGCAGGCCCGCGCCGGAGTCGGGGAGGGTCGCGTGCTGCCGGATCTCGCCCAGCACTTCGGCCAGTGTGCTGTCGCCCAGGTAGGGCATGCAGACGGCCTGGAGCGGCCCGCTCCTGTGGACCGAGTAGATGGGGACAATGTTCGTGTGCTGGAGCTGCGCGAGCGCGTGCGATTCCCCGCCGACATCGACGGCGATCTTCAAGACGACGGGCCGGTCGGCGAGGTCCCCCTGGCGAGCGAGGTAGACGCGGCCGAAGGCCCCGCGACCGAGCTCCGAGTCGAGCCGGAAGCCGAGGAAATTCGTCCCG
>JANXSY010000117.1 GCA_025356435.1 Isosphaeraceae bacterium | reverse complement strand
GCTACCATTCCTGAAAACGATCCTCGCCGAGACGCATCTTATGACGACTGTGATGGTGGGCCGAAACGCCCCTGACTTCGACCTCGAATGCACCACCCCGCTGGGTTTCGAATTGCGCCGGGCACGTTTGGAAGGCTACCGGGGTCGATGGCTCGTGGTTGTCTTCTACCCTCACGACTTTTCGCTAGTCTGCCCGACCGAGCTCACAGCCCTTAGCGAGAAGATCGACGAATTCCGGGCACACGGGGCCGAACTCATCGGCATCAGCACCGATACCGTCGCTTCGCACGAACGTTGGCTTTCCCTGCCGCGATCGCAGGGCGGGCTCGGCGGTCTGAGCTTCCCGCTCGCGAGCGACACCGACGGATCGGTCGCGCGTTCGTTCGGGGTCTACCTCGAATATCAGAACGTCGCCCTTCGTGGCCTCTTCATCGTTGATCCCAACGGCATCCTGCAATATCAGGTTATCCACAACCTTAGCGTTGGTCGCAGGAGTGAGGAAGTCCTCCGCGTCCTGGCAGCGATCCAGACAGGCGGACTCTGCGGCGAAGGGTGGTCCGAAGCGGCCCCCGCCACGATCGACCCGACCGTCGTGCTCGGCCCCGGGCGGGTGATCTCCCACTATCGGATCGAGAACGTGATCGGTTCGGGGTCGTATTCGACCGTCTATCGCGCCCACGACCTCTCGCTCGACCGCGATGTCGCACTCAAGATTTTCAAGAATAGCGATGGTTCGCGCAATCGAGTCGCCCTCGCCGAGGCCCGGGCCGCCGCCTCGCTCAACCACGTCAACATCGGCACCATCTTCGCCATTGATGACGCCGAAGGGGCGTCGATGATCGCGATGGAATTTCTGACAGGCCGGACGCTCGCGGAACACATCGCTGCCGGCCCGCTGCCGGTCGAGCAAGTGGCCTCAATGACCAGGCAGATCGCGTCAGGCATGGCCGCCGCCCATTCGCGGGGGCTCGTCCACGGCGACCTCAAGCCGGCGAATATCATGGTGACAAACGTGGGATTGACCAAGATCCTCGACTTCGGCCTCTCGCTCCGCCAGACCCCGGCGTCGATCGACGTCGATTCGACGACCGACGCGGCCCAAATGGAGATCGCCGGCATCTCCGGGACGCCCAGTTACCTCTCTCCGGAACAGGTCCAGGGTGAGCCGCCGAGCACCGCGAGCGACGTCTTCGCCCTCGGCGTGATCGTCTACGAGATGCTGACGGGCCGGAAGGCCTTCCCCGGGAAGACTTTACTTCAGGTGCTCAACCAGATTTCCCACGTCAGTCCTGACCGACTCGCGGCCGACCTCCCCGCCCCCTTTAACGACATGGTGCGATGCGCCCTCGCGATCGACCCCGAAGATCGGGATCTCTGCATGACGGGCATCACCCACCTCTTCCCGGTCCCACCGTGCCTCTTGGAGGTTGCCGAGGTCTGATGGTAGGATATATGCCCGGCAGGTAAGCGTCGACCTCGCCGGGCGTCCTCCTTCCGAAGCCCGCAGGATCTCCATCGTGGCCGATGATCGCTTGCTTGCCATCTTCGACCATGACGGCGTGCTCGTCGACTCGCTCGAACACCACCAGAACGCCTGGATCGAGCTGGGACGGCAATTCGGCCTGCCGATCACCGCTGAATTCGTCAAAGCGACATTCGGCATGACCAATCCGAGCATGTTCGAGCACCTCCTCGGCCACGCTCTCGATCCCGAGATCCTCGCCGGTTATACCGAGATCAAAGAGACCTGCTATCGTGATCTGGCCCGTGGCAAGGTCGTCCTCCTGCCGGGAATACGGACGTTGATCGACGACCTGACCGGACGCGGAGTCACGTTAGCGATCGGTTCAAGCAGCGTCCTTCCGAACCTGACGCTCACCTTGGAATCGTGCGGGCTCGAAGGGCGATTCGCCGCGATCGCGTCTCTCGAAGACATCACGAAGGGTAAGCCCGACCCGGAAGTCTTCCTGGTTGCGGCCCGCAAGTCAGGTATTGCGCCGTCGCGGGCGGTCGTCTTCGAGGATGCGACGTTCGGCATCGTCGCGGCCAAAGCGGCGGGGATGAGAGCCGTCGGCGTGACCACCACGAACACGGCCGAGGCACTTCGAGACGCCGGGGCCGACGAGGTGGTCGACACCTTCGAGGGTTATGACGTCGACCGTCTCATCGCAAGGCTCCGCGAAATATGAGAATCATCCTCGTCTTCATCGAAGCGCCCGACCCTTTCGGCAACGCTGCTGCTCGTTGGTATTATGTCCTCTTAAAAGGACTCGTGGCCAGGGGTCACACGGTCACAGCCTTCGCGACATCGAGTCGTCCGAGCGAGAGCGAGGCAGCCTTAAGGCATTTCCCTCGCGTCGATTACGACCTCCGCATTTATCCGACGCTCACGACGAAAAGCCTCTCCTCGAAGCTCAACACGCTCCGTAAGCCGTTCTCGTATCTCTTCTCTCCGGCGATGCAAATTGATATCGAGGCCGAACTCGCCAAGGGGTTTGACGTGCTTCACCTGGAGCACCTCTGGAGCGGTTGGCTCGGGCTCGAACAGGCCCAGCGATCGGTCTTGCATATCCATTACCTCTTCGGTATCGACCTCGCAGGCCAGGCCGGTGCCCAAGCGATGAGCCCGCTGCTCCGGCGACTTGTCCTTGGTGCTGAAAAACGACTCCTGCGCAGATATCCGAACATCTCGACTCTTACGGATCGGCTCGCGACCGAGATCGCCGCGATCAGCCCCCATTCGCAGGTCGACGTCGTCCCGCTTGGCCTCGAACCGAGTTTCTATCTGTTCGAAACCCGACCCACCTTGATCCGTCGGCCCACGGTCGGGTTGATCGGCACGTTCACCTGGCAGCCGAACTTTGTCGCGGCCGAACGATTGTTCACACGGCTCTGGCCCGAAATCTCGCGGCAAGTTCCCGAGGCGCGGATTCAGGCGGTCGGTCACAATGCAACTACCGCTTTGGCCCAATTCGCCTCGACACCGGGGCTCGAAATCCACGCCGACGTGCCCGATCCGATCCCTTATTTTCAATCGACCGACGTCCTTTTGTACGCCCCACCCCAGGGAAGTGGCATGAAGGTCAAGGTTGTCGAAGCGTTTGCCCTGGGTACTCCGGTCGTGACAAACGCTGAGGGAGTCGAAGGACTGCCGGCCGAAGATGGGGTCCACGCCGGTATCGCCAACGACGACGCGGGCCTGATCGCTAGAACCGTCGCCCTCCTCCGAAACGCCGACCGCCGCCACTCACAACGGATCGCAGCGCGTCGGTTGTTCGAGACCGTCTGCGCGCCGAGAGTGACGGTCGACGCGATCGAGAAGATTCATGACCGTGTGGCGAAGGCCCGATGAATCGCATCCCAAGCGTGCTAGGATATGGGATACGGGTTGAGCAGGGAATGTCGGGCGAGGCGGGTTGATGGCGATCAAACGAGTAGCGATCCTCGGTGCTGGTGGGATGGGAACGGCGCTCGCGCTCCTCTTCGATCGGCGTGGCAAGGCGGTTCAACTCTGGGCACGATCGCGCCAGCAGGCCGATGCGATGGCGAGCACTCGCGAGAACGTCAGGCACCTTCCAGGCGTCTTGATCCCCGAATCGATCGGAGTGACGCCGAACGCGTGCGACGCGACGGCGGCGGCCGACCTCATCGTCGTGGCGATCCCTTCATCCTACCTGCGTGCGACACTAGCGATTCTGGCCGAACGAATCCCTCAGCACGTCCCGATCTTGAGCGTCGTCAAAGGGATCGAGAACGTCAGCTTCGCAAGGCCAAGCCGGATTGTCGTCGAACTGCTCGGCGACCGCCCCGTGTCGGTGCTGAGCGGTCCGAGCCATGCTGAGGAGATCGCTCGCGGTCTGCCCGCGTCCGTCGTCGTTGGTGGAATCGACGAGCACCTGAACGCTGAGGTCTCCGAAGCCTTGAACCATGCGGTCTTTCGCGTCTACACGAATCCCGACGCGATCGGTGTCGAGCTGGCGGGGGCCTTGAAAAACATTCTTGGATTGGCAGCGGGGATATGTGAGGGGCTGGGGTTCGGCGATAATGCCAAGGCGGCCCTCCTGACGCGCGGACTCGTCGAGATGGCTCGCTTCGCCGTCGCCTTGGGAGGACGAGACGAGACCTTCCGGGGACTTGCAGGAATCGGCGACGTCATTGCGACTTGCTACAGTCCGTTCGGCCGGAACCGGTCCGTAGGCGAACGGATCGGTCGGGGTGAGTCGCTCGACCAGGTCTTGAACGGGATGGTCAACGTCGCCGAAGGGGTGCCGACTGCTCGGAGCGTCCATGAGATGGCCAAGACGCTCGACATCCCGATGCCGATCACCGACGAAGTCTTTGCGATCTTATTCGAAAGCAAGCCGCCCCGGTCAGCGGTCTCCAACCTCATGCTCCGCGACCCCAAAGGGGAATGGTAAGCAAAACGATGGCTTCCGAATCGATTCCCGAAACCTGTGCGATTGCCTTCAAAGAATGGGCCGGGGTCTGTTTAGCGCTCGCCTCTGGTCGGCAGTCGGTGATCGTCCGCAAAGGCGGTATCGCCGAGGGTCCGGGAGGCTTCCTACCAGAACATCCTGCCTTCTGGCTCTATCCAACGTTCGTCCACGAGGCCGAACAAGGGTTGAAATCAGGCCTCTCGTTGCCTCGGCTGGCCGACGAATTAACGATTGCGATCGACACGCTGATCGTCGTCGAGTCAGTCTCACGCGTTGATGACATGGAGACCCTGGACGGGCTCACGAACTTGCACGTCTGGACCGGGGAGACGATTCGCCAGCGGTTTAATTACCGCAAGCCCGGCCTCTGGGTCCTGGGCGTTCGGGCCTACCGAAGGCCGGAATCCTGGATCTTCCCCGTAACGCCTGCCCAACTCGGATGCAAGAGTTGGGTCACGCTCGAATCGGCCCTATCGACGTCCGGTCTGGTCCCCACTCGTACCGACACCGAGTCGGCTGAGGATCGGGACCGACTTGCGACCGCGCTCAGCGCCCGGGGGTCAGGATCGTAAATCTCCGCACCGAGTTTCGCGAATCCCCGGCGACATACGGCCTCGTGGCGTCGTGGGTCTTCGTTTACGTCTTGATGAATTGCTATCAAGGCGGTTTCGTTACGAGCGCGGAGTTGCTCACCGGCTTCGGGGCAATTCGGACCGACACGACGCACCTATTCGGCGACCTCACGTGGAGTGCCTTTGCCCGAGGCCAGGTCTGGCGGGCCGTCACCGCGACATTCATCCATTTCAGCCTCACCCACCTCCTCCTTAACCTGATCGGAATGGTGCAGCTCGGCCGGATGATGGAAGAGTGGTACGGGTCGCGTCAGTTCTTGGCCGTCTGCCTCGTGGTGGGGGGGGCGGGCAACGTCGTTGGGGTCTTGATGCGTCAAGGCGTCGAACTGGGCCGGCTCTGGGTGCAGGCCCATGGACTCGGCCGCATCCTCCCGACGTTCTTGACTGAAGGGCCTCCGCCCTCGGCCCCATCGGCAGGCGGTTCGACGATCATCCTCGGCCTGATCGGGCTGGGCCTGATTGTCGGCTGGCGATCGAAAACCCGTGTCGGCCTCTTCCTCCGTGACCAGATGTTCGGGTTCCTGGTCTTTACGGCAGTGATCGGTATCGTCGGCATGAAGGTCATCGATAACTACGGTCACGCTGGCGGTGCCATCGTCGGTATCCTGGTCGGCTTTCTTCATCGGCAACTCGTGCGGACCGTTCCCCGAGGGTTCGCTCGTCGAGCAGCTCTGATCGGTTCGCTGGCGCTGGTGTTATTCAGCGGCGGTGAGCAGTGGATCACCGCTCGGCACGAAGTCTCCCTCGCTCGATCTGAGGCGAAGAGGAAAGCGACGGCCATCCAGGTCCGTCTATGTCAGATCGTCCGTGACCGATTGATTGCGGTCGGAGTCACCTTCGAATCGATCGCCTATCAGCGGATCGGTCAAACGATGGCCTCGCTCGGCGATCATGGGATCTCCTATCTCGACGGCCCGCCAGACCTCTCGCCGATGGCGACCGTCGCCGATCTGTTGGCGGGTCGAGCAACTCCCCCCTGGCCAGCCTACGGTCCGGACCGGCAATCCCTGGACACGTTCTCGCGGAGTCTCGAAAGCCTCTCTGAGTTGAAGCCCCGCCTCGACCCTCGGATTGACGGCCCCGAGTTCGACGAGATTCAATTGGTCGGCGAGAGGCTATTGAACGGACCGGTTAGCTCGAAAGACATCTATCTGTTCCGGCTTGCTCGCATCACGCTCAGCCGGCGAGCGGAACGGGTCCGTGACGCCTTGCTCTCGGAATCCCCTCCTTGATTCAGTCAGCGCGGCCACAGGCCATTCTTGTTCCTTCGCGATGCCTCGGACGTCCCTCCCCTCCTTTGAGTGCCGCAAGGAAGTCGGCCATCGTCCGCACCTCGCCGGGAACCTCTGTGAAGTAGCAGCCGACCACCTCGGGTTGATGCCCGTCGCTCGAACCCGTCGCGGCCATCGGATGACGTTTCAGGAGCGCTTCCGTGAGGGCTCGCGTCTCGCGAGTGACGTTGTTGCTCACAAGCTCGATCCCGTCAAAAACGGCCCCATGCCGATCGACGATCGCCTCAAAATCTTGCTCCCAGCGGAACGGGTGCGCCGCGACGATGCCCGCTCGATGCCTCTGCACCACCTCGATGAGGTCTGCGAGCGCGATGCCAACAGGCACCTCGTCGAGATTGGGCAGCCCATAGACCAGAAAATGCCCCTCGCGAGCCGAGATTTCCGCACCCGAGAGGATCACGAGTCCCTGAGCATTGCGGTTCAATTCGTCGAGTTCATCCTGGGGCCATTGATGGTCGTGTTCGGTGATGACCACAACATCTAGCCCCGCGCGTCTCGCGGCGGCAACGAGTTGGGCAGGTGAGATATCGCTATCGGGCGAATAGCGAGACGTATGAACGTGATGATCGATCTTGGCCATGCCGGATCTCAGGTCTGGAGGTGGCGTCGCTTCGTTGTCCCGGAGACTCCTAGCCTAGCGAAGGACGGCCCGCACGGTCGAGGCCAACCGTTCGGCACGCGGCTTGCGTTTCGTCGACCGATCCGAGATAATTCAACATTCCGCAAACACCTGCCTGAATTTCCACCACGATTCCGGGGGTCGCCCCGATGTGCCGCCTCCTCTCTCTCCGGTTGAGCCTCGTCTTGTTTGCCTTCGCCCTCGTGCGTCCGGTGCAGGGTGCGGAGCCGGCCGACGACGAGTTTTTCGAGGCCAAAGTCCGGCCGATCCTGGTCGCCAGGTGCGGCGAGTGTCACGGCGCGACCGCGAAGATCAAGGGCGGCCTGCGCCTGACTTCGCGAGCGGCCGTTCTCAAGGGCGGAGAGACTGGGCCTGCGGCCGTTTCGGGCAAGTCCGAAGAGAGCGCTCTTGTCGCCGCGATCCGGTACGTCGACGAGCCCCGAATGCCCCCGAAGGGAAAGCTCTCTGACACCGAGATCGCGGTCCTCACGCGATGGGTCGATCGCGGGTTGCATTGGCCTGCCGAAACCGCAACCACGCCCGTCCTGGCCATCGCAACACCTTCCTGGAAGATCACCGACGACCAGCGCAAGCACTGGTCGTTTCAACCACTGCGCAATCCCCCCTCTCCCTCAACCAAGGACGCCACCTGGGCTAGGTCCGACGTCGACCGCTTCCTCCTCGCCGGACTTGGGAGAGGAGGTCTAAAGCCCGCCCCGCCCGCCGATCGGCGCACCCTGATCCGCCGGGCGACTTTTGACCTCACCGGCCTACCGCCGACGCCGGAAGACGTCGAGGCGTTTGTCAGCGATTCGACACCTGATGCCTTTCGCAAGGTGGTCGACCGCCTGCTCGCCTCGCCCCGCTATGGCGAGCGATGGGGTCGGCATTGGCTCGATCTGGTCCGATATGCCGACTCGCGTGATGCGCGTGGAGTTGGCAGTGCTGATGATATCACTGAGGCATATCGCTATCGCGATTGGGTCGTCAACGCCTTCAACCGCGACCTACCCTATGATCGTTTCGTGATCGACCAGATCGCCGGGGATTTGCTTCCGGCCTCGACATCGGGCGGCTTCAACGCCGACGGCATGGTAGCGACCGGCCTTCTTACGATCGGCGAGTGGGGCACGGGCGACGCCGACAAAGAGAAGATGATGACCGACATCGTCGCCGATCAGATCGACGTCGTCGGCCGCGCCTTCATGGGGCTGACCATCGCCTGCGCCCGCTGCCACGACCATAAGTTCGACCCGATCTCGCACGCTGATTACTACGCCCTCGCCGGTATCTTCTTCAGCACCCACATCCTCCCCGAGCCAGGGGCAAAGACCGCCGGTTCGCCGATGCTTCGGACGCCGATCGTCCCGAGGTCGACCATCGAGGCAGTCGAAGCCTACCAGGGAAAACTGGCTCGACTCGAAGCCGAGCAGAAGTCCGCGATCGAGGGGGAAACGAGAGCTTTCGCGACCGCGCAACTCTCTCGAACCGCCGATTATCTCCGGGCAGTGGGCGATGTGGCGAAATCCGGCGATACCACAGCGCCGATCGAGCCGATCGCCAAAGGGCGAAACCTCGAACCGGCCACCCTCGGACGCTGGTTGAATTACGTGGGAATGCGGAACGAAGGGACGCTTCTCAGCCAGCCTCGGACCGCCATGAGCGGGATCGCCGGGGTTGATTACTGGACCATCGGGAACGGAATCCCCTGGGTGGGAATCAACCGAAATAACGAGCCTGTCCTGATCCTGACGTTCGTCCTCCCGCCGCGTTCGGTCGACCTGCATCCCGGCCCCAACGAGCCCGCCGCTGTGGTCTGGACCAGTCCCATCGCCGCGGACGTCAGCGTGAGTGGGCGCGTGATCGACAGCGACTCGACGTGTGGCAACGGCGTCTCGTGGTCGGTCGAACATCGTCATGGCATGGCTTGGAAGTCGGTCGCATCGGGTCAAATCGAAAACGGTGGCAAAGCCGAGATCAAGGCGTTGAAACGGACCGTCGCAATCGGCGATGCGTTTCGACTCGTCGTCGCTCCGAAGGGGGAATACTCCTGCGACACAACTACAATCGAACTTAAGATCATGGCCGACAACGGCCCTTCGTGGGACCTCACCGCTGACCTACTGCCCGACATCCTCCTCGGCGACAAAGGCAACCCGCACCCGGATCGCGAGCGGAGGCCAGACGTCTGGCGGTTCGTGATGCTCGACGCGGCGAATACCCCCCGACGTGACGACCCGACCTCGCCGTTGTCTGTGTGGTTCAAAACCATCGACTTGGGCGATCGCGCGGCCATTAATGCCGCGAGTGAATCGGTCCAGAAGTCGCTCACCTCTGCCGCCGGCAAGGGCTTCTCCGAAGAGCTGACTTCGCCACGCGGGCCGTTCTCACCCGGCCTGGCCGATCTCCCGTCCGATGTGCGGGCCCGACTTGCCAAGCGTCAAGCAGAAATCGATGCGATGCGGGCGTCCCCACTGCCGCCTATCCCGCTCGGCCTGGTGGCTCAGGAGGGGGGTGTCCCGAAGAGTGTCTATGAGGGTGTGAAGGATGCTCGCATCCAGATTCGAGGCGACTACGCGCGGCTCGGCCCCGTCGTCCCGAGGCGGTTCCCGACCATCCTCGTGGGATCGGAGGCGGTCCCGAAGTTGATCGGGAGTGGCCGCCTCGAGCTAGCCCGCTGGATCGCGCGACCCGATCATCCCCTGACGGCCAGGGTGATGGCGAACCGGATCTGGGAATTCCACTTCGGCGAAGGGATCGTGCGGACTCCGAGTAACTTCGGCAAGCTCGGCGAACCCCCGAGCGACCCGGACTTACTCGACCATCTGGCGAGCCGATTCATCGCGTCGGGCTGGTCGATCAAGGCGATGCATCGTCTGATCATGAACTCAGCCGCGTATCAGCAATCGTCGGCGATCCCACTTTCATCCGCGAAAGCCGACCCTGAGAATCGCCTATTCGGCCGGATGAATCGGCGAAGGCTCGAATCGGAGCCGCTCCGCGATAGCCTGCTCGCCATCTCGGGTCGGCTCGATCCGACGATGGGAGGGCCGTCTTACCGTGACTTCGACGTTCCCAGACGCACGCTCTATCTGATGACGATCCGGTCCGATCGATCGTCGTTCGGCCCCCTGTTCGACGCTGCGGACGCCACGGCGGTCGTCGATAAGCGGGTCGTCTCGACCGTCGCACCGCAGGCACTGTTCTTGCTCAATAACGGGTTCGTCCTGACCTCAGCGCGTGCCTTCGCCGATCGGATTATCCGAGAGGCCAACACGACCGACGCGCGGATCGATCGCGCCTACCATCTGGCATTCGGTCGGTCGCCGACGACCGACGAGGTTGAGATCGGTCGCGGGCTTGTCGGCACAGCCAACGACCCGAAGGGCTGGACCGCTTACCTGCACGTCTTGCTCTGCGGAAATGAATTCCTCTTCGTCGATTGATCGGATGGATGGGATGAACGACCCAGGCGAAACGAACCGACTCCATCGCCGCGATGTGCTCGGTCGGTTTGCGAACGGATTCGGGATGCTCGGCCTTGCCTCAATGCTGGCCGACGAGTCACGGGCCGACGCCGCGAAGCCCGATACCAACCCGATGGCCGTCAAGCCGCCCCCCTCCCCTGCGCGGGCAAAACGGGTGATCTTCCTCTTCATGTCGGGTGGGCCATCGCATGTTGACCTCTTCGACCCGAAAGAGCGCCTGGTCCGCGACAACGGCAAGCCCTTGCCGTTCACGATGCCGCACCTCGAACGAACGCGGACCGGCAACCTGTTGCGGTCGCCGTTCAAGTTTGCCAAGCACGGGAAGGCGGGTCTCGATATCAGCGAACTCTTCCCCCACCTCGCGAAGCGGGCTGACGACCTCTGCATTATCAAGTCGATGGTCGCCGATAATATCAATCACAACGGGGCCTGCCTCCAGATGAACACGGGGGAGCAGACGTTCTCTCGCCCGAGCATAGGTTCATGGCTCACCTACGGCCTCGGCAGTG
>JANXSY010000071.1 GCA_025356435.1 Isosphaeraceae bacterium | reverse complement strand
TCGTCATCGACCACCAGCAGCGTCGGCCTTGCGTCGCGCCGGGACTTCAACCGCGGTCTTTGCTCGGTACTCATGTCGGTCAATTCGACTCGGGCGTTGGATGAGGGAACCGCTTGATGATCGTCACCTGGTTGCCCACGTCGTTATAACGCATCTCGTCGACCATTCCTCCGGTGATGAGCAGCCCAAAGCCCCCCTCACGCAGGCCCAGCTTCTCCCGAACGTCCATGTGAGCGACCGGGTCGTCAGGGGAGGCGGCGTGGGGGAGTTCGTCGCGTTTAAACCCGTCACCCTGATCTCTTACCACGATCTCTACCCGATCGGAATGAATACGATAAGTAATATCAACCAGTTTATCAGACCGGTGGCGATTACCCCACTCGATCGCGTTGTGGCCCATCTCCATGACCGCTTGTCGGAGCTGCATCACCTGTTCGGTGGCGAAGGGAGACGACCGGCTCACACTCATCAGGAAGTCGTTCACTTCCTGAAGGAACGGGATCTCGCTGTTGAGAATGACATGAATTTCGCCTTGGATATGCTCCTGCTCCATGCCGGTCCGCCAGGCTCTGGCGGTCGAGATCGCCTCGAAGAGTTCGTCGGGACCGTAAGGCTTGGCGATGTAGGCGTTGGCACCAACTCGATATCCCTGGGTCCGGTTCGAGTTATCGCCCAAAGCTGTGAGCATCACGATCGGCGTGAGCATCGTCTCACGATCGCTCCGGAGGCGTCGGCAGATCTCGAACCCATTGAGGTCGGGAAGCATGACGTCAAGGAGAATGACATCGGGCTTCAACTGACGCGCCAGAGCGAGACCAGTCTCGCCATCTTTCGCAATAACGGGATTGAATTGGCGGAGCCGGACCAGTTGCGAGACCATTTCGGCCTGGTCTTGGTCATCCTCAACGATGAGTGCGGTGGCCATCGGCATTGCCCGTCTCCTGCATCGACCGACAAGCACCGAGGGCCGCTCGGCCCACATGGGTGAGCCGGATCAAGCGTGAAGCTCGACCACATCACCATCGTGGAGTTCGTAATCGCGTTTCACGGTCTGGCCGTCAAATGCTCCCAAGCTCCAGACCTTGGCAAATTTCAATGACTGTTCAAGTTCTCTATGCACCTCTCGCGCCAGATCGATC
Organism: Isosphaeraceae bacterium; assembly: GCA_025356435.1. Lineage (GTDB taxonomy): Bacteria > Planctomycetota > Planctomycetia > Isosphaerales > Isosphaeraceae > CAMFLR01. The sequence continues at coordinate 3,951 of JANXSY010000071.1, read as the reverse complement.
ACGGCACTCCCGATCGGTAGCGTGAATGGATGGTCGCGGTCGATCGGCTTTCCCGGAACTTTCGTGTAGAGCCGCATGATTCCAAGGGAATCGTAGGAGGACCGCCGCAAGTCGTCCAGACCGAGGGCCGTATTCGACGAGATCACGACGATCGGAAACCTTCCACCGAACCACTCACGGACGATCTCGAGTCGATCCGCCGCCCCGTCGGCATCTGCCTTCGCGGCGATCAGGACCGTCTTTACATGCTGGATCGTCTCATCTTCGACATCGAACGGCAAGTCCCCGACGAGTTCGGTATGCACCGCACGGAGACGAGAGAGGACCATCTCAACCGAGTCGGCCACGTCATCGTCTCCAAGGTCGGCGACGAGCAGCGCGGCGTCTGCCGATCGGACGAGGTTCGGCACCCAAGGTTCCATGAAGTTGGCGTCGATCGGCGGCAGGTCGACGAGCTGCACCCGGACGTCTTCCCAGGGCATCATGCCTGGGTATGGGGCGCGGGTTGTATAGGGGTAGGGTGCGACCTCGGCCTTGGCGTTCGTCACCGCCGCTAGGATCGCACTCTTACCCACATTGGGAGCGCCGACCAAGACGATCTGGCCTGCCCCTTCCTTGGGGATTTTGTGCCCCACCGACGACGTCTTGCCGCCCGCCTTCGCCCCTTCGAGATCGTCTTTGGCGCGGCTGATCTTCTGCTTGAGGTCGGACTGGAGCTTCTCGGTTCCTTTGTGTTTAGGGAGTAACCGGAACATCTCGCGGAGTTTGTCGAGCCTGTCGGCCGGCGTTGTCGCCTTCCGGAACTCATCCTCAGCCTTGCTATATTGCGGCGGCAGGTTGGCAGGCATGCGAACACAGACTCCCCAATCGGGCAACAATGTCTGGGTATGCAACGTAGCGGCTCGAGCGTTCAGAATCAATCTGGCGGAGTGGAATGTCTGCGATAACGAGTGTGTGGCGATCTTGCGACAACTCGGCTAGATTGGCCCCAATCAAGTCTACCCCGTCGCCACCCTTTTGAACGACGAGCGTTCCATGCCCATCGCCCTGATTGGCCCCGAGCCGATCCGACGCCAGCCGGGTCGTTACCGTGAGATCCTCGAAGCCGCCGGGTTCGAAATCGTCTACCCTGACGGTGAGGGCACGCTCTCCGAGGCCCAACTTCGCACGCTCCTTCCCACCGCCGACGTTGTCATGGCGGGCAGCGAGCGATACTCGCGCGAGATCCTCGACCTCGCTCCTCGACTCAAGGTGATCTCGCGAACGGGCGTCGGCTATGATGCCGTCGACGTGCCTGCCGCGACCGCGAGAGGGATCGCCGTCACGATCGCCCCGGGAACGAACCAGGAGAGCGTCGCCGAGCAGGCGTTCGGCCTCTTGCTCTCGATCACCCGCAAGGTGGCCTATTACGACCGCGTGATCCGTTCGGGGGGCTGGGAACGCGATGTCGTGGCCCCGATCCGAGGCAAGACGCTTGGCCTCGTCGGCATGGGTCGGATCGGCCGCGCGATGGTCCCACGCGCCCTCGCCTTCGGTATGAAGGTCCTCGCCTTCGACCCCGTCCAGGACACCGAGTTTGACAAGAAACATCGCCTAGAGCGTGTGACCTTCGAGCGACTGCTCGCCGAGTCCGACGTGCTCAGCCTCCACATCCCCGCGACGCCGGAAACCCGTGGGCTCATCAACCGCGCGAGCCTCGTGAAGATGAAACCCGGCGCGATCCTCCTCAACACGTCGCGAGGCCCGCTCGTCGTCGAGGCCGACCTGTTGGACGCCCTTAACTCTGGGCATATCGCCGGCGCGGGTCTCGACGTCTTCGATCCCGAACCCCCCCTGCCCTCAAATCCGCTCCTCCGACACCCGAACGTCGTGAGCAGCCCGCACGTCGCCGGGATCGACTCGAAGAGCATGGACGACATGGCCACCCTCGCCGCGCAGTGCATGGTCGAGGTCGCCAAGGGGATGTGGCCCATCCCCTGCATGGTCAACCCAGAACTCGCGGCGCGAGCCTTGTGAGCGAAACGAAAAGGGCGGCCCTTCAAGAAGGGCCGCCCTTTTCGCTTTTATTTTGATCGCCGGGCCAGGCTCATGTCTGGAACGAGCTGCCGCAGCCGCAAGACTTGACGACGTTCGGGTTGTTGAAGACGAATCCGCGCTTTTCAAGGCCGTCGTAGAAGTCGACGACGGTCCCTTCAAGATACGGCTCGAACTTCTTATCGACGGCGAGCTTGACGCCATGCAGTTCGGCGATTCGGTCTCGCTCGCTGACAGCGCTGTCGAAGTTCAAGGTGTACGACATGCCGGAGCAGCCGCCGCCCTGAACACCGATCCGAAGAACCGTGCCTTCGGGCAGGCTCTGTTCGGTGATAATCTTCTTGACTTCACGCGCGGCCGACTCGCTCAGAGTGACGCTCATCGAAATCCCTCCGGATGGGGAGTTGGTCGTTCTCATCGCTCAGGGAGCATTCGAACTCCCACACTCCTCTATCATATCGCACAGTCAAATCCGAATCCACTCTTTGCGGTCGGATTGTCGAGCCAACTTCATCGCGCGATCGCCGTCAGCCCCCGCAGCCGCTTCACAGCCGCCGAGACGGCTTCGATCGCGAAGTCGATCTCCTCGGCCGTCGTAAATCGGCCCAGCCCGAAACGGAGACTCGCGCGGGCGAGGTCGTCGTCGAGGCCCATCGCGCGGAGGACGTGGCTCGGCTCGGGGTTGCTCGACGAGCAGGCCGAGCCCGAACTCACGGCCACGTCCCGCATCGCCATCATCAGAGCCTCGCCGTCGACACCCTCGAAAGTGAGGTTCAGGTTGCCGGCAAGCCGGTCACTCGGATGACCGTTGAGCCGGATCATCGGCAGAACTTCCAGTAGGCCACGATGCAGCCGCTCGCGTAGGTCGAAAATCCGCGAGTGGTCTGTCTCTCGCTCCTCACTGGCGAGCCGACAGGCCTCGCCCAGCCCGACAATCAGCGGGACTGGCAGCGTACCACTCCGAAATCCGCGCTCCTGCCCGCCGCCATCGAAAAGAGGCTGTAAGCGAACTTGCGGGTCTCGGCGACGGACGTACAGGGCACCGATCCCTTTTGGGCCATACATCTTGTGGGCCGAGAGGCTGAGTAGATCGATCCCGTCGGCCCTCACGTCGATAGGGATCTTGCCGACAGCTTGGGTGGCGTCAGTGTGGAAAACAATGCCTCGGTCGTGACAGAGTCGACCGATCGCGGTGATCGGGTTGATCGTGCCGACTTCGTTATTCGCCGCCATCACCGACACGAGCACCGTGCGATCGGTCAGGGCCGCCTCGATCGCTCTCGCGGTGACCATCCCCGTCGCGTCGCACGGGACGAACGTCACGTCCCATCCTTCGCGTGCGAGGCGTTTGAGCGGGTCGATCACGGCCTTATGCTCGCTGACGGCCGAGACGAGGTGATTCCCCCGCTTCTTGAGGGCATCGAGCGGACCTTTCATCGCGAGGTTGTTCGCCTCGGTCGCCCCCGAGGTGAAGACGATCTCCTTCGGATCGGCCCCGATCAGAGTCGCAACCTGTTCCCGACCGCGATCGACGGCCTCGCCCGCGTCCCACCCGAATGTGTGCGAGATACTTGCAGCGTTGCCGTAAATCTCGGTGAAGTAGGGCCACATCGCCGCGACGACGCGAGGGTCGGGCTTCGTCGTGGAGTGGTTATCGAGATAGACAGGGAGTGGCGGCACGGTTCGGAACTCGCGAGTAATGGTTCGGGCAGTCTCTTTTATCGTAGAAGGCGGTCCTTCGCACATCAACCTCGTCACGAACGAACGGGGTAAGGCCCCAGAAATTTCGCGATGAAACCACGGCCTACGAAACGCCTGTCGGCTCCGATACAATCACCGCTCACTCCGAGGAACCGCAATCCGATCGCTACGAGAAAGACAGCCCATGACGACGCGCCGATCAATGCTTACTCTCGC
>JANXSY010000009.1 GCA_025356435.1 Isosphaeraceae bacterium | reverse complement strand
CCTGAAGACGGAACCCGACCTCTACCAGCGCGGCGGGCTTCTGGTGACCATCGTGGAGGACGAGGCCACCGGCAAGGCCTCGATCAAAGTGCTGACTCCGGCCCTGCTGCGCACCCGCCTGTCCCGGTGCGTCTATTTTGTCGAAGAGGAACGCACCGACAGCGGGGACATCCGGGAAAGGCCGAGGCACGTCCCCGACTGGTGTACCAAGTCGATCTTCGAATCCGGACACTGGCCCATGGTGCCCCGGCTCGAAACCGTCGTTGAGCATCCGGTGATCCTCGCGAACGGGGCCATCCTGGCGACGCCGGGCTACGACCCCATCAGCGAGCTCTACCTGTCCAAATGCGCCGCGACCGGCGTCGTCGTACCGGCCAGGCCGTCGCGCGAGGACGCCCGCAAAGCCGTCGCCGTCCTCGAAGATGCGATCTCGGATTTCCCCTTCCAGAAGCCCGCCCACAAGGCCGCGTGGTTCGCCGCTCTCCTCACCCCGTTGGCCCGCCCCGCGTTCAGCGGCAATTCGCCGTTGTTCCTGCTGGATGCCAACATCCGGGCCGCCGGCAAGGGAAAGTGCGCCAACGTCATCGGCAATATCCTCACGGGACAGGATTTCGCCGCCACCACCTACACGAACGACCCCGTCGAACTCACGAAGAAAATCACGTCGATCGCCATCGCCGGGGACCAGACGGTGCTCTTCGACAACCTCACCGGCCGGGTCGGAAACGGCGTGTTGGATTGCGCCCTCACGACGACGCGCTGGAAGGAGCGAATCCTCGGCGTCAGCGCCGACTTCGACGGCCCGCTCAAGGTGACGTGGCTCGCCACGGGCAACAACGTCCAGCTCGTCGGGGATACGGGTCGCCGCACGCTTCCTATCCGCTTGGAAAGCCCTCTGGCGAATCCCGAGCGTCGGGCCGACCTCAAGTACCCGGAACTCCTCGATCATGTCCGCGCCCAACGAGGCCCGCTCCTCTGCGCCGCCCTCACGATCCTCCGGGCTTGGTTCGTCGCCGGACGCCCGAAGCACAATCTCGCGAAGATGGGCAGCTACGAAAGCTGGTCGGGTGTCATCCGCGAAGCGCTCGTCTTCGCGGGGCTCCCCGACCCCCTTGACACCCAAGACGAAGTCCGGGAATCGAACGATTCGGAACTGGCACTGCTCCGCGCCGCCATGGAGGTCATCCGGGAGATCGAACCCGGTGGCCGCGGAGTCACCGCAGCCAAGCTCATCAAGCTCTGCCTCCCCGAATCGACCGATCACGAGAACTTGCGTTCGGCACTCGAAGACCACTTCGGAAAGGTCGAAGGGCAAGCGGCCAAGCTCGGGTACGTGTTCCGCAAGTACAAGCGCCGCAACATCGATGGACTGATGATCGACTTGGCCGGGGAGGGTGGCACAGGGTCAAACCGATGGAGAGTGGTGCGGATTTTTGGTTCCGAAATATCGACCGCATCTCCCGCACCCGCAGAGGGAATAAATGGACAATCGACCACTACGGTAGATGCGGGAGATGCGGTAGATGTTTCCGACTATCCGGGGGTTAACGCGCGAGAGGTTGTTGAGAGGTCGGCCTCTCAGAATGCGTACCTCGGGGAGTCCGAAACATCTACCGCATCTCCCGCATCTCCCGTAGTGACACTGAGTACACCATCAACTGAAGAATGGCTCTACTTCACGCGCGATATCGACACCGAATTCCTTCCCTCGGCGTCGTCCGGCCCGATCGTCCAAATCGGTTCGAAGGTCTTCTACCGTCTCACGCTCGATACGCTGGTCTGGCTCGAAAAAGCGTGCACCGCTTTGAAACCGGATCGTCGCGCCGTGCTCAACAAATCGATCTGCGGCCGAATCCTGCCGTTCATCGAATCCCGATTCGCCGACGCCGAGGTCAAGCAGGCCCGGAGCGCCGGATCCAAACCCCTGCCGGCTCATCTGGAGTTTTGACATGCGCCTTGGAAGAGAAGAGACACGGTCGCGGTCGTGCATCTCGATTACGAGACCGACAAACGGGAGCACTCGATTGGCATGGGCATTCGGCACGGCATTTTTGGAAGTTCCGCACCGCACACGAGCACCATCGAGGGGCTCGAAGTCACGCACCCCAGGCCGCGCCTCGATCTCCCCGCACCGACGCGGCTCTGATCGACGCTGGCAGACCGCGCGGCTCGCCTATCGAGGCTTCTCGCTGCGCACTTGCACGCGCAACCAGTTTGGCAATCCGAC
>JANXSY010000295.1 GCA_025356435.1 Isosphaeraceae bacterium | reverse complement strand
TTCGGCAACAACAACGCCGCCAATCCGACCTATACACAGCACGACAACGCCGGGGTCGGCGGGGGCGGGCTGGGCCAGTTCAATGTCAACGGCTATCCGGTCGACGTGATCCAGCTTCGCAACCTGCTCGCGGGCACAGTGCCGCAGAATAACCTGACGCAACCGACGGCTGGTCTGAACAACGATACCAACTACGTTCTTGTTAATGGTCAGAATTGGTACATGCCGAATAGCATGCTCGACGGCCAGGATACGATCGTCAACGGTCAGGTCATTCGCGGCCTCGACCCGGTCATGGGCCGTTGGGGCGAGAAGAATGGCATCCCGAAGATCCTCGATGTCGCCCCGTTCAGCTACAAGACCGCGCAGACTCAGAACGTCACGATCTCCAGCCTCGTCTACACCAACCCCGTCCGGGCGGGCCGGTCGGGCGTCATCATGAACGGCCTCTGGACGCCGACCGACGCGACCGACGACGACTTCGACTCGACCGACTTCTACCCGTTCCACATCCCCGGCTTCAATGATCCCGTCCCCTCGCCCTCGACGCTCTCGACCGGTGAGGGCTTCTACAACGCCCCCGGCAACGGCGCGGGCGATTACTACGACGGTGCGGGCCAGCTCCAACTCCCGGTCGAGCGCATCCGACGGTACACGACGCCGATCGACCCGGCGGGCGTCGGGCGAGTGGTCTCGTGGCACCAGCGGCCGATGAACGTCTACGACTATGGCACCGGATTCGACAAGTGGGGTCGCGCCGGGTTCTTCCGCTACTTCCGGCCGGCCGGCGTCCCCAAGAAGATCGGCTACGACACGTCGAACTACGCGCTCGGGGACATCTTCCTCCAGCCGATCTCCACAGGCCCCGCGACCAGCGCCACCGTCGCCGGCGAGTGGAAGAACGACACCACGAACAACCAACTCCACGGCTATACGTCGAATCTCTTGCCGATCCCGGGTATCGGTGCCACGAACTCGTGGAGCAATGAGGCAGGCATCGCCGTCATGGCGGCCATGCCCTGGGACTGGACCAACGGCCAGCCGGCCTCGTGGTACGGCGGCCAGTCCCCACAGCAGATACCGCCCGCTCCCAAGATCGTACTCACCGGCACGCCGAACACCGGCAACGATATCCCGAATTCGGGCACGATGTCCGTCAGGGTCAACACCCTCCAGGGGCCGCTGCTCCCCTACAACGACCCGACGTATGGTCAGGACCAATATCTCGTCAGCAATCCGCCGATTCAGCAGAGTTACATCACGAATCAGGGCGTGGTCAACGGCTACCCGAACTACCCCTGGACCGGCGCATCGGCCTCGCTCAATAAAGACGAAGCCGACGAGATGAACCTCTATACCCCCAACCTCTTCGATGCTCCGTTCGGCCCGAGCGACCTCGAATGGCTCTACCGGACGCAAGATGTCGACGGCGCGTCGCTCGACAGTCGGCTCAAGCATCTCGCGCCGATCAGCTTCCTTAACCCGGCCGACGGTGCGACGCGCCGACGCCTCTTCAGCACCGATAGCTGGGACCTGATCAATTTCGCCTTCACGCCCGATAACCCGCTGCCGCTCAACCTCAATCAGTCGGTCACCGTCGGCAGCACGGCGGTCACTTACACCTTCTCCCAGGATCAGAACTTCGGCTGGAACAGCCGGTTCAACTCAGGGGCGAACGCTTCGCTCACCGGGATGAACTACAACTCGAACCCCTCCAGCGTCCAGTATCCCAACTACCAGAACGTGGTCCCTCTGACCCAGTATCCCAACCCGGGCACCTATCCGCAGCCGATCCCGACGACTTTTCCCTTCGCCCTGACGACCGGGACAAACAACCAGCTCCCGCCAATCGTCACGCCATCGGTCGCGCATCGCGACCGCAAGATCAACCTCAACTATCCGCTCCCGGTCTCGAACGAACCGACCGAACCGGTCCGCCAGAAGTGGATTCGCGAGACCTATGAGTTATTCAAGTCGATCCTGCCCCCGCAGGCGATCGACACCCCGGTCGAACTCGCGCAGCTCAGCCAGTTCGTCGTGAACATCATCGACTTCCGCGATCCAGATTGCTCGTCCACCCGGTTCGTCAACACCGACCTCATGATCGTCCCGGCCAATGGGCCGAACCCGGCGCGGGTCGTCTTCTCGAACGTCGCGGTGCCGTCGGCCAACAATCATTTCGCCTATGATCCGTCGATCTACGACGAACAGACTTATCCCGCTACCTCGCGAAACGCGCCGTGGATCGCGGCGACGACGACGGCTGGTGCCCTCGGCGACTTCCTCGTGCAGCACGGGATGGAATACAACCCGATCGCGCTCAACGAGGTGCTCGCCACCACATATCCGATCGACACCAATGCCTCGCCCCCCGCGTCCAAGACGTTCAACCGGCTCGCGGTCGAGGTCGTCAACACCCTCACCGACGACAACACGGTCGGTGCGGCCCTGAAGAGCAGCAGTGACCTCGACAATATCGCCCTCGACGGCTGGGATTTCATCCTCGTGGCCGACGACGGCACGGTCATCGGCTCGAATTTCACCAACGGCCGCCCCAACCCGATCACCGGCGACGTGTCGCCCGACGTCCTCGCCGACGCCAAGACCAAGGGCCGCCAGGCCATCATCACCAACGTGCCCTCGCCGACCGGGAACCAGTTCACGTTCACGAACCTGATCTACGGCATGAGGAACGCTGGCGTCACGGGCGGGAGGCCGAACCAGAACAACACCAATGGCTACTTCCAGTTCGGCTCGCCCGACCTCTCCTCGATCGCCACCGTCGTCACGACGACCGGCACAACCAAGGCGACGACCGGGGAGGCCCCCAACAAGTTCGCGACCAACGACGCGACCTTCCCCGGCCCGTCGTCGTCGGCCCCCAACGGGTTCTTCCCGCCGATCCCCCCGGCCGGCAAGACCTACTGGAACTGGGTCTATCTCCGCCGCCCCGCGAACCCGTTCGACACGCGGCCCTATGACCAGCGTGAGATGGTCGTCGTCGATTCGATGCGGTTTCCGCTCGGCAACAGCGGCACCACCGCCACCGCCAATACCAGCCCCACGAAGGACTCCGTGACCCCGGGGGCCACGGTCCAGTCGTTGTTCTCGGCGGCGAGGCTCCAGCCCTATCGCGGCGGCCACCACCTCCAGAACCTCCCCGGCGGCGGCGTGCCCCCGGTCCCGTCTTACGCGTGGGGCTACTCCGAACAGACCGCCGTCCCCGCCACCGCCAACCTGATGACCGTCTACTTCGGCGACGCCACCACGCCGGTCGCGAAGGTCTATCACTCGATCAATCAGGCGAATCCGCACGACCCGACCTGGGATTACTTCCCGTTCCACGACCGCGACTTCACTAGCCCGATCGAACTCGCGCTCGTCCCCGGCTGCTCTCCCGGCCTGTTCACCAAGCAATTCGTCTATGAGAACGACACCTCGCTGATCCGCTATCGCGGCGTCAATGACGGCAGCCTCACGGCGCTCCCGAACGAGCCTACCGGAGCGTCGACCCCGCCCGACTTCGTGAGCACCAAGTTCAAGATCAACACGCCGAGGACGTATCCCTACCTCGTCGACGAGCTGTTCTACACCGGGGCGTCGGTCGTCCCGTTCACCAACCCGCCGACCGCCGCCGCCCCCTATCCGTCCCACATCGGCGGCAGCACGGGCGACGGCTGGTACAAGCTGCTCGAATTCGTCGAGGTGCCGAGCTCGGCCAACGGCGCGATCGGGCCGGTCGCTTCGGGCTCGAACTTCGACTGGCTCCGTCAAGATGTCAAGCCTGGCCTGCTCAACCTCAACCTCATCATCGACGAAGAGGTCTTCTTCGGGCTGATCGATGACCAGCGGCTGAATAAGAACCTGGCGGGGATCGTCTCGACCTCCGTCCCGATGGTCGTCACTCAGATCAACCAGTATGGCTATCCTGACTGGACGACCGTGGCCGTTAACCCGGTGTTCACCGGTGCCTATCCGATGGCAAATCGAGGCTACACCATCGTCGACCCGTCGTCGGGTGCCGAGGTGGTGACCGGCATGAAGGCCGCGTTCAGCGACTTCCTCAAGCTCCGTTCGGGCGGCTCGGGTTTCCTCTTTGGCTACGGTGCGGGCATGGTCGGGTCAGG
>JANXSY010000227.1 GCA_025356435.1 Isosphaeraceae bacterium | reverse complement strand
TAAAGATGTACCAGCGGAAATAAATTATATAAAAAATATTGAAGACGATATGAAAAATAATATTGAAAAATTAATATCGACTGGAAAATCAAGAGAAGAGGATTCGCCAGCCTTGGTGAGGGCGAGAGTCACGTCAAATTTGCCGGCGGTCGTCCAGGCGAGCGCCGAGGCGTCGCTGGTGGAGAGGCCGACGGTCGCGGTCTTGCCAGTCACACGAACCTTGCAGGCAACGGTCGGGCCTTCGGGACGGGCCGGCACGCCGACCGTGGCCTTGAGGCCCAGGATCGTCTTGTCCTTGAGGATCGCAGTGAGGGAGTCGGCCGTCGCCTGGTCGGCGTCGGTGGCCGCAACCACTTCATAAACCAGCGAGCCGGTCTTGCTATCCTTCGGGAGGTCGTCGAGCCGGGCGACGAACGACTTCGCGAGGGTCAGCTCGTGAGCGTTGGCAAAGGGCTTCGAGAGCCGGGCGATCGCGTCCCAATCGAGGCCGGCCGAAACGTTCCAGAGGACGAGTTGCGAGAGGGTCGTTGGTGCCTTATCCTCAGCCAGCCGCTTGAGGGCCAGACGCACGCGGGGGTTCGCCTGAGTCTGCGAGATGTCGCCAATTTCAAGCTTCTCGCCCTTCGCGGGCAGGCTGACCTGGGCTTCGTCATTCGGGCCGTTCAGGCTAACAAGCCGGGTTGGCAAGTTGCGGGTCTGGCCGGGACTGAGTGTGGCGAACGGGTTGCCGGTCGGGGGGACCGAGCGGAACCCACCGCCCATGCCGCCACCCATGCCGCCCATGCCGCCACCCATGCCGCCCATTCCACCGCCCATTCCACCGCCCATACCGCCACCCATACCACCGCCCATGCCGCCCATCATGCCGGACATGAGCGAAGCCGTATTCCAGCTATCGCGGTCGCCGACGAGGTTCATGATCAAACGGCCGAGCATCATCATGCCCATCGAGGCCGGCATCGCACCGCCACCACCACCGCCGCCCATACCGCCACCCATGCCGCCGCCGCCCATACCACCGCCCATGCCGCCGCCACCACCCATACCACCACCCAAACCACCGCCGCCCATACCACCGCCGCCCATGCCGCCGCCGCCCATGCCGCCGCCGCCCATGCCGCCGCCCATACCGCCCATACCACCGCCACCGCCGCCCATGCCGCCAAACTGGCCAGCCGCGCCCGAGGCGATCAGGCCGGGGGGCAGGACGACTTTAAGGGGCTTGCGCGATTGGTTGGTGAGCGAGAGGGTCATCCGACCGTCACCGCTACCTTCGGCCTCGACGGCGAGGTCGCCAGCCTTCACAGCGTCAAACAGGCTGACGGCGGGGATTTCCGCTTCGGCCTTGACCTTCTTCTGTGACGCTTTGGCGGCCGGCTCAGCTGCGAGGCAGGAGGTCGAGAGCAGGCAAAACCCGCCGGCGACGAGAGAGAGCCGCCGGAGGCCGGCGATCGTGGAAAGCATAGGAAGCCTTTCTCAATGCCTTTAGAGCATTGAAGGATGGGTCGAACGCCCGAACGGGGACACACGCATGGCAAACGACGTGTTCGGGACTCGAACCGATCCGGAGCACCCCAACCCGGCTCGCAAAGCCGGACGGAATTCTCATTGTCGGAAGGGCGACGATCGCGAGTGGTGTCACGCGGACGGAGATAGGAGGATAGGCTAGACGGGGGCCGGAGTCTTTTTATTCGCGCTGACGGCCCAGGTCGTAATGCCAAAGAGTTTAGCACGGTCCCTGCGTGGGGTGAAGAGATTCCAAATCGTCAAACAGGAATGATCGCCAGCCAGCGATCTGGCTGTGAAAAAGAGCTGGTGTTCGGCTTGGAAGAGATTCGGGACCAGTTCAGAGTCCCAGAGGCGTGGAATCACGGGACGACCCTCTTCGCAAATTCGATAGTGTCTGCGTGACATCGGCGCGTCAGCCCTCGTGCGTCCAGTTGTCATCCACGCAATCACCATCGAAAGGCGACACCGATGACCAGCCCCGCGCGGAACGAAGCCAATCGCGAGAACGCCAAGAAATCGACCGGGCCGAAGACTGCCGCTGGCAAGGCGCGGTC
>JANXSY010000192.1 GCA_025356435.1 Isosphaeraceae bacterium | reverse complement strand
TCGGACATGGGAGCCTCGGAATCACGGTGTTCACTCAAAGGGCGCGGGGCCGCCGTCGTGGCCCGTACACGAGACACCATCGGGAAATCGAGGAGGGGCGTCCCGCGAATCGTGTAGGATCGGCGAGATTTCATGAGACTTAGAGCGTAACCATCTGCCGGAAAACGATATCTGGTCCTATATGCCTCTGTTCGTGAAGGTCAGGTGGGGTATGGGTCGGTTGGAGTATTGAGCATCGGTTCGTTTAGCCAACTCGTGATGGGAGACCGCCCTGATGACGACGAGTCGGCGAGTTCGCTCGAAAGGGGGAGTGGTAGTCGTCGCGGCGCGGCCGTAGAGTGGGGTGCCCCAGGGAGATCCGCTACTCCTGGCACGCGGAGAGTTCATGCATTCGATCGACATCGCTGTGATTGCTGTCTACCTCGTCGGTTGCACGCTCCTGGGTGCGAGGATCGGGGGTGGGTCGGGGGCGAAGGGGCTCCGGGGTTATTTTCTTGGCGAGAGCAACATTCCCGCCTGGGCCGTGATGATCTCGATCGTCGCGACTGAGACCAGCGCGGTGACGTTCCTGAGCGTTCCGGGCATCGCGTACCGGGGCGATATGACGTTCCTCCAACTTGCTCTCGGTTATCTATTGGCCCGGGTCTTCGTCGCGGTCGTGCTGCTGCCGCCTTATTTCAAGAACGAGATCCTCTCGGCTTATGAGATCCTTCAGGTTCGATTCGGGGGGGCGACGCAGAAGGCGGCGTCGATTCTCTTCCTCATCACCCGCACCCTTGGCTCGGGCCTGCGGCTGTTCCTCGCGGCGAAGGTTCTCGAAGTTATCACCGGTTGGGACCTCCGGCTCTCGATTGTCGTGATCGGGGCCTCGACCTTGCTCTATACCTTCCTGGGCGGGATCAAGGCGGTCGTCTGGACCGACGTCCTCCAGTTCTTCATCTATCTGATCGCTGCGTCGGTCGCGCTGGTGATCCTCTTGAAGACGATCCCGGGGGGCTGGTCGACGGTCTGGCAGCAAGGACAGGCGGCCGGGAAATTCCGCGTCATCAGCCTGGGGACCGAGGGCCTCGCCGCGCCGACAGACTTCGCTGGATGGTGGGGCTTGGTCCAGACGATGTTGAGCCGGCCGTACACGATCTTCGCCGGCCTGATCGGCGGCTTCATGCTCGACACCGGCACGCACGGGGCCGATCAGATGATGGTCCAGCGCTACCTCTCAGCCCGCTCGCAGAGACAAGCTGCCTGGGCGCTGATTGGTAGTGGTGTCTTGATCTTCGTCCAGTTTGCGCTCTTCCTTCTCATTGGCATCGGCCTATGGGTTCTCTATCAGGGAAGGCCGTTCGGCAAGGACGGTGAATTCGCGACATTCATCAAGGACTATCTCCCGACCGGGCTGCTCGGCCTCGTGATCGCCGCGATCTTCTCGGTCACGATGAGTACTCTGTCCGGAGCGATCAGCGCCTCAGCCTCGACGACGGTCAACGATCTCTATCGCCCGCTGTTTCCGGCGACCGACGAACGCAGGCTGGTTCGATTGTCGAAAGTCTCGACGGTGTTCTGGGGCGTGGTGCAGGTGGTGGTGGCCCTTGGCGCGATGAAGCAGACTCAGAGCGTGGTCGACAACGCTCTTGCGATCGCCTCGTTCGTCATGGGTATCTTGCTCGGATTGTTCTTGCTCGGGATGCTGACGAAGGTCGGCGAACGGGCTGCGTTTGTCGGGATGATCGTCGCGATCGCCGTCGTCTCCTCGCTCGCCTTCCTGACAACGGTTGCCTATCCCTGGTGGGCACTCGTGGGCTCGGGGACCGTCTTGCTAGTCTCGCTCGTCGTCAGTCCATTGGTCGATCGACCCAAGGCTGGCCCACCCGTTCTGGAGGAAATCCGTTGAGAATCGACCCTCGACACGCTCTTTTCATCCTCCTCATGCTCGAGTCGACGGCGCACGCGGGCTTGCCCGAGGCGAGCCCTGAGACTGTCGGCCTTGATCGCTCCCGACTCTCCCAGATCGACGCTGTGGTCGATCGCGCGATAGCCCGGAAGATGTTCCCCGGGGCGGTCGTGCTGGTGGGACGTGACGGCAAGGTTGCTTATGCCAAAGCCTATGGAAATCGCGCACTCGTGCCGACTTCCGAACTGATGACGCGCGACACGATCTTCGATATGGCCTCGCTCACGAAGCCGATAGCGACAGCCTCGTCGGCGATGGTCCTGCTCGAACGGGGCAAGATCCGACTCGGCGATTCCCTGGTCGTTCACCTGCCCGAGTTCGACTCGAATGGCAAGCGAGAGATCACGGTGGATCACCTGCTCCGCCACCGAGCCGGGCTGATCCCCGACAATTCAATCCGCGACTATGACGGCGGCCCGGCCAGGGCGTGGGATCGGCTCGCCGCAATCGGGCTGCAAGCAGCGCCGGGCGAACGGTTTGTCTATAGCGACGTCGGCTTCCAAATGCTCGGCCGGTTGGTCGAACGTGTCGGCGGGGTGACGCTCGACCAGTTCGCACGATCGAACCTCTTTGAACCACTCGGGATGACCGACACCGGTTTCCGCCCTGACCCCTCCAAGCTCAGCCGGATCGCCCCGACTGAGTCGGACGGTAAGACGATGCTTCGAGGTGTGGTCCACGACCCGCGCGCCAGGGCACTCGGCGGAGTCGCCGGTCATGCCGGGTTGTTCAGCACGGCCGATGACGTCGCGGTCTTCGCGCAGATGCTCCTTGATGGTGGCAAAGGGCGAGACGGCCGACGAGTGCTCGCGCCCTTGACTGTTCGCAAGATGATCGACGCTGGGGAGACGCCCGAGGGACAACGGCGCGGTCTCGGCTGGGACATCGCGACGGGCTTCAGTTCGCCGCGCGGGGCCTTGTTCGACGAGTCGAGCTTCGGCCATACCGGGTTCACCGGCACAAGCCTCTGGGTCGATCCGAGTTCGCGGACGTTCGTCGTCGTCCTGACCAGCCGGCTCCACCCCGATGGCAAGGGGAATCCGCTTCCCGCCCGCGCTGAGATCGCGACAATCGTTGCCTCGGCAATTGTCGATATTCCGATCGTTGCCCCGATGACCACCGCTCGAGGCCGATCCCCTGCCCCGTCGGTCTCGCCCATCCGCGGGGTCGATTGCGGGATTGACGTGCTGGCAACGCATGAATTCCGTGAGTTGAAGGGGAAGCGTGTCGGCCTGGTGACGAACCAGACCGGACGGACGAAGTCGGGAGAGTCGACGATTGACGTGCTCCACAAGGCCCCCGGCGTGACGCTCGTCCGCCTGTTCAGCCCCGAACATGGCATTCGTGGATTGGTCGACACCGAGGTGAACGACGCCACCGACGCGAAGACCGGCCTCTCGATCGTGAGCCTCTACGGCAAGACCCGAAAGCCGACGGCCAAGAACCTCCAAGGGATCGACGTCGTCGTCTACGACATCCAAGATATCGGTGCTCGATTTTATACCTACATCAGCACACTAGGACTCGTCCTTGAAGCGGCGAAGGAGAATCAGGTTGCGGTGATGGTCCTTGACCGGCCGAACCCGATCGGTGGAACGGCTGTTTCCGGGCCGGTGCGTGACCCAGATTTCGGATCATTCATCGCCTATCATGCGCTGCCTGTTCGGCACGGGATGACGGTCGGAGAGTTGGCGAGGCTGTTCAACGTTGAGCGTTCGATCGCGGCCAATCTGACGGTGGTCGCCTGCGAAGGCTGGAATCGGGCCGACCTCTACGACCGAACGGGGTTGACCTGGACGAACCCTTCGCCGAACATGCGGAGTCTGACCGAGGCGATGCTCTATCCCGGGATCGGCCTCTTGGAGGCGAGCAACCTCGCGACAGGGCGAGGGACCGACACCCCTTTCGAGCGAGTTGGGGCCCCTTGGATCGATCCCCGGGTCTTCGCTCGCGCGCTGGATGACCTGCACCTTAGTGGCGTCCGGTTCGTGCCGATCCGGTTCTCGCCCAAGGAACGGGAGTACACGGGTGTTGACTGCGGCGGCGTCCAGATAATCATCAGTGATTGGTCTCGCTTCGACCCGGTTGACCTGGGAGTCGGCATGGCGACCGTGCTCCGGCGGCTCTATCGGGTCCACTGGAAGTCCGAGGGATTCTTGCGGATGCTTGCCGATCGCGACGCGTACGACCGACTGCTCTCAGGCGATGACCTGGCCTCGATCCGAGCGAGTTGGAGTGAGGAATCGGCGGACTTCCGACGGGTTCGCGCCAAGGCACTTCTCTACCCATAAGCCCCGGGCCGAAATCGATCGTCCCCGCGTGCGGAGTTTAGACGGATCATGCGGACTCCCTCTTGCCTGATCAGACGCAGGGCCTGGCCTCTAACGGCGATCGTGGTTGCGATCGTGATGGCCGCCGGTCTCTTCGCGTTGCGCGGAGGGGTGTCTCGACGCGCTGATGCGGCGAAGTTGTCGAAGGTCAAGGCCAAGGGTCCGAACATCCTGATCATCCTCGGTGACGACCACGCGGCCGACACGCTCGGATGCTATGGCGATCCCCACGGCGCGACCCCCCGGATCGACGGCCTGGCCAAACAGGGTGTCTCTTTTCGTCGGGCCTATTGCAACGCCCCGGTCTGCACCGCGAGCCGGCAGTCGTTGATTACGGGCAAGCTCCCCCACGCGGTCGGCGTTACCCGGCTTCAGACCCCGCTGCCCGCGACGGCCGTCACCCTCGGCGACTGGCTTGGCGATCGCGGCTATCTGACCGCCGCCTACGGCAAGATGCACTTCAATTCGCAGCTCAAACACGGCTTCAAGGATCGGATCGACACGTCCGATTGGGAGACGCATCGTCGCGCCAACCCGTCTCGGCCGAAAGATCATGTCGTTCCCTGGCGTCCATTCAAAGATCCGGTAACCGTCTGGCTCAATGCCGATGTGAACTCTTACGGATTGCTCGACGCCTCAATGGAAGCGACCTACTTCACGAAGAAGGCGGTTGAGTTCTTCGATCAGCATCGGTCTGACCCGTTTTTGATGGTGCTTGGCTATAACGAGCCGCACTCACCGTTCAAGTTCCCCGACGACTGCCTGCACCGCTTCAAGCCCGAGGAATTCCAAGCCCGGCCCGTCAGCGAGGCCGATCGCCGAGCGATGCCGAAGGTTTTTCGCGGGATCACCCCCGAACAGACCCAAGGAATTGAGGCCGCCTATTATACGTCGATTTCTTATCTCGACTCGAAAGTCGGCCAGGTGCTCGACGCGCTCGACGCGAGCGGCATGGCCGAGAACACGATCGTCGTCTACCTGGGCGACAATGGGTATCTGAGAGGTCATCACGGCCGATTCGAGAAGCACTGCTTCTACGAGCAGGCTGTGAGGGTGCCGCTGATTATTCGCTGGCCGAAACACCTCGCGGCCGGCACGCAGATTGACGAGCTGATCGAACACGTCGACCTCTTGCCGAGCCTGCTCGAATTAGTGGGAATCTCGCCCCCGCCAGACATTCAGGGACACAGCTTCGCCGCGCTGGCCCAGGGAATACCGGGCGAGGGGGGAAGGCGCTACGTCTTCAGCGAATACCTCGAAAACGAGGAGGCGATGCTCTGCGACCGGCGATTCAAACTGATCATTGGATCGGGACGACGGCGGCGGCGGGAGGGCTTCGTGACCGACGACCCTACCCCCGGCCCCTATGAGCACCTCTACGACCGGGAGACCGACCCGAACGAAGACGCTGACCTTGCCGAGCGTCCAGCCTTCGCCGAAAAGAAACGAGAGCTGACCGACGCCCTCTTCGAACGGATCACCAAGACCCGGAACACGAACGATCAGCCGCCGGCGGACCTGGACCAACTGGAAACGATCCGCTGGTGCCTCGTTCCGAAGGACTGAGCAGGACATGCCTTGACCTCAGCATGTCCCGCTCAAGACTCATTGACAGTGATTAAGAGCGGCCGGTGATCGCATTCAATATGAGCATTTCGAGCTGCTCATATTGCCGGTTCTGGCGGAGTTCTTCGACCTTGGCCTCGTCGACACCACGAACGATGTCGAGCAAGCGGAGGAACATCGTCATCGAGTGCTTGAGGTGCAACATCGAGTCTTCGACGACCGTTGTTCGCATCGCCTTGATGTCGAGACCGATGCATTCGCCGTTCTTGCCGTAGCCGTTCTTTTCGAGGGTCCAGACCTGGTCAAAGGCGCGGCGAAGATCGGCAGCGCCGAAGACCTTATCCTGGTCGTACTTAAGGCCGTTCTGGTCGTTGAGATGGACGCTCCAGAGCTTGTCGTGATAGAGGGCATAGGCCATATCGTCGGCGGGGTCGAGGCCGGCGAGAATCGAGTGGGCGCTCTCGATCAAGACGCCCGACCGGCTCGGGTCGATCGTCTTATACGCGATGCCGATCATGTGGCCGACGGTCGGCAGATAGGCCTGGTCCATCGGCTCGTTGGGCTTGGCCTCGCCGAGGATTCGGATCTCTTTGTCGTGTTCGAGGATCGCGTTCCAGGCGTCGACGATCCGGGCGACGGCCGTCTTGGCGCACTTCGACTCGCGGGCGTAAGTTCCCTCACGAGCGAGCCAGAGGACGTAGTTCTTGCAATTCATCTCGCGAGCGATATCGACAGCGCGTCGGGAGCGGTCGAGGGCATACTGGCGGTCGCTCGCCGAGTTCGAGGTGAACGCGCCGTCGATTGTCCGGGGATCTTCCCAGAGGCGGGGAGCCACGATCTCGACGTAAAGCCCCTCACCTTCGAGGATCTTCTTGACGGCCGCGATCCCCTTCTGCTGAGCCGGCCAATCAAGGCCGTCGGGGACGATATCGTCGTCATGGAACTGGACGGCGTCGAATCCGAGTTCCTTGTAGGCCTTTAGTTTACGACCGTACTCGACCTCATTGCGCACGGGAGGGCCGAACGGATCGGCTCCGGTGCTGATGTTCCAAGGGCCGAACGAAAAGCGATACTGAGTCGGGCTGGCACCTGTGGCCATGGGCTGACGGGCTCCTTCGGGGCGATCGGTCGGCGAATGGTCGATTTCAGACAAGGCCGGGCGAGTCACTAGGCTATCGGGCCGGAAGGCATTTTGCGCGGTCATTTTTCGACGAAACTTGGTTATCATGGGCAGATCAACGGGCGGGATCGCGTGGATCAAGGGAGAGGCGGGGATGCGGCTCTGGCACACGATCTTCGCCGTCTTCGTGGTCGCGCTGATCCTCACAGCCGCGCGCGAGCCCGCCGGGCGCGTGGCGATCATCGTCTTCGTCACCGGCTCGGTTGAATTGATCTGCGGCCTGACCGCCGTCATGATGCTCTTTCATACCATCGGCTCGCTCGGCCATTCGAGGGGATTTCTCGAATCCGTCCAGTGCGTGATGGCCACCGTCCTGGTGACGACCGTCGCCGCGTGGATGATGCTCGCGATGCTCACCATCGGCGCGAGGATGGTCGAACGGGTCGTCTAAAACACACTCCGATCCGCAGCTCTCAGGACTCGAATCACGCATGAATGCGACAACGTATACGCCTGAGCCGTTCCCACGCCGATGGCTTCCGACCGACGCCACGTTCAAGACGTGGGACGAGATCGAGCCCTGGTATCGCACGCTCATCGACCGTCCTATCAACTCGTCCGCCGAGTTGGAGCGCTGGCTGATCGACGGCGACGAGGTGAATGCCGCCGTCTCCGAAGAGGGCGAGCGTCGCCACATCGCGATGACCTGCCAGACCGACGACCCCGCCTGCGAGGCAGCGCACCTCGAGTTCGTCAGAGACGTCCGCCCCAAGCTCAAGCCGCTGCTCAACGACCTCCGCGAGAAGTATCTCGACTCGCCCCACCGGACTGGTCTACCGGCCGATCGCTATCACGTCTTCGATCGTTCGCAGGCGAGCCGACGCGACCTCTATCGCGAGGCGAACATCCCTCGCGAGACCGAACTCGCTGAGCTCGACCAGAAATATCAAAAACTCATCGGTGCGATGACAGTAACCTTCGAGGGCCAGGAGCGCACCCCCGCACAGATGGCCCCCTTCCTCGAAGAGACCGAGCGAACCCGTCGCCAGGCGGCCTGGGAACTCGTCGCCATCCGACGCCTCCAGGACCGAGACGCCCTGGACGACCTGTTCGACCGAATGATCGTCCTCCGCCAAGAGATTGCCCACGAAGCGGGATTTCTCAGCTATGTGGAGTACGCCTACAAGGCACGCGAACGGTTCGACTACGGAGTCGACGACGCCCGCGCGTTCCATGATGCGATCGAGAAGACGGTCGTCCCGCTCGCAAGGAAGATCCAGGAAGACCGACGTCTCGCGCTCGGGGTTGAGACCCTGCGTCCGTGGGACCTCTCCGTCGATCCGCACGGCCGAGCCCCGCTCCGACCCTTCGCCGACGTCGATAAGTTGGCCGAAGGCTGCCAGGTGATCTTCTCCGAGGTCGACCCCGAACTCGGGGCGCAGTTCGCCTTCATGCGTGACCACGACCTGCTCGACCTTGCCAACCGCAAAGGCAAGGCTCCCGGCGGCTATCAGACGAGTCTCGACGACCGCCGTCTGCCGTTTATCTTCATGAACGCTGTGGGGCTCGACGGCGATCTCAGGACCCTTCTCCACGAAGGCGGACACGCCTTCCACTCGTTCGCCGCCCGCAACGAGCCGCTTGGGGCCTATCGGGAGAGCCCCATCGAGTTCTGCGAAGTTGCGTCGATGTCAATGGAACTGCTCGGGGCACGAAACCTCGCCCAGTTTTACAACGACGCCGACGCCGATCGCTCGTATGAACAACTTCTCGAAGGCATCGTCTTGATTCTCCCGTGGATCGCCACGGTGGATGCCTTTCAGCACTGGATCTACTTCCACCCCGGCCACACCCGCGACGAGCGACGCGCGGCATGGCACGACCTGATGGATCGCTTCGGGGGAAGCGTCGACTGGTCGGGACACGACGAGGCTCGCTCGCACTCGTGGCACAGGCAGCTTCATATCTTCCTGTACCCCTTTTATTATATCGAGTATGGCATCGCCCAGCTCGGGGCGTTGCAGATCTGGAAGCGGAGCCTCACGGACCGTCCCGGCGCGGTCTCGTCGTACAAGCAGGCACTCGCGATCGGCGGGGCGAAGCCTCTGCCCGAACTGTTCGAGGCAGCGGGCGCGAAGTTCGACTTCAGCGTCTCGACGATCGCGCCCCTGATGACGACGATCGGCGAAGAACTCGCCAAGATCCGCAAGTAGTCCCAGAAAAGTCCCTGGACCTTGGAGTTCCGTGTCGATGAGCACCGTCGAGGCGCAGGGCATCCTGCTCGATGAGCTGACCCAGACTCTCCAGGCGGCCGACCCTCGGGTACGACTGATCCCGGCGAGAATCTTGCATCGGGTCATCCGGGGCGTGCACGGCGTCGGAGCATTCGGGCGACACGTGCCGCATCGCGGCGGGTTCTCGACGACCGCCCGAGCGGCGCTTGTGTATTCGACACATGAAGAGTTGGGGATCGATCCCGCCGAACCGATCCCTGACTTTTTAATCTTGCTCGTCCAACCCGATTCCGACGAGACGGCCCGGCCCCGCGCGGAGGTCTTGACCGCCTACTGGCGCGAACTGTTTCACGCGCGGGTCCACCTGGCTTTCGAGGAGCGGAGCAACCTCTTTCCGATCAACGGAGATTGGGCCGAATCGCGTATCAACCGGCTCGGCCGAGTCGAATTCGCTGAGGCACGCGCGGTGCTCTATGAGGATCAATACCTCATGCTCCCGGCCGATGACAGGACGACCTACATCGAATTTGCGGCGGTTTATCTCGAACAACTCGCATTCCATCCCGCGCTCCTGCCGCACACCTTCCCCGCGATCGACGACCACACCGCGACCCGCGACATCTTCGCGAGCGACGTTGATTTCATCGCCCTGCTCGACGCGACCCGGCCGCCCGGCGCTCCCGACCGGCCCTCCGCGACGCTCGACGAGTCTGACGATGAATCTGAACCGATCGACGAGACCGAAACCGTCGACCATGCGGCCCCTTCCGAGAGAGACCCAGGGCGCTGGGATAGCCTGAAGGCGAGCGCCGAGGCGGCTTCAAAACGGGGAAACAACGTCCGTGCCGCGATCCTTCGCACCCGAGCCGCCCGGCTCGCAACGGCGATCGAAGGACCCCGGACCCGGGCCGGTGCTCGGAGCGAACTCGACAAGCTCACGCGGAGGCTTCGCGCCGCGATCGGGTTCGATGCCGAGGAGGCGGGGCGCTGGCGACGGGCGCTGCCGGCATTCCTTGATCGGGCGTCCAAAGGTCTCTGGCCGCGCGAGGCTCGACTTCTCTACGACCTCCAGAAGGTCTGCTCGGATCAAGAGCGGGCCATCTATTCCGTCGATCTCGTGGGTTGGGCCATCTCGCTCGGCAAGCGCCCCCTCAAGCGGCTCTTGCCCGACCATCGTGAGATTCTCGTTCTCTCACATCTTCGACATGCCGACTATCGTCTCCGGCGGATGCGTCGACCCGAGCCCGAGCGAGGCCGGTTGGAACTGCTGGTCGAGCACGCCATCCAGCTCAAGGAACGGCAGATCCGCGAGCGGTTTCGAGATCGAATTCGTGACGCTCTCGACCGCGTCTCGCTCCGGCCGGCCAACCTTCCCGAGCGTGCCGCGAGACGGAAACTGGTCGAGGAGCTGCTCGACCTGATCGTCGAACGGGGTTACCTCAGGATCGGAGACCTGCGCGACACGATCTCGCGCAGCCATATCAAGTTGCACGACCTCTCAGGCCTCCGCGAGTTCATTCGGGGTGATGCCCTCCTCCAGGCGGACGCAGAGCTGGCCCGCTCGCTCGAAGGGGTGTATCACCGAGGTGAGATCTACCTTCGAGGCCTCCAGAGGGCCAGCTCTCTCGCCTTCGGCACGAAGCTCGGCCGCGTACTCACTCGCACGATCGCGCTCCCATTCGGCGGGGCGTTTATCGTGCTCGAAGGTTTGCAGCACATCGTCGGGCCGCTGCTCGGCTTGATCTTCGGCACCAAGCCCGAACTGATGAATACGCTCTCATTCACGTCGCTGGGCCTACTGCTCCTGGGACTGATCAACGTACCGAAGTTTCGCGCGGCCTTCTTCCGGATCTGCGGGCTGATCGGTCAGATTTTCAAGGCGATCTTCTATTCGGCACCCGCCTGGGTCTTCGACCGGTCCGCAATCCGCTCGATTGTGTCGAGTCGCCCCGTCTTGCTGACGCGGGATTGGGTCGTAAAGCCGATCATCCTCTTGAGTGTCCTCTCCCTGGGAATCCCCTGGCTGGCGCGTCCCGATTTCGTCGGGCTGGCGATCAAGGGCGTGGCGTTCCTTGCCCTCGCCGTCTTCATGAATTCGCGTCAGGGCCGCGTGGTCGAAGAGATCGCAGCGGACGGGGCTTCGCGGGTCGGCCAGCGGATCTGGCACGACGTCTTGCCCAACTTCTTCCGAGGCATCCTCGAATTCTTCAAGGCCTGCCTGGAGCTGTTCGAACGCCTGATCTACACCGTCGACGAGTGGCTGAGATTCCGGAGCGGTGAGAGCCGCCTGGCACTGGCCGGCAAGGCCGTCGCGGGCCTCGTCTGGCTGGTCATCGCCTATGTTGCAAGAATCTATCTCAACCTGTTGATCGAACCTCAGATCAATCCTATCAAACATTTTCCGGTTGTGACAGTCTCTCACAAGATCATCTTACCGATGAGTCCGACGATCTTCGGGATCATCAAGGCCCCGTTGCGCCCGCTCGGGGAAGGGATTGCCAACACGATCGCGGGGACGACTGTCTTCCTGATCCCGGGCCTCTTTGGCTTCCTTGTCTGGGAATTGAAGGAAAACTGGAAGCTCTATGAGGCGAATCGACCTCAGCGGCTCCGCCCGGTCGCGATCGGCCACCACGGCGAGACGATGAGTCGGCTCTTGCGGCGAGGGTTCCACTCGGGCACGGTCCCGAAGCTCTTCGCCAAGCTCCGCAAGCGAGACCGCGAGGCCGAGGTGGGGATGGGCCTGGGGCCGTCGCACAAGGTCAGCGAGTCGATCCACCACGTCGAGGAAGCGATCCGCCACTTCGTCGATCGCGGCGTGCTCTACTTGCTCGAAGAGAGTCGATCGATCGGACGGACGAGGCCGACGACCGCGCGGATTGAATGCTCGACCAACCGGATCACGATCGAACTGCGCGACCATGACCGGCCCGAGACGGCCGCGCGAATTGCCTTCGAGGAGTCAGACCGACACCTCTGTGCGCGGGTGATCGAACCGGGCTGGATGCTCCGACTCGACGACGAAGCCCGCCAGACCATCACGACGGTCCTTGCCGGCCTCTACGCGATGAGCGACGTCGAACGAGTGATCGACGCCTCCAACGAAACGAGCGAACTCGTCGCGCCTGGCGTCGCCTGGACGAGTTGGGTGGATGCCTGGGAGGGGGACGCGGCGGGGATCGGCCACATTCCGATCGTGGAAGGTGCGTGCCCACTCTTGCCGCCGCGTCCGACGATCGTGCCATCCCGATGACTTCATTCGGCCCAGAGATCTCACTCGGCTTTCCTCCTGACGTGAACCTCTACCCTCCTGAAAGGTCGGCCGATCATGGGTATCATAGGGCCTCGTCCCTGACCGAAGGGTGGGCCTTGAGAACGAGACGGGTTGCGGAGAGTTCATCGTGTCGCAGAGTGTCAACATTAGCGTGACCACCCAGGGCGGGCGTCAACTGGCGTCATCAGGGTCAGCCTGGGAGCCGAAGATCGGCTATTCGAGGGCTGTCAGGGTCGGGGCTCAGATCGCGGTGACGGGCACGGTCGGGATCGAGGCCGATGGCACGTTCGGCGCAACTCTTGAAGCCCAGTCGCGCCGGGCCCTGACGATCATCAAGGCCGCGATCGAGGCCCTCGGCGGCTCGCTCAACCACGTCGTCCGAACCCGGATCTACTTGACGAATATCAGCCAGTGGGAAGAGGTCGGCCGGGTTCACGGCGAATTCTTCGGCGAGATCCGGCCTGCGACCACGCTCGTCGAGGTCTCCAAACTGATTGACGGTGCGGCGTTGGTTGAGATCGAGGCCGACGCGATCATCGGCTGAACTCTAGCGGTAGGAGCGACCATGGGCGAACGATCGAAGGCGGTCGTCCTGCTTTCGGGCGGGCTCGACTCGGCCACGGTTCTGGCCGAGGCCCGCGCGGAGGGTTACGAGGTCTACGCGCTGACCATCCTCTACGGCCAGCGCCATCTCGTCGAGATCGAGTCTGCGAGGCGTGTGGCGCAGGCCTTCGGGGCCGTCCGACACGTCGAGCAGACCATCGACCTTCGTGCCTTCGGCGGCAGCGCCCTCACGAGTGCGATCGACGTTCCCAAAGATCGCGACGAGGCGACAATGGCCTCGGAGATTCCGATCACTTATGTCCCCGCGAGGAACACCGTCTTCCTCTCGATCGCGCTGGCCTGGGCCGAGACCCTGGGGGCGTTTGACCTCTTCGTCGGCGTCAACTGTGTCGACTACTCGGGCTATCCCGACTGCCGGCCCGAGTTTCTCACCGCGTTCGAGACCCTCGCCAACCTTGCCACCAAGGCGGGCGTCGAAGGGACCGGCCGGTTCCGGGTTCACGCACCGCTCTTGCATCTCGACAAGGTAAAAATTATCGAGCGAGGTCTCGCACTCGGCGTCGACTACGGTTTGACCCATAGCTGCTACGACCCCACCGAAGCCGGTTTGTCGTGCGGCCGATGCGACAGTTGCCGGCTCAGGCTGGCGGCGTTCGCCCAACTGGGACTCGTCGATCCAGCTCGATATGAGATCCATTGATGAAAAGGCCCGCGTCAAATTGATGACGTGGGCCTTTATCAACATGTCGATCGATCAACCGCCTCAGCTCACCAGTAGACCCACTCATAGGGCGGGTCGAGGAGCTGAATCTCCTTCTCTTTGAGCTGGAACTGGTCGCCGCGACGAATGAAGTCGATCCGGATCGTCTTGTACTTGGTCACCAGCTTGTCGTCGGGGCCTTTGACGTTTTTGTATCCGTCAGAGAGGCCTCGGACGTAGACGCTGAACTTGTCGGCGGCAGGGTTGACGTTGTCCCAGACCGCGACGCCAAACACCGCGTCATCGATCCCCGACTTGATGCTGGGGGGGACAACGCCCATGATGTTCACCGCTCCGTGGAGCTTGATGAGCGGGTCTTCGCGGTTCTGAATCAGCTCGACCGCCTTGGGGATGACCGCGTCCTCAACCCGGTCGCCCTCGTCGGGCACGAGCGAGAACTGGGGCACGAACATCCGCGCCTTGCCGGTACGATTGACCACCTGATAGTACAGGTAATGAATCTGACGACGCCCCTTGCCCGGAACTTCGATCGTGATGATTCGCACCGGCTTGAACGCGAAGTCGAGGACCCAGATTCCCTGTTCGCCCGGCAGTAGCGAGGCGTCGATCCATCGCTCGTTGAAGACCTGCTTGCGGTTCTGCTCGTTCACAAACCCCAGCGCCGTCTTGCGGACCGGGTGGGTCGCCAGGACTGGTCCTAGTGTGACCTCTGGAATCTTGGGAGGGTCTGGGAGGGGGGCAGGAGCCTCCTGTCCACGCGCGACGACGCTGCCCAGAAGCCCCAAGGCCAACGACCCGAAGACCCAGCGAGACAGTAGCTTGCGCACGGTCGAGACTCCCCAGCGTCGAGAGTGGACGGAGATGGCGACGGAGGGTGCGATCGCGAGAGGATAATCCGAAGAGATGCCCCATCTTAACACGGACCTGGAAAAGTCGTCAACGCGGATCGTAGAGACGAAGATCGCTCACCATCGGACGTCGCTTCACGGCACACGCAGGACACCTTGCTGCTCCATCAACCACAGGACAGGGCGATCGACAAGTAGAGGCGTCGGAAGGGGTTGCGCCTCGTCATCGCGCTCTTGAGCCGCATCGCCGAGCGCGGAACAGGCGAAGAAACGATGGTTGGGAAAGGACACGTCAAGGTGTTCAAGAAAGGCTGTTGCTCCCCACCGACGCAGGGCCGACTCAACTTCGTCGTGAATTTGCCGATCGAGCGCCTTGTCGGGCGGCGATGTCGAGACCGAACGAGCCATGTCGTAGAGAGCCGTACCGGGTTCCATGAGGCTGCCCCAACGGTCGAGCTTGTTGAGGACGATCGCGATCGGCGTCGTCACCGGCGTCTTCAGGAAGAACGTGCCGAGTTTGCGGACGTCGCTGAGATAGTCAGCGGCGGGAACATGACTCTCTTTCTCGGTCAGGTGCAGGCGGCGGTCGTGGGCCACTTCGCGAATCCGGAGCGGGTCAACGAGGAACAGCAGCCCCCTCGCGAGCTTGAGGTAGCGCGCCTCGCCCCGGAGGAGGTCGATGTTCATCTCCCAATCTTCGCCCGCAGTGTCAAAGAAGGAGAGCAGCGTGCTCAACTTCCTGCCTCGTCCCGATCGTGGCGTCAGCCTGTAGACGAGCGGCTGGAGGATGCCGCGATTCGTCTCGATGCTGGGGCTGGCCGAGTGGCTGCGGCGATAGGTATCGGCCTGAAGGTCTTCGCCGATGCCAAACCCCCCGCCACCATAGGTTAGCTCGTGATATTCGCGGTCGTATCGATCGCGGATCTCGTCGGTGAGCGGGTCAAGAATAAAACCCATCTCGGGGCCGATCCGGTGGTCGAGTTCGTGGAGCAGAACCGTCACGAACGTCGTCTTC
This sequence comes from Isosphaeraceae bacterium, assembly GCA_025356435.1. Classification (GTDB taxonomy): domain Bacteria; phylum Planctomycetota; class Planctomycetia; order Isosphaerales; family Isosphaeraceae; genus CAMFLR01. The sequence goes on along the minus strand of JANXSY010000192.1, from coordinate 2,374 downwards.
CCGACCGATTGAGGACCAAAAACCGCGATGTGACCGTGGTCGAGCGTCACGACCGAGTCGGGCAGGTGCGCATGACATCTCGGACAGAGCCGGTAATCGGTCGGCTTGCCGCAGGTCTTACAATTCAGGGAGCCCGGGAGGACGATCCAGTCGAGATGCCTGCGTAATCCGCGTCGTTCGTCAAGGCGCGGGTCAACCCACCAGGGGCCGCGCAGGCTCGCGCCGGAAGACGCACCCTCCGTCCACCGGGGGCCGTTGAGGGCACGCGAGAGAATCGGGTCGTCGATCATCCGAGCGAAGTCGGTCTTGCAATAATGATCGTTGCATCGAAGATGCATCTCAATCGCCCGGAATCGCTCAAAGCAAAACGGACAGCGCACACGTCGGAGCGGGTCGAGGCGGGTCAGCAGATCGAGAGCCATCGTTCACCGGGGCATGGGTCGTTCGGTCCGAGACGCGTCTCGTCCTCTTCCACCATCGTCGCGGTTCTGGCAACCCCTTTCAACCCAACCGAGCCGGCATGCTGCCCCATTCTCGATCTTCAGCCGCCCGAGCACCCGATGAACCCTTGATCTTCGAACGGATCTCCGCGCAGCGGGGCGGCACCGAGATCCTCCACGCCATCAACCTCAGCTTCCCGGCCGGCAGCCGGACGACTCTGATCGGTCCCTCAGGTGCGGGCAAGAGTACCCTGCTCCGTCTGCTGAACCGCCTCTCTGATCCGAGCGAAGGGCGAATTCTTCTGGGCAATATCCCGATCCTGTCGCTTCCCGTGATGGCGCTGAGACGGCGGATCGGCCTGGTCTTCCAGACGCCCCGGCCCCTGCCCGGCACGGTGGCCGACAACCTTGCCTTTGCTCATGTCATCACGGGAGAGACGGCCGAACGCGATTTCGCCGAGTCTCTGATCGAAGTCGGCCTCGATCCGTCGTGGCTTGATCGCGATGCATCCGGCCTTTCGGGGGGAGAACGGCAACGGCTCGCGATCGCGGTCGCGCTCCAGACCGGGCCATCGATCCTCGGCCTCGACGAGCCGACCTCAGCGCTCGACCCATCGGCGGCCCGCAAGGTGGCCGAGGCGCTTCGAAGGCGGTCAGAACGCGACGGCCTGACGACGATCGCCGTCACCCACAACCGCGATCAGACCCCCTGGCTCGGCGACCGGACCGTGGTCCTCGAAGCGGGTCGGGTCGTCGACGAAGGCCCGACTCTCGACGTACTGGCGAGGGCTGACGAGTCGTTCTGGCTCAAGGAGAATGGAGGATGAAAACGGCCGCCCCCAACTGGCTCGGTCTTGCCTGGGCGGCCCTGCCCCTCGCCATCAGCATGATCCTGCTCGCCTGGCGACGCCTCGGTCAGGTGAAGTCGCTTGCCATCGCTGTTGTTCGCCTGGTCGTCCAACTCTGGATGCTCGGCATCGTCCTCAAAGCGATCTTCGCGGCCAATAATGTCTGGATCGTCCTCCTTGCCGCATCGGTGATGCTCGCCGTGGCGTCGCACACGGTCGGGAGCCGCCAACCCTCGGCGCGCTGGACGATCCGCCTCGAAGCGTTGATCGCGATGGGACTCGGGATCGCCGTCACGATGGCGATCAGCGTCAAGCTGGCGCTACGGCTCGAACCGTGGTACAGCCCGTCAACCTTCATCCCGCTCCTCGGCATGATCCTCGGCAACAGCGTGACCGGCATCTCCCTGGCCGCCGAGCGACTCGCCTCCGACCTCAAAGCCGATCGCGACCTCGTCGAACAACGCCTTGCCCTCGGCGCGACCTCGCGGCAGGCCGCCATGCCCGCGCTCCGGGCGGCGGTGCGAGCGTCACTAACCCCCGTCATCAACAACATGATGATCGCCGGGATCGTCGCGATCCCCGGCATGACGACCGGCCAGCTCCTCGCCGGGGCCGACGTCCTCGAAGCCCTCCGCTATCAGATCCTCGTCTACCTCGGCATCACGGCCACAGCCGCCATGAGTACCCTGATCCTGCTGGGTCTCCGACTCCGGCACTATTTCACGGCCGCTCATCAGTTGCGATCTGAGTCATAATCGATTCTGGACGCAGCTTCAAAACCATCTATACTTGACTTCAAGAGACACCAGCCACAGCGCGACGCGACTGAAGTCCGGGCGCTGTTTCGATAGCTAGGATCTAGCGTAAAATCGTTCGCCTGAACTTGTGCAAGTTGAACGATTAATCCATACATATCTATGTAAATTAATTTAGCGTCCGTATGATAATACTGCACTTTGCCAGAACTGACGGCTGTCATGCGGCGAGCCTGACCACGGCCGCCAGCAGGTGCCGGATTTTCTCTGACCACGGCTCTGGTACGTTGAGTCGCTGATATTCCTCGGTCAGCAAATCGCGTTGTAAGGC
>JANXSY010000144.1 GCA_025356435.1 Isosphaeraceae bacterium | reverse complement strand
CTCCGAACCGGCCCCAGCGCCGAACGAACCCAAGCCCGTCGATGAACCAAAGGCACCCAAGCCCGCCGCGCCGAACGAACCCAACACGGTTACATCGGTCGTGCCGATTCCGCAGCCTGAGCGCGACCGCGAGAGTCGGGTCTGGCCGCTGGTCACGAGCGAGCCGGGGTCTGACGACCCCCGCTCACTCTAATTATATAGGCAAGTGTAGATGAATTCTGAAGAGGCCGGGATCGCGGTGCGCGCGGGAAATACGGTTGGTCCGCGTCCTTATCGCGAGAGGCTGGGACGTGTCTTGCCGCCCTGAAACACGCGGGGTAAGATTCAAAGGCGTCCGATCGTCGTCCCATTTCAATGAATGGATCTCGATGAATCTTTCGCCGATCGGCCTGAGAAGTGGGGTGGTGGCCCTCGTCGCGACCGGGTCTGTCCTGGCGGTCGTCGGCTGGTTCGTCTCGAATCGGGACTCGGCACCGTCGAAGCCTGGTTCGGTGCGAGAGGGGTCGGTCGCGGCCGAGACCCCGACGATCAAGGAACAGGTCGCGACGTTCTGCGGCCACTGCCATGTGACGCCCCCGCCCGACTCGTTCCCGCGATCCGCCTGGAATGTCGAGGTGGCGCAAGGATATGGGTTTTATGGGTCGTCGGGACTGACGCTCGCCGTGCCTAACCAGGCCGAGGTTGTCGACTACTACGAGACCAATGCGCCCGATCAGTGGCCCCGGTGGACGCACCCTGAGGGCGAAACACCGTCGCCGATTGCGTTCGAGCGGCTTCCCTTCGGCCATCCGCGTTCGCCGGTCTCCCCCGCAGCGTCAAACATTCGATTCGCGAACCTGTCTGATAACAAGACACTTGATGTTCTCGTCTGCGACATGAGACATGGTCTTTTGATCTCATATCAACCGGCGCGGCCGGATTCGGCCCCTCGGGTGCTCTGCGACATGCTCCACAACCCTGCCCACGCCGAGGTTGTCGACCTCGACGGCGACGGCAGGAAAGACATCCTCGTTGCCGACCTCGGCAGCTTTGGGCCGTCCGACAAGACGCTCGGCAGTGTTGTCTGGCTTCGCGGCACCGCTGACGGCGGGTTCACGCCGATGCCGCTCGCCTGGGGCCTCGGCCGCGTTGCCGACGTCCAGGCCGCTGATTTCGACGGCGACGGAGACCTCGACTTGATCGCCGCCGTCTTCGGCTGGCACGCGGTCGGCGAGGTTCTTTACCTCGAAAACCGCACTGTCGACTACGCGAAGCCGGTCTTCATCCCCAGACGCATCGACGCGCGTCATGGCTCGATCCATGTCCCAATCGCCGATCTTAACGGCGACGGCCGGCCTGATTTTGTCGCCTTATTGAGTCAGGAACACGAGTCCATTGTGGCGTTCCTCAATCAGGGAGGGGGCAAGTTTACGCCTCAGACGCTCTACCGCGCCCCCCACCCTGCGTTCGGTTCGAGCGGGATCGAGCTGGTCGACCTCGACCGCGACGGCGACCTCGATATCCTCTACACCAACGGCGACGTCCTCGACGGCAAGCCCATTCTGAGGCCCGACCACGGCGTCCGCTGGCTCGAAAACCGGGGCGGGCTTATATTCACGGATCATCACTTGACGTCTCTTCCTGGCGCGAGCCGCGCCAAGGCCGCCGACATGGATGGGGACGGCGATCTCGACATCGTCGCGACCAGCTTCCTACCCGGCGACTTCTACCGGCCGCTCCGGAACGGGATGGGCCTTGACTCGCTCATCCTTCTCGAACAGACCCTCCCTGGCCAGTTTGTCCGCCACCCGCTTGAGACGGCGAGGAACGACCACGCCTCGCTCGACCTCGGCGATTTCGACGGTGACGGCAAGGTTGATATCGCGACCGGCCTGTTTGAAAGCGTGGCGTTTGATACGGCGACGGAGCCAAAACGGTCCGATTCACGCGGCGAATGGATGGTCCTTTTGAGGAACCTGGGAAGGCCGCGATGACGATCGGCAAGCGAATCGCTGTGGCTGCGGGCGTCCTGATTGGGGCGTCAGTCGTGGGCGTTCTGACCTGGCAACGGCTCCTCGTCCGGGAGGTCGGCGTCGCGCGGCGGGCGATCGCCGAGGGCCGGATTGATGAGGCCGGGCCGTCGGTCGAGTTCGTCAGGCGCTATTCGTTTCGTCCCGCCGAGGCGCTCTTGCTCCGGGCCATGATCGCGATCCGGCAAGACCGACCGGTCGAGGCGTTCGAGCTGCTCAAGACGGTCAAGGCCAGTGGCACCCACGACGCCGAGATCAAGACATTTGGAGCGATTCTCGCGGCCAGGGCGGGCCAGTATGAGCGGGCGAAACCGATCCTCATTCGCGCGTTCGAGGAGGCGACCGATCCCGACCCGCTGCTCGACGAGGCGCTGGCCAAGCTCTATCTTGAACAATTCGACATGATTCATGCAGCAGCCGTCATCGAGCGATGGAAGGTCGACGCTCCGCGCGATCCCAAGCCGTACCTCTGGAAGGCTGAGATCGACAATCGCATCGCTGATAATCTCACCGCGGTGATCGGCGACTATCAGGAAGCGTTGAAGCGTGACCCCACCCTGCCGAAGGCTCGGCTCGGCCTCGCTGACGAGCTGCGCAAGGCCCACCGCAACGCCGAAGCCTCGGCCGAATACGCGGCCTATCTGGCGATGAAGCCCGACGATCCCGCCGCACACCTGGGCGCGGGGCAGGTCGCGCTCGAACTCGGCGACGAGGTGGGTGCCGATCGACACTTCGACCGGGCGATCGTCCTCGACCCCGGCAACGCCCAGGTCTACAACGAACGCGCGATGGTCAAGCTGAGACTGGGCGACGTCGACACCGCGCGGGCGTTGCTCGATCAGGCCGTCGCCATCGACCCGTTCGACGTCCCGATCCGCTATAACCGGGGGCTGGTCTATACCCGGCTCGGCAAGCTCGACCAGGCCCGTGAAGAGCAGCGCGTGGCGGCCCGGCTGACCGCCGCCCTCGAACGGCTTTCGGCGCTGCGATCGAGGTTGATCGACGTGCCGGGCGACCTCAGCCTACACGTCGAGATAGCCCGATGGATGTTCGACCACGGCCAGGCCAAAGAGGGGGTCCGCTGGGCGGAGAAGGCCCTCAAAGACCAGCCGTCGCACGCTGAGGCCAACGCGGTCCTGGCGAACTATTACGACGCCCAAGGCAACGTCGGCCTGGCGAACTTCCACCGGTTGAACGCGGGGTCAACCTCGACCCATCCCGCGAAGTGAACGAAAAGGGCAGCGAACCGAAGGCCACCCTTCTTAAGGACCGTCGAAGCGTCATGCGTTCCGACCAGATCAACTTACTTCTTCTTCTTTTCCATCTTATCCTTCATGGTGTCCATGCCGGGCATCGAGGTTGGGGACGGCGGGGCCGCTTTGGCGGCGTCTGCCGGGACGCCTTCCTTGAGATCACCGCCGCTGTCGCAGCCGGGGGCGGTGCTCATCAAGATCGCCGCACCGAGGAAAACGCAGAGGATTCGCATTCGAGTTCTGTCTCCCGGGGAGCACCCCGTCATCGATCAAAAGATAAGTTGCGGAGTGTCCCGATCGAAGGACCACTCCGCATGGATTTGCCGTCTCCGTGCTGACCTGGGGCTTTCTGATCAGTAGGAATCAGAGCTAATGGTCTCGTTGCCGTTTCGCGACCCGAGGGCCCACCAGGTCTGGTAGCTGACCGAGTCTTTGATGAACCGGACTGAGCCGTCGGCCATGCAGACGTTCACGCCGCCGGCGTGGGAACTCGCCGCCGTGATCATCCCGGCCGAACCGCCCCAGTTTGCGTCTTCCGCACCGGAACCACTGCCGCTGCAAGTGAGCTTGTTCGGGGTGTTCCAGTGGACATAAGACGTGTTCTCGGTGGTGTAAGCCATCGAGAAGGCCCAGTAGCCGCCCGCGAGGTTGCTATACCGCGAGCCGGTTGTCGCCGGCAGGCTGTTGCAGGCCGCCATGAATGCCAGAGCGGTCACCGGGTCGTTGGCGTCGCGATTCTGCGCCGTGCTGACCGGGAAGATCGCCCGCCTAGCATTGGGGTCGCCAGGATAGAGGGTTGGGTTGGAGTTGAGGCCGAGCAGCTTTTCGCTGAACATCCCGGTGTTCGACGAGCCGTCGGTGAAGGATTCGAAGCCGAACGAGGCGCAGTTGCTGTTGGTATACCACGGATTGCCCGTCGGGACGATCGCCCCGTTGGCACACTTGATGATACCGGGTCCGCCGTAATTTCCGGCGTAATTCGAGCAGCCCCAGGGGGTCTGGGGACGTTGCTTCACGCCGTCGGAAGGACAGAGGAACGCGACAACCTGCGTATAACCCACCGTCGTGTTCGTGCCATCAGCCATCAATAAATTAAAATTGATTGCGTTGTACATGGCCGACTGTTCGATCTGCGGGAGCAGCGACGTCAGGAACGAGGTGTTCCAAGGTCCCCATGTGGAGCCGACGTTCTGGGTTGACTGGGCCGGGAGCACGCTCTGTGACGACACATAGTTGTGTACGCCGAGGCCCAACTGCTTGAGGTTGTTGACGCATTGGGCGCGACGTGCTGCCTCACGTGCCGCCTGTACTGCCGGCAGGAGTAATGCGATCAGAACTGCGATGATGGCGATCACCACCAGCAGTTCGATCAGCGTGAAGCCTGCGCGCGAACTCAGTCTCCTCGACCGCATCGAGCACCTCCAATACCAAGATATGACGTGGAAACCGCGAAATGGGGACTATCAGATTTCATAGCATGGATTGAGCGTAAGGGACAATATAAATCCGATAACTTTTCTAAAGATAGAAAGCGCCTACGGTTCAGGGCTTCAACGCGTGCTTTTCGGGCATCGCCTCCGTAGTCTGGTCATCGGGACGGCCACCGTGTTGAATAGGCGTCGAAACATCTATTCCTGGCCGGGGACATACGAAGAACCTTCCTCAGTTTCGACCGGATTCTTGTCCCCGATCGCCGCCGGTGCGGCTTATAATCGGCAGCCGGTCCCCTGAGCGATGGAGCGGGGTGAGGCCCGTCAGGCCTGGAAATGGGTGTACTTCGCATGAACGTCTCTGAGAATCAACCGCCTGATTCCGACGATTCGACGGTCGGCGACAGCATCGAGCCGCCTGGAGCTTCGAAGGGGTTAGACACCGACCGGAGCTTGCTGTTCGGGCTGCTGGCGCTTCAGGTCAATTTCATCGATCAGAAGGCCCTCATCACGGCCATTCGCGCCTGGATCGAGGCCCGGCCGAAGCCGATGCGCGCGATCCTCGCCGAGCGCGCGGGGCTGACCGAGCCTCGTCTGGCGCTGCTTGATGGGCTGGTCCAGGAGTATCTCGCCGAGCACGGCGACGACCTCTCATCCAGCCTATTATCGCTCGGCACCGCGCGGCCGGACCCCGGGCAGATCGACGACCCCGATGTGCGCGAGAGCCTGAGTCAGCTCGACACGACCCGCTCGATGAGCTCGACCGTCGACGACGACGCGACCGATGACGTCGCTCGGAATTCGAGCTTCACGTCTGGCGGTCAACGCGGCGGGACGAGCCGGTATCGCATCGTCGCCTTCCACGCTGAGGGGGGCCTTGGCTGCGTCTTCCGCGCGCACGACGAGGAGCTGCACCGCGAGGTCGCGCTCAAGGAGATCCGGCCCACTTACGCCGACAACGCCGAGATTCGCGCCCGATTCGTCTCTGAGGCCGAGATCACCGGGCGGCTCCAGCATCCCGGCATCGCCCCGGTCTACGGCATGGGACATTACAGCGACGGCCGCCCGTATTATGCGATGAAGTTTATCCACAAGGGCAGCCTTAAGGAGGCGATCACGGCCTTTCACGGCGGCAAGGATTCGCTCCCCTGGCACTCGGGCGAGCGTGCCGTCGCGTTCCGGAAGCTGCTTGGCCAGTTCCTGCTGACCTGCGATGTAATCGCGTATGCCCACTCGCGCGGCGTCCTCCATCGCGACCTCAAGCCGGCGAACATCCTGATCGGAGACTTCGGCGAGACGATCGTCGTTGACTGGGGCCTGGCCAAGCCGGTCGGCCGACCCGAAGAGGCCGACGACTCCGACGAAGAGACGATCCGGCCGTCGGGCGGCTCAGGATCGGGCCTGAGCGTCGTTGGGTCGGTGATCGGCACGGTCGAATATATGAGCCCCGAACAGGCGATGGGCCGGTCCGACATTGGCCCGGCCAGCGACCTTTATGGCCTTGGCGCGACCCTTTACTGCCTCCTGGCCGGGAACGCCCCGATCCAGGGTCTTCGTAAGCTGGAGAAGGCCAAGGCGGGCGATTTCCGCCGCCCTCGCGGGGGCAACCCGCACGTCCCCCCCGCGCTTGAGGCGATCTGCCTGAAGGCGATGGCCTTCCATCCCGAGGACCGCTACCCGAAGCCCAGCGACCTGGCCGACGACCTCAACCGATGGCTTGCCGACGAGCCGGTTTTGGTCTATCGCGACCCCTTGCTCAAGCGGAGCTCTCGCTGGGTGCGCCGCCACAAGCCGCTGGTTGCGGCGGCGGCCGTGCTCGTGGTTGTGGGGGTTGTCGGCTTGATCATCGACGATTTTCGGGTGAGCCGGGAGAAGGCGAAAACCGAGCGGAATTACGCCCAGGCTCGGCGTGCGGTCGATACCATCTACCAGCAAGTGGCGTCCCACCTCGCCTTGACGCCTGGGTTTGAGGACTATCGGCTCAAGCTCGCCGACGATTTTCTGCTCGAATATGATGCCTTACTCCTGGCCCGACCGTCCGACGTCGAGTTGCGTGCCGACGCGGTCGCGGCTTACCGCGAGGCGGCCAATCTCGGTCGTCTCATGGGCAAGGTCGACAAGCCGCTTGACCGCTATCGTCGGGCCTTGGAATTGATCAACGGCCTGATCTCGGAGTTCCCGGCGAAGGTCGACTACCGGCTCTTGCGAGCTTACACGAACGTCGACCTCGGCGAGTTTTGGCGGATGAGCGGGCGGTTCGCCGAGGCGGAAAAGGAGTATCAAAACGCCCTCGAAACGGCAACTTCGCTCCGCGCCGAACGTCCCGACGATAACCGACTTCGGCGGGTCAAGGCGATGGCGCTCCTTGACCTCGCCGTCGCCCAGAACGAGCTGGGGCGGAATCATGAGGCGCTTCGGTCAAGTCAGGAATCGTTGGATCACTGCCGATTCCTCGTCAAATGCAAGGAACCTCATAAGAACGACCCGAATCTGCTCATCTCCGCGCTGATGACCCACGGGACTGCCCGACGCGACAGCGGCGACGCATCGGGCGCGGAGGGCCTGTTCGAGGAAGCGATCGTGCTCGCCACCAGAGGCGGGACGGCCGACCCGAATTACGCCTCCGCCCTGGCCTCGGCGCTGGCCGATCAGGCGAAATGCTTCGAGAGCGATCCCAAGCGACTCGCCCAGGTCCGGAAGAATTTCATCGCGGCGAGCGGCCTTTTCGGTACCCTCGCGAGGCAATCGCCGAGCATTGGTGACCATGTGCGCGATCTATCAGACGCCTTCAACGGCCTCGGGGGCGTCGCGCTCGCCTTGGGCGATCTCGCTTTGGCGGTCCGGTATTGCGAAGGGGCCTTGAAGAACGTCGACGCGCGGCTTAAAGACCGCGACCTACCGCACCATCACAGCCTCAAAGGCCGCATCCTCGCCAATCTCGGACGGATCGCGCTCGCCCAGAAGAAGCCGGCCGAGGCCCGCAAACTCCTGGGCGAAGCGATTGTCGAACACGAGCACGTCCTTGCCGCCCTGCCCGATCGGAACGTTGACCGCAAGGCGGTCGAGGCCCTCAAAGCCGAGCGGGAGAAGGTTCCGGCCGGATGAGGGTTGTCAACTTTGAAAAGAGAGACGATGCCGTCAATCGCAAGGGTAGATAAGCATCGGCGTAATCTGTGTGGTGCTGACGGAGGACGGGGCGAAGGTAGGAGCCGCGTTCGGATCGGTTATGGTGAACGTGTAAGTCCCCGTCCCCGAGCCATCCCCGAATCTGTTTGCATCGAGGAATGCAATGGTCTTGGGATTAAAGCGAAAGATAGCCGTCATTGTATGCTTTTCGTCATCAATGGAAGGTGGGGAAATAGGTTGAATCGAGGTTGGTGTACTATCGGAAGTCACGGACGCCAAAATCTTTAAGTACTGAGAATGAAGTGGGGGAGTTTTTATCTTGTCATGGTGGATAGTGACGATCATCAGTACCAGAGTGTCGGATTTCTTGAAATAATGCACGTCGCTGAGTGATGCGCCTTGCCGCATATGGTCGTAGGCCATCACCTGGCGCACGATCCCGAATGTGGCGACGGAGAGCACGACGGCCAGGGCGATCTGCTTCTTGAGGCGGTTCATGGTGGGATTCCTCAGGGGGGGGGGAAGGCAGAGAAAGGTCTTACGCGGGTCGTTCAATCTGCGTGAAGGCGAACGGCCTGGGCATCCGCTCGGGCCGTTCCAAGATCACGACAACAACGGGTCCGGCGTTGTGAGAGTCAGACCGTAGCGTCTCTTCGACGGATGCGGCAAGAGAGAGTTTTAGGGGACGGAGGTCGCGAGTCAAGAGATTTCTTGTCATGATATCTCTTTCTCTCAAAGAGTAGCATCCATGCCAAAATGAGATATCCCCGCTCGTTATGAGCAGCTGACGGCCGTGCTGGATCGTCTCGTCGTGTCCGAGAGGAATCTCGATGGAGTTTGAGGGCGGAGCTTTTCACGAAACGGCGGCCCGCGCCCAACGGTCGGTCCTGATCCGCGAGGGGGGGCAGGCCGAGTCGATGAAGAGGTTCTCTCAAGAGTCCCGCCCGGCCACAGCGAGCGTGACATCTCGGCCTATGTGCGTCCGTTCCATCAGCCCGTGCAGCTCGCCCGGAATGGCTCTTTCCGATCTCAGATCGGACGCGATGGACGCCACGCAGTGAGGGGATATCAGACGCGGCTGGGGCCGAAAGTCAGCCCGCTACGCGCCGTCGCTCGGGCCATCGAGGCGTGATCCTAACCTCGTCACGCCGCGCCTTTTTTCTCGATCGGGGCGGCACATGCGGGCAATCTCAGAGTAAACGTGGTGCCTTCGCCGGGGTGGCTCTCGGCGCGGAGGCGGCCTTTGTGGGACTCGACGATCTCCCGGCAGACAGACAGGCCCAGGCCCGTGCCGCCGAGGCCGGTCTCGTCGGGGCCGATCTTGGTCGTGAAGAAGGGTTCGAAGATCCGCCGGAGGACGGCGGGGGCGATCCCCAGGCCGGTGTCGGCGATGCTCACCTCGGCGAGCCGGCCCGCTGTGTCGGTGCCGATCCGTACCTTCACCGTGCCACCCTCGGGCATCGCCTGGCGGGCATTGATGATTAAGTTTAACAAGACTTGCTGAATCTGCGCGGGGTTGACCTTGGCATGCGGCCGACCTTCAGAGCGGATGTCGACCCGGACGCGGTGCTTTGAGAGGTCTTTACCGACGAGCAGGAGCACTTCCTCGACCAGCCGGACGAGGTCGGCCGCGCCGCGTCGATCGGCACGAGGTCGGGCGAGGCCAAGCACCCCGCCGGTGATCGCTGCGGCACGCTCGGCACCGTCGAGGATTTTCTCGAAGGCGCGGCGGCGGAAATCAGGGTCGGGGTTGCGGAGACCGAGCTTGGCGTAGTTGAGGACTGGCGTGAGCGCATTGTTCAGCTCGTGGCAGATCCCCCCGGCCAGGACGCCGAGGCTACTCACACGCTGAAGCTCGACCACCTGTCGGCGGAGAGCATCAACTTCGTCCCACGTTGGGACCGGCTGCCGCGTCTCGTGCTGGGGGGACGCCATGATCCGTCGCCTCGATTCGATCCGTGACCCGTTTCGCGACTCGCCGACCCTCTCCGGCCGGTTCTCTTCTCGTATCGGTCGGAACCAGCGGACGGGTTGAGCCGGTCGCTTCAAGAAGCCATTCACGCTGGGTAACACCTTGCACAGCTTGCCTTATCGTCGCGGACCACGCACTCCTCGGCCGCCCATCTCGCCCCGACCGGCACCACTTCCGTCAGACGACCGTCCTACGCCTTTGCATCAAACCGCCAGGCTTTCCATGACGCCGACGCATGGGCCTTCATGGGGAAATCTGTTGAACCCCGACTTCCGCGACATCTTGTCCGAGTTCTCCGCCTGCCCCTGAACGCGGATGGGCTGCGGACTGATGCCGATGAATCGGAGAACGTTTAAGTCTTTACCTGAGTCAATCGGGGGCGATCACGCCCATCGGATCAGCGATAGAGCCGGTTCGCCTCGATATAGGCTTCGACGCCCCTCGGCACCTGATACCGCACGCTTCGCCCTTCGGCCAACCGCCGCCGCAGGTCGTTTGAGGCGATGCCGATGGGGGGGATGCTCACATGGAGGATCGGCCGGGCGTCAGGGCCGAGGGCGTCCTTGAGGGCGTCGGGGTCGGGTCCGTCGATGGCGGGTCGGTTCACGACAACGAGCGAGGCCAGCCCGCCGATCCGGTCGGGGCTCCGCCAGTGCGGGAGGTCGACCAGGCTGTCGGCCCCGATCAGGAAGAAGAGGTCGTCGTCCGCCCGTTCGAGCCGGATCGCTTCGAGCGTATCAACGCTATAATGCGGACCCGGCCGTTTCGTCTCGATCTCCGAGACCTCGAACGCTGAATGCCCCGCAACGGCGATCCGCGCCATTTCGAGCCGGTGTTCGACGTCGGTCCGCCCCCCCGGCTTGTGCGGCGGCGAGCCCGCGACGACGAACCAGACTCGGTCAAGCCCGCACGCTTCCCGGCACGCCTCAGCGAGGATCAGATGACCCAGGTGGATCGGGTCGAACGTGCCGCCGTAGATGCCCAGTCGCATAGCCGTGACTCGCCCCTCAGCCGGAAATCTCGGCTCGAAAATGTCTGGACAAGCGTTTAGAATAGGGTATCCCAGATCGAGACGCGACGATAGGGCCGGCCGATGCGTGTTGTCAACGTCAAAGACCTCAGAGGGCCTGAGCAGGCCGTGCTCTTCGCCACAGGCGCGGGTCGGGGCGAGGGTCCGTTCGCCGGAGTCGTCTTCAACCGGCCTGTCGACCAGGTCTTTACCTACAAGATCCCCGCCAGGCTCCGCGACGTGCTCAAGCCCGGCGCTCGGGTGACGGTCCCGCTCGGCCGGGGCAACACCGAGACCGTCGGCTACTGCGTTCGGGTCGATGACGAGCCCGAGGGGGATGTCGCCTCGGGTCGGATCAAAGAGGTGATCGACGCCCTCGATAACCCGCCGCTGATCGACGTCGCGATGCTCGAACTCACCCGATGGATCGCCACCTATTATGCCTGCTCGTGGGGCCAAGCCCTCGACGCGATCGTCCCGGCCGGCGTCAAGAACCACTCGGGCACGCGCGTCTGGACCTGCCTGACGATCCCCGAGGAGGTCCGCCCCAGGCTCGCTGAGGTGATGGCGACCCTCTCCGCGAAGCAGGCCGAGGCGATGGCCGTGCTCGATCGAGCGACCGAACCGCTGACGATCGCCGACGTCTGCCGACGCGCCAAGTGCGCGGCCGGCCCGATCGAGGCGCTGCGGAAGCGTGGGCTGATCCACAGCGTCAAGCGACGGATGGACTCGGCCCCGCCGCCGCTCGATGAGGGCATGGTCGATCTGCCCGAAGACGGCACGCCGAAGCACCTCATGCCCGAGCAACGCGCTGTGCTCGACCGCCTCGCCCCGGCCCTTGACGCCGACAGCCATTACGAGACGTTCCTGCTCCACGGCGTCACCGGCAGCGGCAAGACCGAGGTCTATCTCAGCGCGATCGAACGCGTCGTAGCTCGGGGCCGCGAGGCGATCGTGCTCGTTCCCGAGATCAGCCTTACCCCGCAGACGATCCGCCGGTTCCGTCGCCGGTTCGAGCGCGTCGCCGTCCTGCACAGTCACCTCAGCGATGGCGAGCGACATCGCCACTGGCGGAGCATCGCGGCGGGAGAAATCCAGGTCGTCGTCGGCGCTCGGTCGGCGATCTTCGCCCCGACGCGAAGGCTCGGCCTGATCGTGATCGACGAAGAACATGAGAGCACGTTCAAGCAAGAGACAACGCCTCGCTATCACGCCCGAGACGTTGCCGTGATGCGTGCCAGGCAGGCGAAAATCCCCTTGATTCTCGGCTCGGCGACCCCCGCGCTCGAGACCTGGCGGAACTCTGAACTCGGCCGATTCACGCGGCTCACCCTCTCCGCACGGGTCGGCGGCCGGCCGATGCCCGAGGTCGCGCTGATCGATCTGAGATACGAAAAACCGCCGACGGTCGGCCTGAGTACCCCGCTCAAAGAGGCGATGAAGGCGGCCCTTGATGACGGCGGGCAGGTGATCCTCCTGCTCAACCGACGCGGGTTTCATACCTTCGCCCTCTGCCCGAAGCCCGACTGCGGCCATGTGCTCAAGTGCGACGCCTGCGACGTGTCTCTGACCTGGCACAAAGACCGCCGCAAGCTCGTCTGCCACACCTGCGACGCGGAGCGCGACAAGCCGCCCGCCTGCCCCAAATGCCGGTCTCCCCAGCTCTTTTACGGCGGGATCGGCACCGAGCGGCTCGAACGCGAGGTGATGACCGCCTTCCCCGACCGCAACGTGCGCCGGATGGACTCTGACACGATGCGAGGGCACGGTAGCCACGAGCGCGCCCTCTCGGCGTTCCGGGCAGGCAAAATCGACATCCTCCTCGGCACCCAGATGATCGCCAAGGGACTCGATTTCCCGAACGTCACCCTTGTTGGCGTTATCAATGCTGATACGTCGCTCCACCTCCCTGACTTCCGGGCGGCCGAACGGACCTTCCAGCTTGTCGCGCAGGTCGCAGGCCGGACGGGCCGCGGAGACCGGCCAGGACGGGTGCTCGTTCAGACCTATTCGCCGTCCGAGCCCGCGATCCTCTGCGCCACCACGCACGACTATCTTGGCTTTGTCGCCGGCGAGCTTCCCCATCGTGAACGGTCGGGCGTGCCGCCGTACGGCCGGGTCGTGCGGCTGATCGCGCGTGGGCCGGATTTCGGGATAGTCCGCCGCTACCTCGAAGACCTCACCGA
This sequence comes from Isosphaeraceae bacterium, assembly GCA_025356435.1. GTDB lineage: Bacteria > Planctomycetota > Planctomycetia > Isosphaerales > Isosphaeraceae > CAMFLR01. The sequence goes on along the minus strand of JANXSY010000144.1, from coordinate 6,364 downwards.
CGCCCTCCGCAACGCCTGCCCGCCGTCGATCCGCATGCTCGGCCCCGCCCCCGCGCCGGTCGAGAAGATCAAAGACCTCTATCGCGTGCATCTCCAGATGCGGGGCAAGACCCCCAAGCCGCTGCAAGACGCACTCCAGGCCGTGCTGCCCGCCTTCCCGCCTCCTGCCGGCGTCGAATTGGCGGTGGATGTCGATCCTATGAGCATGTTGTGATCCGGGGAGAACTTTCGCCTCCCTAGGACCAGTCCCGCGGAAAGCAAGGGTTCGTGCAAAAAAACCCTTTCTTTTTGTTGTTCTTTAGGGTAATCTAAAATTGGTTGGTCTGACGATCGAGTCAGCGATTCGGGTTCTTAGAGCCTGTTCCCCGCTCCCCTCCCTCGCCGTATCCGCCACTTGGGCGTACCCCCGCCCCTTTCTCTCCGACCCGGAAAGCACAAAGTGGGTCGTTCTGCCTCTGCCTTGGAGATTCATACGGTGGGCAAGAAGTTGTACGTTGGAAATCTGACCTACGCTGTCAACGCGACTGACCTGGAGCAATTGTTTGCCCAGTTCGGCACGGTGCAGAGCGCGCAGGTCATCCAGGACCGCGAGACGGGCCGGAGCAAGGGGTTCGGGTTTGTCGAGATGGACACCGACGCCCAGGCGCTGGCATCCATCGACGGCCTCCACGATCGTGAGCATGATGGCCGTCGCCTGACGGTCAACGAAGCCAAGCCCCGCGAAGATCGCGGCGGTGGCGGTGGTGGTGGTGGTTATGGCGGCGGCGGTGGCGGCGGTGGTCGCTCCAGCGGCGGCGGCGGTGGCTACGGCGGTGGTGGCGGCGGTCGCTCCGGCGGCGGTGGCTACGGCGGCGGTGGCGGCGGTCGCTCCAGCGGTGGCGGCGGCGGTGGCTACGGCGGCGGCGGTGGCGGCGGTCGTTATTGATCGTTAGCCGAAACACGCGGATCTCGGGAGGCGCTCGTCGAGCGCCTCCCGTTCCCCTGCGGCGGACGCTCGTACGGGCAGACCCCCCGGGGGCGACCCCGATAGGTGTTTCCCACACCCAGCGAGCGACCCCGATGAATCCGAAACACGTCCACACGCCGGCCTCCACCCGGGCACGCTGCCCGGTCTGTCATGAGGCCGTCTATTCACGCGCCGGCATTCATCCCCAGTGTGCCGTCCGCCAGTCTGAGCCCCCCAAGACCAAGGCCCAGCCCCCCGGCACGGCCAAACCGGTCCCCCTCCCCGACGCCGAACCCGCCGACGAACTCACCCCCGCCTGACGATAGTGAACGCTGATCGATTGGGCCTCTCGACTGAGCGGTTTCCGGTCGAACATGGCGGTCTTCGTAGGCTGGGGCTCGACCTAGAATTTGGATTCTCTGGAGAGCTGGGTCCAACCCCAGCCTACGGAGACTAACGGCATGAGCGTCGATCGATCGGGCCTCCCGTAGGGTCCGCCGCGCGGACCTTTTCGGGCCTCGATCGGGACGACGTTCGACCATGGATACCAGTTCACTTCCCTCCGCCGGCCTTCCCTTCAGCCTTCGTGCGTAGGGCCTCGACATCGGCCCAGAGCGCCCGCAGAGCCGTCTGCTCATCCCCGGGCCGCCTGGCCAGCGGAGCCTCGTCGCGGATGGCGATCAGGTCGGCGTCTGCTTTCCAGTGGGCGAGGATCTTGACGACCGCTGGCAATCCGTTCCGAGGGTCGCTCTCGACGGCCTTGAGCCACTCCCACGCCTTGATCCACCACTTTGCCCGAGTCGCCTCATCGGCCGGCGGGTCGTCCTTGGCCCAGGCGGAGCCGACGAGGGCCGCATCGACTTACTCTAGCGCTTCGAGGACGCATCGGCGGACTTCTGATGCGCCTTGGAGGCTGGGCTCGATGGTCCGGATGAACCAGTCGGGATGGCCGGTGAGGAAGTGGGCGTGGAGGTCGACCCGCAGGCCGTAGCGCGGGGCGATCTCGGCGAGGAGGGCGTTCATCCGGTCGAAGTTCTTCCGGCCCGTGTCGAGGTCTCCGCCAAACAGGCCGTTGGCGGCGTCGTTGTCGCCGAAGGTCGGGTCGTAGACGGTGCCGAGCAAGACAGGGCGGATCGGCAGGGCGTCGAGGAAGGCTATGAGCTGGCGTTCGAAGGCTAAGAAGCCGGGTCCGCGGTCATCCAGCAGGCCCTGGATCAGGTCGTTACCACCGACAGTCAAAAGCGCGACGGCCGGGCCTAAGACCGTCAGCCCACGCGCCTGCGCCGGGAGGTCGTCGACGGTCGAGCCATCAACAGCCGCCCTCGTCAGCCGGACAGGCTCGCCGAGCTGCGTGGTCAGGTCTCGGCCCTGGAACTCGGGGAAGAGGTCGTCGCGATTCGAGACAAGCAGGCCGGCAGGGTCGACTTGGTGGTCGTTGTAGTGGGCACAGTCGAGGATCGAGTCGCCGAAGGTGTAGACGGTGAGCATGGGCCGGTCCCTCTCGGAATGGGTCATCCCAGACGTGCTGCCGCCGCCTCGTCGACCAGCCACGTCACCCTGGCTCTGGCCGACTGGAGCAGGCTGGCGGGGACTTCGGCCGTCATCGGCCCGCGCAGGGCCTGGGCGAGGATCTCGGCCTTTTTGGGACCGAAGGCGAGGACCAGAATCGACCGCGCGGCGAGGATTGGCGCGACGCCGATCGTCAGGGCGCGGCGGGGGACGAGGCCCTCATCGCCGAAATCGGCCGCCGCGTCGGCGAGGGTGATCGGGTGCAGTGCCATAAGGCGAGACGGCAGCCTCAAAGCCTCATGGACCGATACATCTGACGGCTCGTTGAACCCGATATGGCCGTTGCGGCCGATACCGAGCAGTTGGAGGTCGAGGCCCCCTTCGGCGGCGATCCAGCGGTCAAACGTCGCGGCGTAGTCGGCGACGAACGCCTCGGGGACGGTGCCGTCGAACAGGTGCGTGCGGTTGGGCGGGATGTCGAGATGGTCGAACAAGTGCCGATCCATATACGTCCGATAGCTCTGCAGGTCGGTCGGCGCGATCGGGTAATATTCGTCGAGGTTATAGGTCGAGACGTCTCGAAACGAGACCTCCCCCGCGCGATGCAGGGCCACGAGTCGTTTATAGACGGGCAGGGGGGTATGGCCCGTCGCCAGCCCGAGCACCGCGCGGCCCCGGGCCTCGGTCGCCTCTTGGATCGTCCTCGTGATGAAGTCGGCGGCGGCAACGCATGCGAGGGAGGCGCTGGGGAAGACCCGGACGGTCGAGCCGGCGATTTCGATCGATCGGACGGGCATCATTGGTGATCCAGGAGGGTCGGCGGGAGGTTTAGGGCCGATCCCACACATGCTCAGAAATGAGTCGGAAGGAGATGGTCTCGAATCCAAAAGGTCAGTTCTTCGCGTCTGACCGAGCCCGAAGCGACGCCGAAGATGATCTCGAACTGGTCGTCTTCGGTCCCGCTCCACTCAAATCCATTGATTAGTGAGAACGATTCCATCGCCATCTGCCCCGTCCTCTTGTTGGCGTCGAGGAAGGGGTGATTCTTGATGAGAGAGAATCCGAGGGCAGCGGCCTTCTCTGGCAAGGTCGGATAGAGTTCCTCTCCGCCGAAGGACATTTGAGGCTGGGCGACCGCCGATTCGAGCCTTCGCAGATCGAGCATCGTCAGATCGCCGCCCGAGACGTTGATCTGCTCTCGGTGAATGAAGAGGATATCTTCAAGGCTAAGATATTACACTACTCGGCCAGTCATTGATAGAGCCCAGCATTCTTGCGAAACAGGTATTCCACGGCCGCTTTCACGGCGGGATTGACCTCAGGCGCAGGGACGGAGCTGGCAGGATCGGGCCTGTCGATCGGAGTCTGCTCCGGCTCCTTCGGCTCGGTCGTCATCGGCAATCTCCTCGCGGTCAAACTCACTCTCAGGCGACCGCCACCACCCGTCCCAGGTTCGCGGAGGGGGCTTGCGAAGGGCATTCGTGCAGGAGCTTGAGGGCGACGTGAACCGGGTCGGCCTCGATCGGATCGGCGGCTCGGGAGGCGTCGTAGGTCTCGATCTGGAAGAGCTCGACGCCCACGAATCGCTCGTCGGTCCGATGCGCCCGCCCGCTCAGGCTGTGGCCTTCAGCCCACTCGCGGGTGAGGGCGGCGTAGGCCCGGCCGAGGTGCGAGCAGAACTCGGTGTAGTCGGTCAGCAGCACCTGCGAGGCGTGGCAGTGGATCGCCCATTCCTTGGTGCGTTCGGCCTCACCATCATAGGTGAAATAGGCGTTCGGCTGGGCGAGCGGACCCCAGGGGGTCCAGCCGGTGAGGATCACCGTATCTTTGAGATCGGCACCGACAAGGCCGACCGAGGTGAGGGCGCGGGTCATCCGGTGGGCGAGGTGGGCGTCGGTGGCAGGGGGGATAATGACGGCCCCGGGCCTGCGGGTGCGGAACCAATCAACGATCTTATCGACGTCGTTCGCTGATGGAGCGTAGCCGGGGGACCGATAGGCGTCGAGATCCCAGCAGACCGCTTCAGCCCCCAGGACGTTGCATTCGAGCCGGAATTCGGCCTCGCGGACCGTGGCCTTCTTCTTGTCGTTGAGCCAGGGGGCGGCAACGTTCCGCTCGCCGGCGAAGACGAGCACCTCGATCACCGGCAGACCCCGGCGGATCGCGTATTCGTGCAGGAGACAGGCGGCGGTAATCGCCCCATCGTCAGCGTGCGGGCAGAGCATCACCAGCGGCCGGTCAGGGGTAATTGCCGAGCGGAGCACCTCGCGGACGTCGGTAAGGTTGCCGTGCGGACCGCTTGTATTCACCGTCCGCAGTAAGGTCTCAAAGGCCGGTTGCCAGTGAGCGCAACGTGAGGCTGTGTTCGGGCTCTCCATGCGTAATACTCCAAGGGGGGGAGTGGCGGAGTGGCGGGCCCAGAGGCTTTTTTTTACAGCAAATATCTATTATGCGGGCGAGAAAGATTCAAGTCAACCTCGATGAGAACCCGATTCGGCCCAGTCTTCCTTCTGGCTCGAAAGCAAGGCCGAATGGCCGCGAAGTTTCCTGCCGCGCGAGCGTCGAGACACGTCGAACCAGGGGCTCATATCGATCGGTCGTTATAGCATCGAAAGGCAAGTGCGAGATCGTTGATATCGTGATCGGGCGAGGGGTCGGTCAGCCGGGGATGACCCCACGCGCGACCGCGACCAGGATGTAAGGCCGCTCACCGCTCAGGGCCGATCGGGGGCGGACGATGAAGGGGTTGAAGAGGGCCGAGAAGAACGGCTCCCGGGAGAGGATCGGGCGGTCGGGCGACTCCCGAAGCGCAGGGTCGAGGCGGTCACGGATCGCCGGGCAGAACCACGACGAAACCCGCCAGAATCCCTTGATTTGCAGCCAGGGCGACCGCTCAGCGCACAGCGATCGGACACTCCACCAGGCGGCCGTCCGGGGCGACTGGGTGTAGAGCCGAACCTCGCGGAACCGGCCGAGCAGCAGGGTGCGGAACTCGTCCTCGTCGAACTCGAACCGGTGATAGGGGTTGGGGACGCCGTCGCCCGTATAGACCGGACGGTTTGGCGTCGAGACGACCATCGCTCCATCGAAGGCCAATACGCGTGCGCACTCGTCGATGAATCGGCCTGGGTCATCGACGTGCTCGATCGTTTCGAACGAGACAACAAGGTCGACCGAGCCGTCGGGCAGGGGGATCGCCCGGGCGTCGCCTTGACGCGCATCGAGGCCATATTTAAGCCGCGCGTGCTCACAGACCTCGTGGCTTACATCAACGCCCACCACGCTGATCGCCCCCGCCTTCCCCAGCGCAGAGGCCCCGTAACCCTCGCCGCAGGCGATGTCGAGAACCCGCTTACCGCGCACGAAATCCCTGGCGAAGCGATACCGCCCGACATGCTCCCAGAAGGTCCGGGGGTGAGCCCGATCCGGCTCCATGCGCTCGGTAAAATGGGTCTCGTTCAGGCTGTCACCCATGACCGATCAGCCAATCCCTGCCTGCCTCGATTCGGCGGCTCTCAGACAGTCTCGAAAGGTTTGTGCGGTCATTAGCGACCACTATACGCCGGCGGGATCGGCCGGGCAACGCCCTGTCTGAGCCATCCCATTGAGTCGCGGCCCCGGCGCGTACCTTGGGCGCAGGCCCCTCGATCCAGAGCCTTGTCGACGCTACTTAAGCCTCTACCGATCGACTATCGCCGATCTTTGCGGTCAGGATCGACGGTCATGAACACCGGAACGGTCGCATATTGGCCCTTTGACGACTCATTCGTGCCCACCGGCGAGGTCGGCGGACGCGAAATGATGGGTTCGTTCCGGATCGTCCGGGGGGCTCCGGGCTTCGGGATGTTGGCCGAGATGCAGACCGCTTCTCGTTCCAGGACAATGGGTTGCGGATCGGACGTTGTCTGC
>JANXSY010000129.1 GCA_025356435.1 Isosphaeraceae bacterium | reverse complement strand
TTAAGACAGAATGCAATGTCTTGACCTCACCAGAGGTCAATCGCGGGCCCCGCCACTAACAAGATCCCGTCTTATTCGCTTCCACAGGTCCAGGGCGTGGCGGTGGAGCGCATTTGAGAGTGTGGCTAGAAAGCTGGAATCTGGCCTGTGTTTTCTCGTAAGCCTCAGCGTTCGCACCTCCCGGATGCCCCGTGGGAGGCGCTGTGCGAGTCGGCCGGATCAACCTCAAACGTCCCGCGATCCACAGCGTCTCGGTGCGGGCGTTAAGATGATCGACGCTATTCCGCCTTGCGACGTCGCGAACGGCCGTCCGAGGAGGATGCCCGAGGTGTTCCGAGAGGTTTCATGACTTTGGGGGCACATCAAGGCTGGCACAAAGCCGGTCGACTAACGGTTCGAATTCATCAAAGGCGACTCTGTGCTTTCTTTTGAAGGCCTCTAAACCGACGCCTTTGACATGTTCCAGCGAATCGCTCATGCGGTCGACCAGGCGTCTGAGCGCCTCGAGGTCTTGTCGGGCCTGATCATCTGTCTCAGGATCGTCAACCACCTGGCGAAACGCGGTGGCGTAATCGCCCTTTAATGTGGCCTCGAACTGCTTGATTTCCCGGTGCATCTCCATGTATTGCCCGGCAACTTTCTTGGCCTCGACTTGCCCTTCCTTGGCCTCCAGGGCAGCGATGAGCAGGAACGAAGCTGTTGTGAACTTTTCGGCCATCCCGCGATAGAACTGGAACACCGACTGTGCCGTGTGACGCCGGTCGATCTGCAAGCGTTGCCTCGCGGTGATGCCGTCGATCTTCTCAAGGGCCGTCGCGAGGGCGTCGACCGGGATGCAGTAACCGTGCCCTTCTTCGTGATTTGCCTTGAGGGTCACGATCCCCACGACGCGGCCTTGAGTGTCGATCACCGGGCCACCCGAATTGCCTGGGTTGACGGACATGCTTAACTGATACCAACGTTGACCCAGGAAACTGGTCTCGGTGCTCAGGACGCCCCGGCCGACGGCATTCTCCAGTTCAATCTGACCGCCTAGGCCGCGGGGATTCCCGATAGTGATGACGTCCTCGCCTCGCTGGAATGCGTCTCGACCCGCTAGTTCGAGCGGCCTGAGCGTGGTCTCGATCTTGAGGAGAACGAGGTCCCGAGGCGCGTCTTTGTAGAGCAAGTGGACCGAGAACGGCCCGGCGGCGGCCTTCGTCGCCGAGGGGAACGTCACCTTCAGGTTGACTAAAAGTTCTTCATTGATCACATGACAATTTGTCGCGATCACGCCTGGGGCGGCGACGAATCCGGTCCCGCGACCGATCTTTCCTTCGATCTTGGCGACCGACGCCTCACATCGGGAGACGATCTCGCGTGTCGGCTGACGTGCAGCGGGCGGCGAGGGATCGCGCTGGATCGCGACGACCGGCGGCGCTTCTAAAACCGGAGTCACGACCGTCGGGCCAACGGGCGGCTTGAATGCGATGATCGCGAGGAAGCCGATCACGGCCGTCGCGACGACTCCCAGGCCGCCGACCGCCACCCAGGGAGTATTACGCTTGACCGCTTGGCTCTCGACGAGCTTCTCCCGGGGCGGCGGCACGGGGGGACTTACGGGCGCACCGGCGTGGGCCGGGAGCAGCCCGTTCGAGAATGCCGGTGCGGCCGGTGGGGGAGACGTTCGCCAGGATGTACCGGAGAGTTGATGCGAATTCGGCGGCCCTGCCGTGGCGAGGGGTGTCGAGACCGGCCGACCGCAGGTGGGGCAGCGGCCCGGCGGGTTCGACGGCCCGCCCCCGAACTTCACCAATTTGCCGCACGCACATTTCACCAGCCGTGACATCGTCCCGTCCCTCTTGCTTGGCAGTCGAGGCCCGGATCAGCGGACCGTCGCGATGACCCCCAGCGCGGTGAAGAACACCAGGACCGACAGTCCGGCCATCAAGAGGACGCCGAGAATTAGACCGGTGAGTCCGAATCCGAACCCCCGCCGCTTCTCGTCGCGCGAAGCCCGGACAAGCCCGACGGTCCCGAACGTCACGGAAAGCAAGGCGAGCACCGCCCAGACCACGAGATCCACGAAGAAGATGATGGCGACGATCTCGTGGTTTCGCGTCGCGCTGTAGGCGACGGTCGGCAGGACGAACGCCCAGAGCCCGCAGAACAGCCCGAGCAGGCCGAGGATGAACGCGGCGACCGAGAACCCGGTCCCGACACGCGGCCTCGCGTCGACCGTTGCCAAAGGGCCTTGGGCAGAGTCGATCGACCCCGACCCGTTTGGGGTCGTCGGCCGCGAGAGGCCAAGCGCCGGGACGGTCCGGGCGGCGACCCAGTCGGGCATCTCGACGGTCCAGACCAGCGTGTCGGCCAGCACGACACCCGATCCGACGTGTTGGGTCATCGCCGTCATCGTCTGCGGTGTGGATGAGCCTTGCGGACCCATGTAATACCACGTCGCCGGCTCGGCCTTGACTACGCTATCGACTTCGTAAGACTCTTCGACTGCCTGCTTCACCACCGACTGATATCCCGATGTCGACTCCGAGGGGAATAACTCGGGCAGTGACGACGCGACGGTCCAGCTCCGGCGGTCTCCGCGCGAAACCTCGTCGAATTTGGCGAGCCGCTTCTGATTTCGCAGCGTTTCGAGCTGCTGGAAACCGAACGGGCCGAGCACCTTGCCCCGGCTTCTGACATACCAGTCGTCCCCAGGATTGCGACTCATCTGCCTAACCCCCCTCGCTTCGGTATCGAGTTTTGAGCCTTGGGCCGAAGGAAGACGAGTCGCCCTTCGGCACCCAGTGCGCCGAGTCCGTCAGGTAAGGCACCATCGGTCGATTCGAGCGTGAACCAGGCTCCGGCCTTCTCCTTGGGTAAGGGCACGACAAGCTCCCATCCCCCCGCCTTGATCTTCTCGACAACGGCCGGTTGCGAATAATGCACGACCCAGCCGGGTTGGGCACGAGCCAACCAGCCGACCGGCAGGGGCAAATCGATCGTCGCGCGTCGGAGCCGGGCATCGATCGCCTTGACTGCGGTCGCGAGGCCCTTCCAATCGGGCAGATCGGCGATGAGCACTCGCGCGGCTTCGCGATCGGTGTCGAGCGGGGCTTCAGGGTCGAGCCATTGCAGCTTCGCCAAGTCGTCGGCCGCTTTCAACGCCCTTCGGGTCGGCGCGAGCACCTCGCGCAGGGCCAGGCTCCCCTCGGCCGCGATGTCGAGGATCAGTCGAAGGACCACGACCTTGCAGATCGGGTCCATTTCGGGATCGACCGCCGCGAGCCTCGCCCATTCGATGAATAAGAGATCCCAGTCGGTGAGCAAGTCTTCTGAGATCAGCGAGGTTTTGATCCGCTTCGCCCATTTCGACTGCGGTGACAGTTCGCGACGACCGAACGTCATGTTACCGGAGAGGGTCTTTCGCCTCGTGCTGCCATCGCTCGCCACGCGATGCTCGACCCCGCTGATCGTGCCGTCGCCCAGCGTTCGCTCGGCGAAATAATAGCGTTGGACCACCGAGGGATTGTTCAGGTTCGGACGGTAGTAGACCAGATACAACGGGTCGATCGAGGGATTCATCAGCGTCTTGACGAGCCGCGTGCGGAGACTCTCATCGCCGCTATCGCGAAGCGCGAGCGGTTCGAGATATGCGGTATAGATCGTCACGATCGCTGAGTCGGGGCTGCGCGGATACTGCCTGAGGAAGGCTCGACAGAACTCGATCCGTCGACGCAACGTCTCCGGCCCGAGCGACGTGGTCTCGGCGGCCCATGCCCTTGACTGTCTCGACCAAGCGAGCGCGGGTTCCCAGACCGACCGCTCGTCTGGCCCAAGAACCTTCTTCACGTCGGCTTCTCTGACATCTCCCTGAAACGTCGCCGCGAGTTGCAACGCGGCGGAGGTATACGCCTCGGGAGTTTCGGGGAGTCGCTGAACGGCGGTAGTCAGTTGATTGATAAAACGGGTTCGCGAGCCCATCTTGTCGATGGCGGTGATGACAGCGGTCAGCCGATTTTGGAGGACCTCGACACGCTTCCTACCGCCCTCGCTTGGGGGGCCGAAGTCCGGGGTCGACATCAGTCGCTTCGCTGTATCCGCCAGCCGCGCGGTCAGCTCGGGGCCGAGACGGGCCTCAATCTTCGCGTCGGCCTCAATGGCATCAAGCTCTTTGGTGATGATATCGAGCAGAGGCTGAAGCTTCAGATCGGTTTGGGTTGCCAGCGTAAGGTCGCGGCGCACGATCCGCTGGACCACGATCGCGATCGAGAGCCGATCGGCGTCGGTCCGCGAGAGCTTCCGAGCGGCCTCGATTTTCGGGTGCTCCTTGCCGGTTGGGGCGTCATTTTCGGCCTCGATCAAGCAGGCGATGAGGTCGCGATTGCGGGCGGATTCGGTGACGCGGAGGGCCTCGACGGTTGGCATCCGTCCGACGATCTCGACGCTCTTGAGCAAGTCGGGCCTTGTGGTGAGACCCGCCAACACCGTGTCGACGGCTTCGATCTGGCCCGTCGCGATCGCCGTGTCGAGCGATTCGGCCGCGGCACGATGGTCTGCGCCTCGTGCGTACGCGCCATAAATCATCCAACTTACGCCCACAAGCAGGATCACCGCCGCCACTCCCGAACCGATGATAACTTGTAGTCGGACTATCTTCGCAGAGTTAAGGTTGGCAACGCACGCACGATAGCGACGAGACAACGATTCGTGCCCGGGGGGATCGAGCAAAGCCCCCTCGGCGCGGGTGAGTGCTGCGTCCAACCTTTCGAGTGCATCGGCGGCCACGCCGGGATCGTCGAGCGCCCGCTCCATCGTCGCGACGGCCTGTTCATAGGTCGTCCAGCGGGCGGACTTCTCGTCTTCGTTATCGATCCACATCAAGGCGGGCTCGACGCGCTCACGCATTGGGTTTTCGGACGACAATTGGGCCGCTTCAGCCGTCTCGATCCATTGCGCGCGGGCCTGGCGGGCGCTGGCGATATCGAGCGCCGAGAAGGCGTCGTTGAGCCGGGCCTCGATCGCCGGCAAGGCGCGTCTCGACGCATCCTGGCGGAGCGCGTTGGCCGCCTTTTTGACCCACTGGAGGAGCGAATTCGGCGGCCGGATCGCCCACGATTCGTTGAGCAGTTCCCCTTCCATCGCCTCGATCGCCGTGAGGTCGTTCCGCTTTGCGGCGTCGATTGTTTCGGACTGAAGCTGCTTGAACCGCACCATCTCGTAAGACCTGCAGTCGTCGTCCCAGATCGGGTTCGTCGAGTCGACCCGTGCCAGCTCGCGGACGACCGCCAACCGCTCACGCAACGGTGCGCGAGCCAGCGCCAGCCGTCGATGCTTTCGCAAGAGATTGCGATGCGGGTCGTGCTCGGTATACGCGGACGACAGATGCTCGGAGACCCCGTGCTCAAGATCGGGCGGCGACGCGAGTTGATAGATCCCCACCACGTCGAGCCACGCCGCGCGGTCGGGAAAATCGAG
>JANXSY010000107.1 GCA_025356435.1 Isosphaeraceae bacterium | reverse complement strand
CGATGATCGGGTCGACGCGTCGTTGGGTTCGTTCGGCGCGAAACGGGTCGACGCGTCGTTGGGTTCGTTCGGCGCGAATCGGGTCGACGCGTCGTTGGGTTCGTTCGGCGCGCGTGATGCAGGATCGTCCATTGGCTCAGGTCGGCACATTGTTCGATCATTGTGTTCCGCTTCATAGTCGGTGCGGTCTCATTGAGGAAACAAGGGTGGTGAATTTTTCGGATAAGCTTGTCCTTCATGATCGCGTCTCGGATCGGACTCGTCCCGTCGAGATTGAGTGCCTCTTTCGAGGGCCGATCCGACACGATGAGAGCGAGGTCGTCCGGCTTGCGTTTTTCCCGATCGACCCGAATACTCAACAGACCCCAGAGCGACCTTGATCGTGCAGCCCGTCAGGAGTGGTGACCATGCGGATTCGGTTGATTTATGTCATGGCCCTCGTGTTTTGCATGGGCGCGGCCCCTGCTCTCGCACAACGGAAAGAACCGGTCCCCCACAATCAAGACGCGCCGCCGAACCCGGCCAAGTCACCCAAGGAGGCGGCCGCGGCGATGACCGTCCCGCCGGGCTTCTCGGTTGAGGTGGTCGCGAGTGAGCCGAACCTTATTAATCCCGTCGCGATGACGTTCGACGAACGAGGGCGGGTCTGGGTGACGGAGAGCCTCGAATATCCCCGGAAATCGGCCGGTCCCGGGCGCGATCGGATCAAGGTCCTTGAAGATTCCGACGGCGACGGCGTGATGGATAAATTCACGATCTTTGCCGAGGGGCTGAACATCCCTTCGGGGATCGCTGTCGGGGGCGGAGGTGTTTGGGTCGTGAACTCGCCCGACCTCCTGTTTCTCCAGGACACCAACGGCGACGGCAAGGCCGACAAGACCGAGGTCGTCCTCACAGGTTTTGGTCGCGACGACACGCATGAGCTGCCGAACTCGCTGACCTGGGGGCCTGATGGCTGGCTTTATGGTCTCAACGGCGTGTTCAATCACTCGGTCGTAACGCATCGCGGCAAGACCTTCGACTTCACCGCCGCGCTCTTTCGCATCCATCCCAAGACGCGAGACTTCGAACTCTTCGCCCAAGGCACGAGCAACCCGTGGGGCGTCGCCTGGAATGAAGACGGCTCGGCGTTCCTCTCCGCCTGTGTAATCGACCACCTCTGGCACCTCACAGAGACAGGCTATTATCACCGGCAGGGCGGCCCCTACCCTCCCTATACCTGGATGCTCGAATCGATCGTCGATTACAAGCATCAGAAGGCCGCGTATTGCGGCATCCATTACTTCGACAGCGACGCCTATCCGCCCGAGTTTCGCGACAAGCTCTACATGGGCAATATCCACGGCGGCTGCATCAACGTCGACGGGCTGAAGCGCGTTGGGTCAAGCTATAAGGGGATCAAGCACCCTGACTTCTTGACCGCAAACGACGCCTGGTTCATGCCCGTCGTCGAGAAGACCGGCCCTGATGGATGTCTCTACATCCTCGATTGGTACGACCGCTATCATTGCTATCAAGATGCCAACCGAGACCCGGCCGGGATCGACCGGCTCAAGGGTCGGCTCTATCGAGTCCGTTACAGAGACTCTGCGCGAGTTCACGGCTTTGACCTGGCGAAAGAGACCGACGAGCAGTTGATCGAGCGACTCCACAGCCCGAATGTTTACTTTCGCGACCAGGCCCAGCGACTTCTTGGCGAACGGAACAAGGCCGAGACCAAGCCGAAACTGCAAGCCCTCGTGCTCCGCGACTCGGCCCCGCGAAAGGCACGGATGCACGCCCTCTGGGCACTCGTGAGTGCAGACGGACTTGACCCGCAATTTCACCTCGCCCTGCTCTCTCATGCCGACCCCGCCTTCCGAGCCTGGGGCGTCCGGGCTGCGGGGAACATGCACGTTGTCGAGACCGACGTGCGCAATCGCGTCCTCTCGCTCGTTCGCGACCACGACCGGGACGTGTTACTTCAAGTCGCGATCGCAACGAAGAAGATCCAGGGGGTTGAACCGGTCCCGTTCCTCATGCACGTCTTGAGGAAGGCCGGTGATGATGTCTTGATCCCGCATATTGTCTGGCAAAACCTCTATCCCATGCTCGGAAACCGCGAGCTTGCCGAGGCATTTGTCTCCGAGGTTGTAAAGTCGCCGAAGGAGACCAGCGCGAACCTGATCGCGATCGTGCCGCGAGCCATTGAACGACTGCTTGGTAACGACACACCACCCCTCGATTCGATCGCGGCCCTGGTGACTCACGTCGCCCGCGACGCGGACGAATCGCCCGGTTCGGCCGACGTGGCCCGGCGATCTCTGGCGATGCTCACCGGTCAGCTCGTCTCGGGCGAGATCGCGGGGGCGCGCAAGGCCAAACTCCGAACGCTCCTTGAGCCGATGATTCACGCGGCCCTCACCGGGCCGCCGGACGGCCCGCTCCACCTTGATGCGATTCTCATCGCGGGCTCGTGGAATGATGCCCTGGCTCTGCGTGCGGCCCGCGATTATTTCGCGAAGTCGGGTCCGGCCGAAGAACGACGCCTCCGCGCCCTCGGCGTGATCGTCGGGGCCGGGGACGATTCGATCCTCGACTCAGTCGCCTTCGTACTGGCCGATCGAAGCGGAAATTCTCCTACATTCCGCGGGCAGGTGCTCGCTGCGCTAGGGCGGCTCGACCGGCCGAAGGTTGCCTCGATTGTCCTCGAGCAATTCGCTGCGATGGAGCCCGATTTGAAGCCGAAGGCGATCGAGGTGCTCACTCAACGAGCCTCTTGGAGCAAGGCGCTCGTCAAGGCCGTCGAGTCTAAGGTGATCTCCAAAGACACCCTCAACCTCAATCAGGTTCGCAGGCTGCTCGCGAGCAAGGACGCCGATCTCGCCAAGGGCGTGAAATCGATCTGGGGCAGTGTTCGCGAGGGGCGAAATCCTCAGCGCGAACAGGTGATCCTCAAGACGCGAGATACTCTTCGGTCGGCCCGAGGAGATGCTGCGGCCGGTGCGGTGGTCTTCAAGAATGTCTGTGCCCAGTGCCACAAGATCTACGGCGAGGGGCAGGAGGTTGGACCAGAGATCACATTGAACGGACGCGCGTCGTTCGACCAACTGCTGTCGAACGTGCTCGACCCCAGCCTGGTTATTGGCGAATCCTTTCAGGCGACGAGCGTGGCGACAGTCGACGGCCGGGTTCTTACGGGCCTCCAGGTTGAGAATTCGCCGCAACGGATCGTGTTGAAGATCCAGGGAGGCAAGCTCGAAACGATCCCTCGCGCCAACGTTGAGGAAGTGAAGGTCAGCCCGCTTTCGCTGATGCCGGAAGACCTGGAGAAGCAGATCAAGCCCCAGGAGTTGGTCGACCTTTTCGCCTTCCTGACGCTCGACAAGCCGCCGGCCGATCCGACCGCGAACGTGATTCCTGGCACTCCAAAGGGGCTTCAAAAGACAGGGCGGTGACGATCAAGCCATCGCCTCGACTTCAAAGCTCGCGGCGATCGACAGCAGGGCGTCGTGGACTGCGTCGATCGTTGCGTCGAGGGTTGAAGTCCCGGCGGTGAGGCCGATAGTCCATTCGGGCCGGAACCAGTCGGGATCGAGGTCGGCCGGTCCCTGAACATGGACCGTGGGCCGACCTCGATCGCTGGCTCGCTCGGCCAACGCCTTCGTATTGTTCGAATTTTTGCCGCCGACCACGACCACGGCGTCGACCTGGGCGATCAATCGTTCGACAGCTCGCTGGTGGTCCTTGGTCGGTAGGCAGATCGTGTCGATGAACCGGATGTTCGCGTCGGGGTTTCTCTCAACGATCACGGCCCTGATCCTCTCGACATCCTGTTCGGTGCTGGTCGTCTGGCAAATCACTCCAAGCCGGGAATGGGGATAGACGGCGACCTCCCACTCGGATTCAATCACGTCATGGCCCGGCAGGTCTTCGACTAGACCTTGCACTTCGACATGACCACGCTTGCCGATCAAGAGGATATGCCGACCTTCATCGCGAAGCGTCAACGCCGCGTCGTGGGCACGCCGGACGAGCGGGCACGTCGTATCGATCAGACGCTTACCGGCCGCTTCGAGCCGACTCCGCTCCCGGTCGCTCACCCCGTGCGCGGTGATCAGCACGTCGGGCCTGTTGGAAAGACCTTCCCGCTTTGATTCGTCGACTGTCTCGAACCCACGTGCATTCAACTCCACGAGAACGACCTCGTTGTGAACGAGTTCGCCATGCACCGTCACCCGCGAGGGGTCGGCGATCCGGTCCATGAGCTTGAGAGCATCCCGGACGCCGAAGCACATCCCCAGGGTTTCCGCGCGGACGATTCGCATGACAGACTTCCCCGGTCGGACTCACTTGGAGATTCAATGAACTCTGCGTGGCAAAGAATGCAAGCAAAAAAAGGGCCCGAACCAGCGCGGTCAGGCGGGCGACCAACCGTCGGACGGTGCACCGACAGGAGGGCGTTCGGCCTTGGAGGAGGCGGCCAGAGCATCGCCTACCACGTTTTCAAGGACGGTGATGTATTCAAGAAACCGAGTCCGACCGACGTCGGTTAGCCGGCATAACGTCTGCGGGCGGTTGTGTTGATAGCCCTTCCAAACCTCAACGAGCCCCGCCTCGTGGAGCACCTGGAGATGACGACTGAGGTTGCCATCCGTGAGGGCGCAGAGGTCTTTGAGGTCGCAGAAGACGAGCCCCTTGGGATGGGCGACAAGCGACGTGAGGATGCCCAGCCGCGCCTTCTCATGGAAGATGCGTTCGAGACCTTCGTATGCGAACCGACCGCTCGTGGGGTCGGCTCCGCTCGGATTAGGTTCTGGCTTCTTCGAGGCCATGTTGGCGTTCCAGGGTTCCGTAGAGCACAGCCGCTGCGAAGATCTGCCCGACACCGAAGGGTAGGCCCATCGCCCACGGGCTGAGCGAATACGGACCCCGGGCGAGGATGAGACAGGCCAATCCCGCACCAAGGTAGAAGAGTCCAACGGCCGCCGTCGCGCGGGGGAGGAGTCGACGTGACGCGAAGATTCCGAGGCTGAAGAGTACCGACCAGAGCCCGGGAAGCATCCAGAGCGACTCTTCGGCCGTTCGCACCAGCACGATCGTCAGCAGGCCGCCCGCGACCAGGCACGGCGCGAACTGCTCGACAGCAAGCCGGGTGATCTCACGCGACCACGACGACGCCGGAGCGTGTCTAGCCCGCCATGCCATCCCCAGGCCAGACGCGATGGCGCTGATAATTGCCGCGCCGATCCAGAGCGAGAGGTAGGCCGGCAGGTGCGCGATCGGATCAGGAATCCAGATCGCCTGAGTGATCGCCGCGCCCCAGGCGAGCAGGCCCGAGAACGCTACGGGTACCGCGCGATAGCCACGGAAGACCTCTGTCCGCGCCATCTGCTGGCGGATCTCGGCGATCTGGGTCAGGGCCTCGTGCAACTCCATGACGAACACTCCCGAAGCGGAACCGCTCTGTCCCGGCCATTCACTTTGCATCGTAAAGCGTCTCGTCTCCGAAGTCAAGCCGCTGTTATTTATGGGACGCTTTGACGAGCGCGAGGAGTTCCTGACCGTCCATCCGATGCGCGGCGTCGTGCGGGCAGGCGTAGACGCAACTTGGACTGGAGAGGCCGTGGCAGAGGTCGCACGAGGTCGCCTTTTGCTGCACGACGGCGACCTTGTTCTCGGGGTGAGCAGGGTCAGACATCCACTCGGCGGGGAGCGAGTGCATGTTGATATTGCCATACGGGCAATTCTCGGCGCATTTGCCGCAACCGATGCACCAGTCTTCGATGAGGATCTCGCGGTCGTTGAGGCGGTGGATCGAATTGACCGGGCAGCCGACCATGCAGTAGGGGTCGAGGCACGATCGGCAACTGCTCGCGACGAGATACTTGTCGAACCGGAGGCCGTCACGGATCAGCCTGGTCACGCCGTCGTGGGCGTCAGCGCAGGCCTTGGTGCATTCGTCGCAGCGGGTGCATTTTTCGAGGTCGAGCACGAGCAGACTCTGGGCATTGGCCAGCCCCTGGTCGAGGAACGACGCGAGCGACGAGCTTTCGAGGTCTCGGAGCGTCTTCTCGTTCTCGTGAACCCGATCGAAGGCCATGTCGATGACTTCGGACCGGAAGGTTGGGAACTCGTCGAGAAGGCTTCGGAACGCGTCACCAGAAATCCGCACCAGATCGACGTGATCGAGCGCGATGCAACTCGCCGTGCGTCGGCCCGAGGGGAGGCCGAGCAGGCGGACCTCCGGCAGGTCGGTGAGGAGCCCGATCTCGCCGAAATAACCGCCTGGGCCGAGGTAGTTAAGCACGTGATCGCCGCCCAGATGCCTCTGGCTCACTTTGACGAACCCGCTCCGGATCAGATAGAAGGCGTCGGCGAGGTCACCCTGGTTGAAGATCACGTCGCCGTTGTTGATTCGTAGGAGATCAACCTGGGGCCGCACGCGGTCGACAAGTCGTTTGAATTCGGACTCGGTTTCGGCGATCCGCGCGAAGATCGGCACGCTCCGGAGGTGAGACTCGATGGCGCGTTCTTTGTAGATCGCGTCGAGCATCGCCTTCGACTTCTTGCTCCGCTGGAGGATATACAAGACGTTGCGCTGGAGTTCGAGTACGGTCACAGGTCCCAGGGCCCGCACGGTGGCCGACCGGGGATAGCTGTTCATGCACGTCATCTCGCCGAAGATGCCCCCAGCCTTGATCTCGGCGATCGGCTTTTCGAGGTCAAGCGAGATCGAGTCGCCGATGTGGATGAACCGCTGAGTGCCCTCTCCTTCGCGACGGTCGGTCTTGCGGCTGACCAGTTCGGAGCGGAATTTCTTGATGAATCCGCCGAAGAGGCCGTGGTTCCCCTTCCCTTTCTTGGTCTTCACATGCTTGAACGAGGCGGAGAGGTAGACGCTGACTTCTCCCTGCTCAATGAAATACGCAGTCGAGCCGAAGTCGCCTTCCTTGCAGATGATATCTTTATCTTTGTAGTGCTTGCGGACGACCGCACCGTCGTTGAATTTCAGGAACGGGTGCGAGATGCCCTCGAAGAGCGGCATGGTGACGAGTTCGTCGGCGTGGACGACGACGGGTTTGCTCGGGTCCCGCTTGTCGGGCGGCGTGATCCCGACCACGGCGCGATTGGTGAGTGCCCCGGTCGGGCAAGAGATCATGCACTCGCCGCACGAGACACACGTCGATCTCCCCATCGGAGCGTCGAGGTCGAAGGCGATCCGGGCCAGATACCCCTTGTTCATCCGGCCGAGGACCTGGTTATTCCGGATCTCGTTGCAGCCTCGCACGCAGCGGTCGCACATGATGCAGGCGGAATGATCGACCGCGATCACGACCGAGGAGTCGTCGTGCGGACGGTCTTCGCCCTTCGGCCTGCGGGGAAACCGCGAGCTGGTGCAGCCGAGGTTCTCGGCGATGACTTCGAGCTCGCAGTCCTTCGTGGCAGCATGCTTGGCGCAGGGGCTGGGGTGGTCGGCCATCAGGAGTTCGGTGAGCAGGCCCACCGAGTCGCGAACGCGCTGGCTCGTCGCCATCGTCTTGACCTGCATCCCCTTGTCGACGGGCTGGCGGCAGGCGGGTAGAAGCTTGGACTTGCCGTTGGGGTCGGTGTCAACGACGCAGATCCGGCAGACCGCGACTGGGGTCAGATGCTCGCGATGGCAGAGGATCGGGATCGAGATCGGGATATCTTCGCCACGCTGCTTCGCCTCTTCGCTCAGCTTGATCGCGGCGTCGAAGATCGTCGTTTCTCGGAGGATCGGGTTACCGTCGGCGTCATAGACGAATCGCCCGGCTTCGTCCCGCTTCAGGCTTGCCTGGGGAACTTCGACCGGGTGACCGTCGATGGTGATTGTTATCGGAGGTAGCGAAAGCTTCTCGCTCAGCGTCTTGGGGACCGCGAGAGTCCGACCTTCGAAGACAAACTGGACCATGTCGTCCAAGATGACTGGCATCGCGATCTCCGCTAGGCGAGATACGGCTCGACTTCTTCAGGGAAGTACTTTAACACAGTGGTGATGGGGTTCGGCACCACCATCCCCAGCCCGCAAATCGACGTCAGGATCATCGCCCGGGCGAGTTCGTCGACCAGGGCCAGGCCGGCGCGGGGGAAATTCCCCTTCTTGAGCGTCTGGAGCATCTCGGCCAGCTTATGCGAGCCGAGGCGGCACGGGACGCATTTGCCGCACGACTCGTTGGCGTAGAACTCGACGAGGTTGAGCGCGAAGTCAACCATGTTCGCGTTGCTGCCCAGGACCACGATCGCCGCGCCCAGCATGTTGTCGAGCGACTGGAGCTTGCTGGGGTCGAGCGGCAGGGTCCGGACGTCGAATTCCGTGGTCCCCTCGGGGAGGCTCGCCGCGAACTTGGCGGGGAGGCGCGAGACCGGGATCGAGGCCGGCAAGACGCCACCCGAAGGGCCGGAGGGCGCGATCGCCTTGAAGGTCAGGCCGTCTTTCATCCCCTGGCAACAGTCGTCGATCATCTCGCCGATCGTCAGGCCGAAGGGGATCTCGTAGACGCCGGGACGTTTGACGTCGCCGCTGACCGAGATAAACCAGGCCCCGGTCGAGCCATTGACCCCCATGTCGCGATACCACTCGGGGCCTTTGAGGAGGATCGCGGGAACCCAGCTCATGGTCTCGACGTTGTTCATCACCGTCGGGCGGTTATAGAGGCCGCTATAGACCAGGAATGGCGGCTTGTTCCGCGGCTCGGCCCGCTTGTCCTCCATCGCCTCGATAAGGGCTGACTCTTCGCCGCAGATGTATCCGCCAGGGCTGACGAAGACTTCCAGCTCGAATTCGAGGTCGGTGCCGAAGATCTTTCGACCGCACGCCCCCTTCGCCACCGCCCGCTTGATCTCCTCGCGGACGGCGTCGATCTCCTCTTCGTATTCGTGCCGGATGTAGATCCAGCCTTGTTTCGCACCGGTCACCAGCCCCGCCAGGATGATCCCTTCGACGACCAGATGCGGTGCGCGACGGAACAGTTCGCGGTCTTTGAACGTGCCCGGTTCGCTCTCGTCGCCGTTCACGACGGCATACTTGATCACGCCCGGAGAGCCCTTGACGGCCGACCACTTGCGGAACGTCGGGAACCTGGCCCCGCCCATTCCCTTGAGGGTCGAGACCTCGAGCGCCTTGATGATGGCGTCGCCATCCGGATTCTCGGCGAACCGGCGAACGGCTTCGTAGGTTGCCTCGCCGCCGAAATAGGGGTCGATCTTCCAGTCGAGGCGGTCGGTTGGAGCCTCTTGCCGGGGCAATCCTTCCTTGGCAAGCACTCGCTCGACCAGCCCACGCAGTTCGCGGGGCGACTTATCCCAGTAGACGAATTCGTTGACGCACGCGGCGGGAGCGTGGTCGCACTGGCCGAGACACGAGACGCCCTCGACCTTCACCTGGCCGCTACCGAACTCGCTGGCGACCCCTTCCATCGCCGCGTGGAGGGTCTTCGCTCCGGCGAGGTGGCACGCCATGTCGCGGCAGATGCGAACGACGGCGTCCGGCCCCGGCTTGAGGAGATAGTGCGGGAAAAAGCTCGCGACTTCATGGATGCGATGCAACGGCTCGCCAATGCGCTTCGACAGGGCCTTGAGTTCGTCTTCGGGGAGATATCCGCAACGATGCTGGATCTCGCTGAGCCGCTGGACAATCATGAGATTTCGCCGATGAGGATTTGTCGCGCCCTACCCGTCCGGCGGTCCGGGGATCGACGCGATCCCCCAAGACAGTAAGACCCCAAACATCGTATGTCAACGGAGCGGCCTCCTTGAGTTGGCAAGTTGGGGGAGGAACGTCGTTTTATAAATCGGAAGTCGTCCCCTTCTCGGGTCGGAGGGGAGTGGCGTCAAGGTCGATTTGTCTCTTACGATAGATGATCGAACCGCCCTGCCCCGTCAATGAAGGACCGAGATCCATCGATGGTCACGACGACCTCTCGCCTCCAGGAGCGGCTCGCCCGCGAGACCGCCGCCGAGATTCGCTTCGACGACGGCTCGCGATGGCTCTACGCGACCGACGCTAGCCTCTATCAGATCGAGCCGATCGGCGTCGTCGTCCCGAAGACCGTGGCCGATGTCGCCGCCGTGTTGACGATCGCCGCGGAGGAAGGTGTCCCGGTCTTGCCTCGCGGAGCCGCGACCAGCCTCTCAGGGCAGACGATCGGCCAGGCGATCGTCATCGACTTTTCAAAATACCTAAATCGGATCGGTGTGTTGGACCGCGACCGGATGACGGTCAAGGTCGAATCCGGCGTCGTGCTTGATCGGCTCAATGCCCACCTCAAGCCGTTCGGACTGATGTATGGTCCAGACGTCTCGACGAGCGACCGCGCCACGATCGGCGGCATGATCGGCAACAATTCGGCAGGTGCGAGGTCACTTCGATACGGTAAAGTCGTCGACCACGTCCGGTCGCTCGACGTCATCCTCGATGATGGAACGACCGCGACCTTCGGGCCGATCACGCCGGACGCACTGGATTCGTTCTGCGACGGGCCGGGTCGGTCTGCGGCGTTGCATCGTACGGTACGGAGTGTCGTTGCACGCCATCGCGATGCGATCGCGGCCCACTTCCCGAAGATCCTCCGGCGGGTCAGCGGCTATAACCTCGATGAGTTCATTCCGGGACTGCCGGTCCGACCCGATGGCTGGAACGAAGAGGCCTGGGCGTTCAACCTCACACGACTCATCGTCGGATCGGAAGGGACGCTCGCGGTCGTCACCGGGGCGGAGCTTAAAGTCGTGCCGATCCCCCCCGCGCAGGGGCTGGTTATCCTCTCCTTCGACTCGATCCCGGCAGCGCTCGAACGACTCGCGGAGATCGTCGCCACCGGCCCTGTCGCGGTCGAGATGCTCGATCGGATGATCCTCGACCTCGCTGCCGGGAATCCAGAGTTCGCCAAGCGGCTCGACTTCGTTCAGGGACGGCCTGCCGCCGTGCTCGCGGCTCAGTTCTATGCCGACACTGAGGCCGATCTTGCCGACCGCGCCTCCGACCTGGCCGCGCGATTCGAGGGGCGTCCGGGTGTACTCGGTGTTCGCAAGAGCCTGACCGCGTCGGCCAAGGATGATTTCTGGAAGGTCCGCAAGGCAGGGCTTTCGCTCCTAATGGGGATGGTCGGCGACGCCAAGCCGGTGGCGTTCGTCGAGGATACCGCCGTCTCGCCCGAGAAGCTTCCGGCATTCTACGACCGCTTCGTCAAGATCCTGGACAGGCACGGAACCCAGGGGGCTTGCTACGGCCACGCCGACGTCGGGTGCCTTCACATCCGCCCGGTCTTGAATGTGAAGACTCAAGGAGGTGTCGAAGCCCTCCGCGAGATCGCGAGGGAGGTGTCCGACCTCGTCGTCGAGTTCGGCGGCGCGATGAGCGGAGAGCATGGCGACGGCCTGGCGCGGAGCCTGTGGAACAGGAAGTTGTTCGGTGACGAGGTTTATGGGGCATTCGAGGAGATCAAGACGGCTTTCGACCCGTCGAACAGGATGAACCCGGGCAAAGTCGTCGCCTCGAACGACATTGCGAACGACTTCCGACTCAGCCCCGCCTATCATGCCGAGGAGCCCGAACCGACGGCCTTCGACTTCTCGGCCCAGGGGGGATTCGCCCGAGCGGCGGAGATGTGCTCGGGGGTCGGGGCCTGCCGGAAGGTCGACACCGGGACGATGTGTCCCAGTTACATGATCACGCGTGACGAGGAGCACTCGACGCGAGGCCGGGCCAATGCCCTTCGACTCGTCATGTCGGGTGCGCTTCCCGGCGGAAATTCGTTCGACAATCCGACCCTCCGCGACGCCCTTGACCTCTGCCTCCAGTGCAAGGCATGCAAGACCGAGTGCCCCTCCAACGTCGACATGGCGAAGCTCAAGGCCGAGGTGCTGCACCAGCAGTATCGCGGCAAGGCGATCCCGCTCGGTTCGCTGTTGATGGGCCATATCTATCGGCTGAATGCAATCGGATCGGCAACCGCCCCGCTCGCAAACTGGACGCTTCGCCAGCCCGGCTTCAAGTGGGCTCTTGAAAAACTGGCGGGGATCGATCGCCGTCGGACGCTCCCGGAATTCGACGCGGCTAACTTCCGGCGATGGTTCCGACGTCACTCCGTCGATGATCGAGCGGGACGACGTGGGACCGTCGTTCTGCTCGACGACTGCTTCACCACATATAACAATCCAGAGATCGGACAAGCTGCAGTTCAGGTGCTCGAAGCCTCGGGCTATCGCGTCGAACTCGCCGGTCTGACCTGCTGCGGACGGCCGGCGATCTCGAAGGGCCTGCTACCGCTCGGGATATCGCTGGCGAGAGAAAATGTTGCGCGGCTTGTCGGTCATGCTCGTGCGGGGACGCCGATACTGGGCGTTGAGCCGAGTTGTCTGCTCACGCTCGTCGACGAATATCGCGACTTCCGACTCGGTCCCGACGCCGATCTCGTCGCCTCCGTCTCCCGCCTCGTTGAAGACTTCATCGCCGACCTCGACCTCGTACCCGAGTTGCCGGTCGGACCGCGTCCGGGACGGGTCTTGTTGCACGGGCACTGCCAGCAGAAAGCCCTCGTCGGCACGGCCGGCACGATGGCGGCCTTGAAGCGGCTTCCTGAGATCGAGATCAAGGAACTCGACTCGGGCTGCTGCGGGATGGCGGGGTCGTTTGGCTACGAACTCGGGCATTACGACGTGAGCGTCGCGCTGGCGAACCGGGTCCTTCTGCCCGCCGCGAGCGCTGATCCCGGGGCTACGCTCGTCGCACCCGGCTTCTCATGCCGGAGCCAGATTCATGGGTTGGCCGGTCTGATCGCAAAACATCCAATCCAGTTGATCGCGGACGCCTTACGGCCGCGATGACGGGGGCGAGATGTGGTTCAAATGAAACATCAAGAAAACTTCAATTTGGCTTTTGCGACGCACGCCTCACCATGATAGTGTGACTGACGAAGGGCGCGTAACCGACAGGCGGCGAGGACGCCCTTTCATCTCCGGCGTGAAGCGTCATTAAACTGAAACCGAGTTTGTTCCGACACTACAGGTGTTTGCGCAAGAGGTACGCCACGCGCCGGAGCATTTTGATCTTCATCTCTTCCGCCTCGCGGAATCAAGGAGAGGAACACAAAAATGCGTCGAAGCCGAGGATTCACCCTGATCGAATTGTTGGTCGTGATCGCGATCATCGCGGTCTTGATCGCATTGCTGTTGCCTGCCGTCCAGGCCGCCCGCGAGGCCGCGAGGCGGATTCAATGCACTAATAATTTGAAGCAACTCGGCATCGCGATCCACAACTATCACGATACGTCGGGGGGTCTGCCTCCGGGCCGGATCTGGTCGAACAGCGGCTTCCCGACGATTTTTGCCGGCGAATTGAACACGACCTGGTTCTGCCTGATGCTGCCGATGATCGAGCAGGGCACACTCGCCAACGCCTATAACTTTTCGCTCGGAGCTGAAGGGCCGAGTTCGACGGGCAACGTGGGCGGATTCATCGCCAACTCCACGGTGACGGCGACGAAACTCTCAACTTTCCAGTGCCCGAGCGATCGGTCTATTACTTTTAACATTAACCCGAACTACGGCGGTCCGGTCCTCTCATCGTTTCCCGTGACTAAGGGAAACTACGCCGTGAGCTGGGGCAACACCGGCTGGGGCCAGGGCTTTCGCGGGACGCAGACAGCCACATACCGTCAGTCGGCTTTCGGTCATCGGATGAATATTAACCTGGCCTCGATTACCGACGGCACGAGCAATACCGTCCTCGTCGGCGAGGTTCTTCAGGGCGCACAGTACGACGTCCGAGGCCTGATGTGGTCGAGCATCCCGGGCGGTGGCTCGTTCATGTCGCGGTTTACGCCCAATGCGTTTCAAGACTTCTTGAATGCGCAAAACGGCGGCGACTATATTAACAACGCCCCGACCCTGTTTTGCACTCCGGAGCCCGTCCTCGGCCTGCCATGTACACCAGGGGCGAGTGATAATGACGCTTTCTCGGGCGCGCGTAGCCGCCACCCCGGCGGGATCAACCTCGTCTATGGCGATGGTTCGGTCAAGTTCATCAAGAATTCAGTGAACGTGACAATCTGGCAAGCGTTGAACACGATCAGCGGCGGCGAAGTCATCAGCTCCGACTCGTATTGAGAGAGCTTCGGGAGGGCGGAAGGCGGATCGAAAGGGGGGAACGGCTGCCACCCCCTCAATCTGCGTTCCGCCTTGCCGACGCCGGATTCTTGTTCCACTTGTGTCCCGGTTCAGCCCCGACTTCCCGAATCGGCTCCTGCAACCCATGCCATGACTGACGGGGCGATCCGGTCGAGAGGATGGACGAACTGTGCCCCACCTCGGCTGATAGCCTCGCGTGGCATGCCGAAAACAACACATGAACCTTTGTCTTGCGCGACCGTCATCGAGCCTGCCTGCCTCATCTCGAACAGCCCGCGAGCGCCGTCGTCTCCCATGCCGGTGCAGATGATTCCCGCCGCAAGCGGGCCGGCCGCCTGGGCGGTCGAGCGGAAGAGGACGTCGACGCTCGGCTTGAAGCGGTTGACCTTTGGCCCTTCGACAAGCTCAATGCGGTAGCCGATCCCGGTGCGCCGGACGAGCCCGTGGATCTCGCCGGGGATGACCAGGGCACGGCCAGGCCTGATCGGTTCAAGATGTTTGGCGACGGCAACCTCGACGTGGATCAGCGGATCGCTGTTCAACCGAGCTGCGTAAGCGGGGATGAAATCCGGGGGCATGTGCTGGACGATCACGATGCCCGGCGAATCCTTCGAGAGGCCCCGGAGCAAGACCGGCATCGTCTGGACTCCGCCGGTACTGATCCCGATGGCGATGATCGGCACATTCGGGCTGCCGCGATCAATGAAGGGACGGTGCGGCAAGATTGAATCGGCGGGGTTCGCGGCGGCGACGGCATTCGGCTTTTCTTCGAGTGTCTGCTGCTTCCCGGCCCCGGCAGCGTTGCGGACGCTTTCCATGAAGTCACCGGCCCAGCTCGCCATCCGGGCGGGATCACGCCAGTCAGGCTTGGGGATGACTTCGAGGGCCCCCATTTCGAGGGCCGAGAGGGCTCGATCGGCGATGCTTGTGCAGAGCACGACCGGCAGGGGATGCTGGCTCATCAGCTTCTTCAAGAAGGTGAGCCCGTCCATGCGGGGCATCTCGACATCGAGGACGATCACGCCGGGGACGCTCTTGCCGAGCATTGCCACCGCCTCGTAGGGGTCAGCAGCGACCGACACGCGGAATCGGTCATCGGCCTCGATGATCGACTTGAGACGCTGGCGGACGACCGCGCTGTCGTCGACGATCAGCACCTCGATCTGTTGTGCGCCAAACGTGGACGCCCCTCGTACGATAGCCATCGCTCTTACGACTCCTTCCGGTAGATCGATGGGGCGATCTTTCGCAAGGAATTCGGCACGCCAGGGAGGATCTCGCCGTTCCCCATCGCCAACCACCCGCCCTCTCGCAGATAGGTTGCGAGTCGATTGAGCAGATTCATCCGCTCCTCTTCGGCGAAGTAGATCGAGACGTTCCGGCAAAAGATCACATGAAAATCATTCGGAAGGGGCCAGTTGGCGTTCCGAAGGTCGAGATGGCGGAACTTGACGGTGTCGCGGACCTCGGGGACAACGCGGAACGAGCCGTCACGCGGGCCTCGGCCCCGCAGAAAGAACCGACGGAGCCGCGCGGGCGAGACGCCGGCGACGTCGCGAGTGACATAGATTGCCCTCGCGGCCGCCTTGACGACTTCGAGTGAAAGGTCGGTCGCCCAGATCTCGACTCTCAGCGGAGACAAATTCAGGATGGTTTCGGCCAGCACCATCGCCATCGAATAGGGCTCTTGTCCCGTCGAGCATCCAGCCGACCAGATCCGCACCGGGCCTGAGGAGAGGTCTTTGAAGAACGGGGCGAGCTGCTCGGCCATGAATGTGAAGTGGCCCGGTTCCCGGAAGAATGCGGTGTGGTTGACCGTGCTCAGATCGATAAGGAGCTGCATCCCCGGGCCGGTAGGGTCGGCCTTGAGGACTCGCTCGTAGAATCGGGTGAAGCTTGGATAGGCCCTCGCCTGGAGTCGCGACCTGAGCCGGGCCTGCAAAAGGCCCATTCGGTGCGGTTCGAGCGAGATGCCGATCTGGTTGCGGAGAAACTGCACGATCGGTGAGAAGTCGAACTCCGACCACGGCTCGGGCTCGGGCGAGGATGACGACACGGGAGTGAGCAAGTCGGAAGGCGGCACGTCAGATCCCCCCCCCCGTCAGCGTGCTTCCCAAGGCGGTAAAAACGCGATCAACGTCCAGTACGAGCAAGAACCCTTCCTGGTGACGGATCAGCCCGCGCACGAACGGAGATGCTTTTCCCAGACCCAGTGGCGGAGCGGCTTGCACGTCCTCGGGGGTGAAATCCAGCACATCCGAGACCCGATCGACAAGTAGACCATTAACCCGGACGTCGCTCGCGACCTGCGTCTCAACCATCAACACGCAAGGGGCCCGACTTGGTTTCGGGTCAACCACGAGCTCAAACGGGATGCGAAGGTCCCAGACCGGCACGACATGACCTCGGAGGTTGATAACTCCCCTCAGCCATTTCGGACCGCCCGGCACCTGGGTTAGATGTCCCAGGTCGATCACCTCCTGCACACGCGACACTTCCAGAGCATATCCTTCACCCCCCAGTTGGAAAATGACGTAGGACTGCGTGCGCTCGGTTTCCTGCTCGGTCTCGTTCGGAAGTTCGATCATCCCCGCCCCCTCGAATTGGCGACTCCGGATCACGCCGGCTCAGTTGAACCGCTCGAAGTCGTCGTCGCCGTCGAGATTCACGACGATCCCGCCCCCATGCTGACCCGCGCCGCCATGGCCATGATTCCCTCCGTGACCACTCGGCGGCGCGCCGCCGTGATTGGAGCCGGAGGAGTTGGATCGGTTCCCACCGCCGCGAGTCGGTCCAGGCATCTCTTCCGGACCTTGACTCATCGGCCGGGGTGGCGGCGGTAGCCTCCGGGCACGCGATATGGGGGGAAGGTTGGGAGTGGACGGAACGTGACGCTCGATCGCCCGGCGTTGGTCGTTTCCACTGAACTGGAAGAATCCGACAAGCTCCTGGAGAGTCGCCGACTGCGACGCCAGGTCGCCCGACGTGGCTGCAAGTTCGTGGCTCGCCGCCGCGTTTTGCTGCACGACCTCGTCGAGCTGACTGACGCCGACGTTGATCTCTCGGATCGCCGCCATCTGCTCCTGGGAGGCTGCGGCGATCTCCTGGACCAGGCTCGATGTGTCGCGGATCATCGGTACGATGCGTTCGAGGAGTTGGCCGGCGTTCTCGGCCACGTCGACGCTCGACTTCGCGAGTTCGCCGATCTGTTGCGCCGCAGCCTGGCTCCGCTCGGCGAGCTTACGTACTTCGCCCGCGACCACAGCGAAGCCCTTACCCTGTGTCCCTGCCCGGGCCGCCTCGATCGCGGCATTGAGGGCGAGCAGGTTTGTCTGGTACGCAATATCTTCGACGATCGTAATCTTCTGGGCGATCTGCCTCATGGCGCTGACAGTCTCCTGGACCGCCTCGCCCCCCTTCTCCGCCTGCGAACTCGCCTGGTTGGCGGTGCGTGCCGTCTCCTTGGCATGCTGGGCGTTGCGGGCGACAGATGCGTCGACCGACTGGAGGCTCGACGCGATCTCCTGAAGCGTCCCGGCCTGCTCTGTTGCGCCTTGCGAGAGGCCTTGTGCGCTAGCGTTGAGTTGCTGGCTCGCGGTAGAGACCGAACCGGTTGCGACCCGAATCTGGCCCACCACATCGCCGAGCTTCGTGATGACCGAATTCACCTGCTCGCCGAGTTTGCCGAGTTCGTCGGTCCGATTAATGTTGGTCTTGTGATCGAGGTGGCCGTCCTGGAGCGAGTGCGTGACGTCCATGATGTGCTTCAAGGGCGAGACGAACGTCTCTCCGAGCCAGAGACCGGCGACGATGGTAATGATCGCAAAAATGGCAAACAGAAATGCCGTAATCCACTGAATACTGTTGATCTCTGCGTACACTTCGCTCCTCGGCACCACGATCAGCACCGCGGGGTGCCGCCCGTCGGCATCAACCGCCTCGATCGGCGCGAAGCCGACAAGGTAGTGAGTTCTGTCGGTATCATCGACGACCGATCGAACGCCCCTGTTATTGTCCCAAGCTGCGGCCACGGGCGAGGCGATCGAGTTCTCCCCGTCCTTGATGGACTTGGACAGAAATCCCGGCAAGGCTCTGTCGGACAGGTTATTCGTGCCCTCACGGCTCGGACGCTTGGCGATGACCACCGACGATACGAAGTTTTGCTGAGATTTCTTCGACGCGACGAAGTAGATCTCAGCGGAGGCGAACTCATATTCTTGCGCGATGCCTTCGAGCCTGACGAGGACGTCGTCCCTGGAAATCTTATCGTCCCAGACGATTTGAGGCGTGGTCTTCCCATCCCCGTTTTTATAGAGGAGTTTCTCTACTCCATTTGCAGCAGAGATCGCAGCCCGTTGAAGGGACCCGGAACGCCATGCCTTGAGGCTGTCGACCTTCCATGACGTGACAAACGCCAGGATCGCCGACGGCACGATGCCGAAGAGCACGAAGGCGAGTGTCATTTTCCTGCTGAGATTCATGTTCATCGATAAACCTCCGGCGTCACGCCGGCGGGGAGTTTGTGGGCATGGTTGTCTGCGGCACGCGACTCGGCCACCAAAGCGGCCAAATCAAGGATCAGTGAGACCGAGCCGTCGCCGAGGATGGTGGCACCGGAGAATCGGTTGAGCTTGGTGAGTCCGTCGCCGAGCGCTTGGATGACCGCCTGGACGCGGCCGAGCAGCCGGTCGACGGCGACCCCGACACGCTGGCCGGCGTGGCGGGTGAGCAATAGCTCTTGCCGGACAGGCCTCGGCCCTTCGGCTTGGAAGAGCTCGCGGAGTTGGACCATCGGCACCAGCTCGCCGCGAATCGAGACGCATGGTCGCCCTCGCGACAGGGCTGGCGAAGTCCCGTTGAGTGCCACGCACTCCTCAACCTGGGCGAGCGGCACGACGTATCGGCCTCCGCCTGTCTCGACGAGCAGCCCGTCGATCAGCGCAAGTGTCAGAGGTAGCCGGAAGATGAAAGACGTGCCCTTGCCCGGCTGGCTCTCAACCGCCAGACTCCCGCGAAGGCCGCGCACCGCGTCTCGGACTACGTCGAGGCCGACTCCACGTCCGGACAGTTCGCTCACCTCGTCACGGGTGGAAAAGCCGGGTTCGAAGATTAAGGTATCGACACGCGGGTCGTCGACCGATGTACCGACCGGAACCAATCCCTTAGCGATTCCCCGCTTGACGATCCGGTCTCGATCGAGACCACGTCCGTCATCGGAAATCCGCAGGGCGACCCGATCACCCTCGTGACCTGCCCAAAGCGTGATCCGGCCCGCGCGAGGCTTGCCGGCGGCAACCCGCTCGGCCGGAGTTTCAAGGGCGTGGTCGACAGCGTTGCGGATCAGGTGAATCATCGGGTCGGAGAGACGCTCAACGATCGTGCGGTCGAGCCGGGTCTCTTGCCCAACAACTCGAAGCTCGATCTCTTTGCCGAATCGGTCGGCGAGGTCGCGGACGACGCGGGGAAATCGCGAGAAGAGTTCCTCGACCGGGACCATCCGTAATTCGAGCGTCGTGTCGCGGATTAGCCGACTCACTCGATCGAGTGCTTCGAGGGTGACGATCCAGGGCTGGTTGCGCTCGATCTCCCGCACGCCTTGCAGGTTATCAGAGAGAACCGCAAGCTCCCCCGCGAGACCGACGAGGTCGTCAAGCTGCCCGGCGTCGACCCTGATTCTCGTCGACATCCGGGGGGGAGGTGCCCCGCCCGATCCCGCGGCCGAGGGTCGCGCTGAAGGTGCGACCGGGGGCGGAGGGGGTGCCGCCGAGTGGGCGGGCGTACCGCTCGGTTCGATCGACGCGACCGCCGGAGAAGGAACTGACAGAGCAGATTTAACCTTGTCGGCTTTACTGACAGCCAGCGCAGGTTTCGACACCTCGGGCGGAGGGAGGATGACGCCGGAGGCCGTTCGCTTCTCGATCGTTACAGAGCTGTCGTCGGCTACAAAGAGGAAGACGTCGTCGAGCCGATCGGGAGTCGCGTCGGTCTCAACCTCGATCGTCCAGACGAGGTAGCATCGCTCCGGGTCCATCTCTTCGAGCGGCGGCACGAGGTTCGGGTCGGTCGCGACGCGGGTCGGCCCCAGCTCGCGAAGTTCATCAAGTACGCCAAGCGGGTTCACGCCTCGCCTGAGGATTTCGGGGCCAGGTTTCAGGGTGATCCGGTAATAACCCACACCCGAAGCGTGCTCGGCAAAGCTGCCGATCGCCATGTCCATGGGCGAAGACGTCTTCTTCGACTTGGGAATCCTCGGCTTCGATTTCGCCTCGCCGGACGGCTTCTTACGCTCAACTTTCGCGGCCGGGTATCCTGCGGGGATGCTCGCGGAAGGGGGAGGAACCGGATCGGGGAGCGAGGCATCTCTTAGAAGCGAAAGGAGCCGACGATTGAGGTCACCCGGGGCGGGGAGTGGCGAATTCGCGGCTTCGGCCTCGACGGCGACTGAGAGATGGTCGCGGGCTTCGAGGAGCGTGCTGATCACGTCGCTGTCGACGGCGAGGGTTCCCGACCTGATTCGATCTAGAACCGCCTCGATACCGTGCGTGAATTCGGCCAACGCTCCCAGCCCGACCATCGCGGCGGCGCCTTTGATGCTATGGGCGGCCCGAAAGGTCTTGTCCAGATGCGTGCGGTCTCCTTGGCGACGTTCGAGCTCCATCAGCCCTTCTTCCAGGCTGAGGAGAAGCTCACGCGCTTCCTCAAAGAACATCTGGAGGAACCGGTCGTCGGCCGCACCCAAAACCCTCACCCCTTTCTGGCATCGCTACGAGAGATTCGAGAAGACTTGGTAAAGAAGAGTAACCGAAGGCATCGATGCACTCAATTCATGCGCGACGAAAATTCTTCGTGGCTCTCCTATTTTGCCCGGTTGAAGCCAATATCGGAAGAGCTTGTCAGCGATGGAGCGAACGTCTGACCCATCGACGGAGTTGCTCGGGCTCGGCGGGTTTGACGATCCACCCGGTCACGGCCAACCTACGAATCGGGTCAACCTCGGCGGGCTTGCGAGAAGAGAGGATCAAGATCGGGAGGAAGCGATATTCGGGGATCTCCCTGACGGCCGACGCGAGTGCCAGGCCGTCGAGACCGGGCATTTCCAGATCCGTGAGCAAGAGGTCGTAGGCATTTTTTTGAATCGCCTGGAGCGCAAGGTCTCCGTCGGCGACCGAGACAACCGTGACCTCGGCGTCGTTCAATTGCTCTGCCACCCAGCGGCGGATCGAGGGGCTGTCATCGGCGTGGAGAATCGTCTTTCCCATGGGCAATCTTAGTCCCGCGTCCCTCTCAGGTTAGAAGACGCACCGCACCTTTCAGACCTATACCCGGCTTCGCGATGATTGGCTTAGAGCAAGGAGTCGGATCGCTCACGCAACCAATCCCCTAGCCCCGATCGATCAGCGATTTCGCTACAGATCTTCGGAACCTGGACGAAACGGACAGTCAGGCCTTTCCTCCGCCCCGACACCACGGCCGCGAGGAGAAGTTGAAGCCCTGAGAGGTCCCACGGACCTGAGGTCTCCAGGTCGAAGATCACGTCGTGATCCATGGCCAGAGAGGCGAGCAGGGTCTCGCGAACCTCATTCGACTCGTAGAGCGTGACCGGGCCCGAGATCTGGACCAGATTCGTGCCACTTGGTTCCGCCACACTCATCTTGCGCTCGTTAGTCGCCGTCCGTCGGGCTCGTGCCGAGAGGACGTCGGAGGAGGAAGACTTTTCTGAACACTATCAGTCTACCACGCGGCAATTGGGTCGGGGAATAATCGCCCCACCTTGCCTGTGACGAACCGTTGGCACCGCCGCCGTTCACTCTTTCGGATACTGGATGACGATCATGTTGATGTCGTCGGCCGCCGAGCCGGGAAAAGTATGTTTATTCACGGCCAGCTCGACTTGATCGAGGATCGTCGAGGGGTCGTCTCCGTGAAGGCTCTGTAAGAGAACCTTTAGCCGCTCCTCTCCGAAGAGCACGTCGGCGGGGTCCATCGCGTCGGGGAGTCCGTCGGTGTAGACGATCAACGATTCACCGGGGACGAGCCGATCGACATCACCGGACGTTCCGTCGACCATCCCGACGCCGAGTAGGCCGGGGTTCGAGTTGAGTAGCCTCGACCCGTTGGGTCCGATCACAATTGCAGGGGGATGACCAACTCCGGCGTACCGGATCAGGCCTGTCTCTTCGTCTACGATGATGTAAAACCCGGTGCAGAAGTATCCTTCGGGGAAGTATTGCTCCAGGGCGATGTCGAGTCCGGCAAGCAGTTCGCCTGGTTCCATGACCGCAATCGACAGCCCGGCCCCGAGGGCTTTGACCATGCCCGAGAGCATCGCCGAATTGACGCCGTGGCCAGAGACGTCGGCCACGAGGACGCCGAGCCGATTCTCATCCAGACGGTAGAAGTCATAGACGTCGCCGCCGAGCTGGTTGGCCGGGGTGTATTTGACTGCGACGCGAAGATTGCCGCGCGGCCGAGGTGGACGAGGCATCAAGGCCCGCTGAACCTTGCGGGCGAGTTCGAGCTCGAAGTGGAGCTTTTTATGGACCGTTTCGAGCATGTGGTTCCGCTCGGCCAGCTCGCGTCCCATGTCAGCGAGACGAAAGTGAGCACGAATCCTGGCAAACAGCTCCTCGATATCGCCGGGGCTCTTTGGTTTCTGGATAAAGTCGTCCGCCCCCGCATCGAGCCCCTCGACCTTACTCTTGCTCTCGCCGAGAGTGGTGAGCATCAGCACGGGAATCGTCGCGAGTGCCTTGTCGGCCTTGAGCGCGCGGCAGAGGCCGGGCCCGTCGAGTTCGGGCATCTCGAAGTCGGTGAGGATCAACTCGGGTACGGGCTGCTCTCGCGCCTTGGCCAGCCCGTCGTTGCCATCGACGGCCGTCTTGACCTCATACCCCTGGTCGCCCAAGAGCATGGAAATCATCCGCCTCATGGTCGAACTGTCATCCACGAGCAATACGCGACGCGCCGTCATCGACCCCGCCTCCACACACGTTCCTACCAACAGTTTGACAAGGCGACCATCTTGTCACACGGGACGCCGAGAAACCCCACTTACGATAAGGTGCATGCGCCCACCCTGTCCAGAGCCAAGCTCGGCGCGGAATAAGCAGTGGAAAGAAACGAGTGTCGCCTTCGAATCGGGTTAAATCACTCGAACGAAACGCAGGCCCGTATTCTCGTTTCGTTGCGCCTGCCAGCCCATTGAGAGAGAGTCCTTTGTCTCGACGTCGCCCCATTTAACATGGCATCTTCGCCGCTAAGCTCCATCACGTCATTAATGAAGCCTATTCGCTGCGATTTCTTGAACGTGTACAGTGTCGAATTGAGGCAATCATGCTGGTTGATTTGTGTGGAAGTTTGACATGGTGCTAGGGACCTGACGAATTGGGGTTTTCTGTCTTCCCTGACGGGGCTATGCTGTCGCTCCGCGTTGATTTGGCACAGGAGGCCGCCCGATGCGCATCTTGATGGTCACGTCCTTTCCGGTCCCCGGCGAATATGACGGCACGGCGATGTTGCCGATTAAAATTCTCCGAGCGTTGAAGCGCCGGGGGGTAGAGGTCGTCCTGGCTCACCTCAAGGCCCGACCGCCGTTCGGCTCGCCGTTGCGGGAAGAGTTCGAGGGAACTCCTTCCTTCACCTTCCACCCGCACGAATGGATCTCCGGGTTAAAGCGGGTTGCTCGCGAGTTCCCCTTTGATCTCGTCCATGCCCAGCATCATGGTGGTGCCAACCGGGCCTATTTCGCGTGCCGACGATTTGGCTGGCCTCTCGTCTATGAGCTCCACTCGCTACTGGGTGAAGAATATGAGCGAGATCGTATTGGTCGTGGCCTGTCGTTTCGCTTGAATCTGAGGTTAGAACGCGCCGTCTGTCGGCGAGCATCGGCGATCATCGTGCTTGGCGAAGGGGTCAAGCGTGTGATGGTCGAGGAGAAGGGGGTCGATCCCGACCGCGTCTCGATCATCTATCCCGGCATTGACCTGGCCGAGTACGACAAGCCGGGTGCACCGGCACAGATCCCCGGCGTCGCTCCCGAACACAAAGTGGTGATGTATGTTGGGAGTATCCTCCACCCCAACCAGGGAGTGCCGCTCCTGATCGAGTCGCTGCCTCGCGTCTTCGATCGACGTCCGGATGCTCGCTGCGTCCTCGTCGGCGGGCCCGCCGAGGTGGGCGACCGCTATCGTCGAGAGTTGGGTCCGCACGGTGATCGGCTCATCGTCCTGACCGGCCAGACGCCTGAGCAAGTTGTCTCCCTCACGCGACGGGCTGACGTCCTCGTTCACTCGCGGCTCGCTTGTCGCGAGAATTTCTCCGTCCAGAGTAAATTAGCGGTCTATCTTGCCGCAGGTCGCCCTATTGTGACGACCGACTTCGCCGACTATGCCACTCTACTCGGCCCGACCGGCGCAGGACGGCTGACTGCCGTTGAACCTGAATCGATCGCCGAGGGAATTCTCGACGTTCTCGATCATCCCGAGCTTGCCGCAAGCCTTGCCGAGTCGACACGAGCTGTCGCCGAAGAACATTTCGGGATGGAGCGTAATATCGATCGATATCTCGACGTCTATCGCAACGCTTTGATGAGAGAATCGAAGCCCAAGATCGCTCGCTCTAAAGCTGTTGTGAACAAATCATTGCATTAGCAGATGATTCGTCGTCCCGCTCTCGTGGCTCGCTCAACGAACCTTGACAGAGTCGCCTTAGTTTTCTAAGCTGTGCTTCTACCGCCACCGTAGCTCAACTGGTAGAGCACCGCTTTCGTAAAGCGGGGGTTGATGGTTCAATTCCATTCGGTGGCTCTTGATAGGCCGTAAGCCCCTGGGCTTGCGGCCTTTATTTTTGGACTCCGGCCGTATCGATCGGGACGACGATGAGCGGTATCGGGGGCGAACTTGAGAAAATTCCCGTCGCTTCAACCTTGCCGACCGCGAAAATGGGTCTTTCCATCGGTTTGACCCAGGGCTCTGCGTAGAGGAAAACAGAGCGAGACGCCTGTGCCTCCGTCACCAGAACCCCGTTCAGGCCGATATTCAGAACCCGGACTCCAAAAGGAAGGTTGCGGACGTCGATAGGCACGCGACCTGCGAAGGCTGGGCCGCGTTGAACGTCCAGCGCGATCTCGACCCGTTCACCGGGCCGAATATGCACTCGCGACGGCCGGGCAGAGATCTGTAAATCGGCGGCAGGCGTGACAGTGATCCGGCCTCCCAAGGGGCCACCTGGATCGAGGTCATGACGGACGACTTCCTCGCCGGTCGAGTCGGGTACCGAACGCGCGTCGACCCGCCAGGTCGGCGGAGAAAAAGCGGGGGCTGACTCGTCAGCCGTCAGAAGGATATCCGCAGTGTAGGCCCCCGCTTCGATTCGGGCGGGCGTAACCGTGACACCCGGAGGCAAGCCCTCCGTCGACACCTCGACTGCACCGTCAAAACCGTCTTTTCGGGTGAGATCCACGCGGACGATGCTCGCGCCCCCACGTGGGATGTTCGGATTTTCGGTGCTGAGAGCGAGCGAGAAGTCGGGATGTGGAAAGCGGATAACGACGTGATAACCGAAATCCGGGCCTCCAAGCCCTCGCACGTCTTCGACTCGGACGAGATAGGTGCCGTCTGTCGGGGGGTCGAAGGTCACTCGTGCATCCTTGCCGAAGCCTGGGCCGCCGTCGTCATTTCGATATGCGAGAGTAATCGGGGCAAGACCTCCCTCGGGAAATTTCGACCCAGGCGGATTGATCTCGACCTTGAAGACCGGCTGGCCGAGCGGGTGATGCTCCACGGTCGTTTCGAGGTAGGCAAGCCGCTCGGCCGCGTTGGATCGCTCATTTCCAAGGCCCCAGAAGATGGCGTCGTCGTCGGGGTTGCGGGGGAGTGCTGCGATCCGGAGCAATTCGCGACCGGCGAGGAGATAATCACCTGTCCCTAATTCATCCCACTTCGTGAGTCGAATGGCCCGGTTCGTCGAATCGTGATCGCGAAAGGCGATATTCGTCTCTTCGACCGGCCTCAACACCGCACGAGGCACGGCCTTCCCGCTTGCGTCCAAAACCTCGACCACCGGGTCGATTGGCGAACCGAGCCGACGCCCAAAGATCTCGACGATCACTCGTTGGCCCTTCTTTGCCTCGAATCGATAGAGGTCAATATCACCAGCGTTTTCGATCTTCCCCGAGGCACCGCCTGGTGAAGTGAGGGGAAGAGCGTCTGCGGGTGTCGCTTCAATATCTTTGGATTCGACGGCCTGGATACCTTCGGCCACCACGACGAATCGAGTCGGACTGTGAGGGATCAGAAGGATCGAACCGGCGGGCTCCGTCGTCGTGACGAGGTCATAACGCGGCTCGACGTTCGCACCCTCGACCACGAGATTCGTCTTACTTCCACGCGAGACGCCGAGCGGGAAAATGGAAGTCACATAAGGCAGCAGGCCGGAACTGATCCGGTAGGCATGATTGCCATCTCCTCCGGACTGCGCGTCTGAAACCGCGAGAGTCCAGATCGCGTCTTTCGTCGCCGTCGCGATGAGCACGGGGTCGGGCGAAGTGGGGGTTGACGCGGCTTTGGCGATCGGGCGTCCAGATTCATCGATGAGCGTCGTGACCGCGTCAAGCGTCGAGCCGAATCCCTTGGCGAGCGTCCGAAAGACCAAAGCTTGACCCGCTTTGACTTCGAATCGCCACGAATCGACGTCACCGGGCCGGTCGATCGTGCCGACAAACGTCGCGGGAAGCGAAAGGGGCTTCCTCGGCGCGGCGAGATCGTCGTTGGGCTCGGTCTCGGTCGCTTCGGGGGAGTCGGAGACGAGGAAAGTTGTCGCAAGCGGAAGACCGATGGGCGTCTGCACCGTAAACCGATGCGGTCCGGTCGAGACGGTCGCCGCAATGGTCAGGTCAACATCGATCCGATTCGGATCGAATTTGGCCGGGGCGACGAGAGTGGCGACCAGCCCTGGATCGTCGAAATGAACGCCGACAGCTTGACCGACCGCATTACCGGTCAGAGCGACCCGGAGATTTGAACCTCGCAAGGCTCCGCGAGGGGCGGTAGGGTTGAGGCTTGGATTCTGCAGGAGTTGCGGTTTCGCAGCGGGTGCTGACGCCACGGGCTTCGGGGCGTCTCGCAGGACCACGACGCTCTTTCCATTCGTCGAATCGATCAGGGCGAGCGACCCGTCATATCGACCGACTGCGAGCTTCGTCCCTAGGGGGTCAATGGCGATTCCTTGCGGCCAGTCGGGCTGTGCTCCGAGATTGGCAATCGGCTTGAGGCTGGGAATCTCCCATGATTTGACCGATTTATCTTCACCCGTCGAGAAGACTTTCGTCCCGTCAGCCGAAACGGCGAGTCGCAAAACCGGCGCGTCGTGTGCGAAGACCGACTTGACGAACGCCCCCCCCTGCCCCGACAGGTTCCAGGCCCGAATCGACCTGTCGACTCCGCCGGCATAGACCGTGTTGCCCGACGACCCAAACGCGACGGCGTAAACCTCGCCGGTCGAGTCGGACAGGCTCACGATCCTCTTGCCCGTCGCAACCTCCCAGACCTTGACGGTTCGATCGGCACCGCCCGACGCGATTCGTAAACCGTCGGGGCTGAAGGCGACCGCATGAACAGCGTCGGTGTGCTCTTTAAAAGTCCGGACCTCGCGTCCTGTGAGAACGTCCCAGAGTTTGATGCTACGATCATAACTCGCGGTCGCGAGCAAGCGACCGTCTGGCGATAGCGAGGCTGACAAGATCGCGTCGGAATGGCCGCGGACATCATGACGGCGTGATTTCGTCGCGAGATCCCAGACAGTGACGAACCCGAACTGCCCCGCTCGGCCGCCCGAGGCGATCAGGGCGGAGCCGTCTGGACGGATCGCGACGGACGTGACCGGCCCCGCGTGGTCGCCGAGTGCTGCGGTCACCTTGGCGGATCTGACGTCGTAAACCATGACCGATTTGCCGATCGCGGCGGCAAGGATCGTGCCGTCGTTCGAGAACGACACCGCTGTTACTGGGTCGGACGTCGGCGCTTTGAGAGTGACTTTGGGAAGGTTACTGAGCGGGTCGACGAGCGAGGCGAGAGTCGTCTCGGTTTCTGAGCTTCCGTCGAAGACCGCACCCTCTTTCACCCACCGTTCGAGCGTGGCAATTTGGGTTGCGGAGAGCGGCGGTAGTTTCAAAGGCATCCGGGGCGATGCATCGGCCAGGAGGACTTC
>JANXSY010000102.1 GCA_025356435.1 Isosphaeraceae bacterium | reverse complement strand
CCAGACCAAGTTCCGCGACGAGCCCCGCCCCCGGTTCGGCATCCTGCGGACCCGCGAGTTCCTGATGAAGGACGCGTACAGCTTCGACGCCGACGTCGACCAGCTCAACGCCAGCTACGACGCGATGTACGAGGCCTATTGCCGGATCTTCGACCGCTGCGGCATCCCTTACGTGATCGTCGAGGCCGAGAGCGGCCCGATCGGCGGCGACAGCTCGCACGAGTTCATGGTCCCGTCTTCGACCGGCGAAGATGCGGTGATTCAGTGCCTCGAATGCGGCTATGCGGCGAACGTCGAGAAGGCTGAGATCGGTGAGCGTGAGGCCAAGGCCGTCCCCGAAGCCTCCGCCCCGCCCTATCAGCCGGTCTCGACCCCGCACCGCAAGACGATCGAAGAGGTCTGCAAGTTCCTCAAGATCGCCGAATCGGCGTCGGCCAAGCTGCTCGTCTTCGTCGCCGACGGCAACCCCGTCGCCGCGCTCATTCGGGGTGACCACCAGGCGAATGAGGCCAAACTCCGCCGCGCCTTCGGTGCCTCGACGCTCGTCGCCGCCGACCCTGCGATCATCCAGAAGGCCACCGGCGCACCGATGGGGTTCCTCGGGCCGATCGACATCAAAATCCCGCTTGTGATCGACACGGCCATCGCTGAAATGTCAACTGTCGTCGTTGGCGGCAACGAGGTCGACGTTCACCTGACCGGCGTCGTCCCCGGCCGCGACTTCCCCCTCGAACGCGTTCTTGATCTCCGGAACGCCGGCGCGGGCGACCTCTGCCCTCGTTGCGGTTCCCAACTCTCCATGACGCAGGGGATCGAGATCGGGCACGTCTTCAAGCTCGGCACCAAGTATTCGAAGGCGATGGGTGCGAACGTCCTCGACGAAAAGGGCCAGGAAGTTCCGATCATCATGGGGTGCTATGGCATCGGTGTGAATCGGATCGTCGCGTCCGCCGTCGAGGCCGGTCATGATGACAACGGCATTCTCTGGCCGCTGCCGATCGCCCCTTATCAGGCCCTGATCGTCCCCCTCTCGCTCACCAATGAGCTTGTGCAGGCGACGGCCGAAGAGATCCGCGCGGCCCTCGTGAAAGCGGGCTTCGACGTCCTGATTGATGACCGCGACCAGCGTCCCGGCTTCAAGTTCAAAGATGCCGACCTGATCGGCATTCCCTATCGGATCGTGATCGGCGAGCGCGGGCTCAAAGACGGCAATATTGAGGTGAAGTGGCGGACCGAGCCGTCCGCCCGCCTTCTCTCCGCGACTGGTGCCGGCGCGGCGATCGTCGGCGAACTTGAAGCGGAACTCGCCCGGATCGCGGGCGAAGTCGAGGCGAAGAAGGCAAAGCGTGCCGCGTCGAGGGTGCAATGAGCCGAGAGACGATCCGCCTCGCCTATGTCTTGCTCGCGATCATGTCGGTCACGTCGTTCGGCGGCCCGTTCCTGCTCGGCTCCGTCCTCCGTGGGGGGGATAGGCCGAACTGGCCGCCCGACCGGCCCATCGAATGGGTCGCGGTCATCGGCGTGACGGGCGTCGTCGTCGCTGTCATGATCGGCTTGTCGGTCCTCTGGCTCGCCAATAAGAAGTCTCTCAACGCCGCAAAGCGAGCGGGTGGGGCCAAGCTCACGTCTGACAGTCAGCGGGGTGGGGCGTGACGGGGAT
The DNA here is from genome assembly GCA_025356435.1 of Isosphaeraceae bacterium. Classification (GTDB taxonomy): domain Bacteria; phylum Planctomycetota; class Planctomycetia; order Isosphaerales; family Isosphaeraceae; genus CAMFLR01. The sequence goes on along the minus strand of JANXSY010000102.1, from coordinate 19,246 downwards.
GCTCGTGGCGGTCGGGCTCACGCTCCTCTCCTTCGGGGTCGGCACAGCCTTGAGTTCGTTGGCGCGCAAGATCGCCCCGCGCTTCGGGCTGGTCGACAAGCCGGGCGGTCGAAAGGCCCACCTCGCCCCGACCCCCATGGCCGGCGGCGTGGCGATCTGGCTCACCATGATCGCCATGCTCGGTCTCGGTGCGCTGGCCCTGGCAATCTTCCGATCGAGCTTCCCGCCGGAACTGGCCGTCCATGTGAGCGGGCTCTGGTCGCGCGGACCGGAATTGCTCGTGATCCTGGGCCTCGCTACGGTCATCATGCTGATGGGCCTGATTGACGACCGCTTCGGCCTTCACTGGCTGCCTCGCCTGCTCATCCAGTGCGGCCTCGCGACCGCGCTCGTTGCCTACGGGGTGCGGATGACCTTGTTCTGGCCGTTCAACAGCCCGATCCTGACTGGGGCGCTGACGGTGCTCTGGATCGTTGGACTGACGAATGCCTTTAACTTCCTCGACAACATGGATGGGCTCGCCGCGAGCGTCGGGCTGATCGCCGCCCTGCTCTTCGCCTCGGCGCAGGTGATGGTTCACAGCCTGTTCGTGCCGGCGGTCTTGCTCGTGATGGTCGGGGCACTGGCGGGCTTCCTGGTCTGGAACCGACCCCCGGCCCGGCTGTTCATGGGGGACGCTGGGAGCAACTTCATCGGCTTTATGCTGGGAAGTCTCACCGTCGCGGGGACGTTTACGCGTCCCGGAGAGGGATTCTCGCCGTACAGCGTGTTATCGCCACTCCTGGTCATGGCGGTGCCGCTTTACGACACGTTCTCAGTGATCATGATCCGGATTCGCGAGGGCCGGAGCCCATTCCAGGCGGACCGGCGGCACTTCTCGCACCGGCTGGTCGAGCGTGGGCTGACGGCACCCCAGGCGGTGATGACGATCGACCTCGTCACGCTGGCGGGGGGCCTCGGGGCCTTGCTCCTCCCCTACCTCTGGGCCTTCGGCACGGCCGTTGTGCTGGCCCAGACCGCGTGCCTGCTCGGCGTGGTGGCGATCCTGGAAGTCGCGACGCCTCCCAGACGGACGACAAGCCCCTCGACCCCGATACCGTCGGAGCATCACGATGGCCAGGCGAAAGCCGCGCAACCCCTCCCCATCGACGGTTACGCCGGTCCGGCCTGAGCCGGGCGTCTTCGAGGACGAGCGCTTCACGCGGGTCGGCGAATTTCTTCGACGGGCCGCGCTCGGGCTCACGGCGATCCTGCTTGTCATTCGCCCCTACTGGCCGAGCGAAGACGCCGCCACGGGCACCGGGCTGACCTGGGTCTGCGCCACTCTTGTCGTCGCGGCCGTTGCGATCATCGCGTCCCTCTTCGGCGAGACATTTCGGTATCGCTGGTCATGGGCGGACGGGGCCTTCCTCCTGCTCATCCTCGTCGTGGGGCTGAGCACTGGCGGGTCAGAAGACCGTCGGGCCGCGATCAACCTCTCATGGGAGTGGGCCGGGCTGGGTGTGATGTATCTGCTCGTCCGGACGCTGCCGAGGACGCGCGGCGAGTCGGCGAGCCTCGCGGGAATCGTCGTCGCGACGGCCGTCGCGATCGCGGCATATGGCCTGTTTCAGGCGTTCGTCGAACTCCCCGCGCTCCAGAAGATGGTCCGCGCCAACCCCGAGGCGACGATGCGTCTCCTCGGCGTCGCCCCCGGTACGCCCGGCGAGGCGATGATGCGGAACAGGATTCTCGAATCCAAAGAACCCTATGCGACGTTCGGCGGGCTCGCGAACTCGCTCGCGGGCTTTCTCGTCGGTCCGCTCGCGTTCGGTCTGGCGGTCGTCGCAGACAACCTGAGACGCGCTGGTCGCGGTTCGCGACTCGTCGCGATTGGCCTGGCGGCGATCCCCGCATCCATTGCGATCCTCTGCCTCCTTCTGACCAAGAGCCGAAGCGCGTGGGTCGGGCTCGTCGTAGCCTCGCTCGTGATCGGCCTGCGCTCGTGGGGCAAGCTTTCGAAACGCGCGATCGCGATCGCAGGCGCGGTGGAGGGAGTCGTCTTGGTGGGGCTGGTCGCGACGCTCGCCTCGCTTGGCCAGCTCGACAGACAAGTCCTCACCGAATCGACGAAGTCGCTCCGGTATCGCCTGGAATACTGGCAAGGATCTTGGGGAATCCTCACGAACGCCCCCATCCTCAACGAGCCGAAAGCGGCGGGCCCGATCCAGGTCGGCGAGGAGGAGAAGGTCGCGTGGCCCGAGTCGAGGGCGTTCTGGCGGGGCCTCGGGCCGGGCAATTTCGCCGGTCCATACTTGCGACATAAGCTGCCGCAGGCGAGCGAAGAGATCAACGATCCTCACAACATGATCCTCGACGTTTGGTGCGCCGCGGGGCTTCCGGCGGCGATCTTGCTGCTTGCGACCCTCGGCCTCGGCTTGTGGGAGGTCTTTCGCCGGCCCCGGACAGTTGGGGACGATCCTGAGTTCTCTTCTGCTTCCGAGCGGTCGAAACCCAAGCTCGACGACCCGCCGAGGACCTCGGCCTGGCTAATCGCTTGCGGCGCATCGGGCTGGCACGCGGTCATCGCGTTCGGCAAGCTTGATCCGTTTGATCAGCAGCAAGACCTGCTCAACCGTTGGTTCATCCTCGGTGTCGCCTGGATCGCCGCCGCCGCGCTGGGCATCCTGCTCTGGAGGCGTCGTCCCCTGCCGGCCTGGGGCGCGGGGGTGGGCGTGCTGGCGATCGCGATCAACCTGCTCGCGGCGGGGGGAATCAGCATGCCGGCGGTCGCCCTGCCGCTCTGGACCTTGCTCGCACTCGGCCTCAACCTCCGCGACGACCTGCCCGCCGGCCAACTCCGCGAGCGACGGGGCCTCATCGCGCAGGCGTCATCGGCGGCGGTCTGGGCGGCGGTCGTCGGGGCGTTCGTGGGCGCGATCGGACCGTTCTGGCGCTCGGAGGGTCTTCGGACTCATGGTGAGTCATTGATGAGTCTCAGCACCCCCGCGTACGAGATCGCACGAACCGACTTCAACGCCGCGATCGAGGCCGACAGGGCCAATGTCCGCCCCCTGCTCGACCTTGCCGAACTCGAATATCGCTACTGGCGCAGTCCCGAGGCGAGAGGCCGGAGCGAAGTCTGGGAGCGGATCTTCCTCACCCTTGACCTGGCGCGTGAACGTCCCTGGCGCGACGAGTACTCGCTCGGCGTGCGAAGGCTCCAGATCGAGTACGCCCGTCAACTCCTCCGGACGATCGACAATCCGACTGCCCGCGACCTGCTCTCGCTCAAGAGCAAGATCGTCCGCGCCGCGCGCTGGCTAGCGCGGCTGCACCCGACGAGCGCGGCCCTCCGCGCCCAACTCGCTCTGGCAAGTGCCGACCTGAGCATGTACGCCGATGCCGTGGCTGAGGCGGAGCAGGCAATCCGGCTCCACGACCTCACGCCCCACGCAGACAAGAAGCTTCCCGAAGCCACGGCCCGCGATTTGAAGGCGAAGATGCCGCAGTGGGTCGAACTGCGTGACCACCCGCCGGAGCCTCCGAAGCCGCATTAAGTTCGACCGTCCGCAGACAGACGCAGGTTATTGAATGACACCTGAGTGTGCATTTATCTGCGGACGATCGATCTTGGTGGAACTATCGAGTCGCAGCCGCCCGCGTCTGGTACTCGCGGAGATAGGCGTCATACGCGGGATCGCTCGGCCTGGTCTCCCCGTTCTTGAAGGGGAACGCAGGCATCCCCTTCCACGGGAGCGGGCCGACATGGTCGCTCGTTGCTGTGAACGGGTCGACATCCTTGCAATACCCGACCGATTGCAGGATATAGCTTCGCGTCCACCCCTCGGGCAACTTGGGAAGTGACCTGGCATCAAACTCCAACCGCACTTCGTCGCCCGGCCCGACGAGACAGAGCTGGTCGTCGTCGTCGCGGAGCAGTTTGGCAACATCCCCATAGCGAGTCATGTTGCCGGCGAGTCGCGCGAGCGGCGCGGGATCGATGGAGTCATAGTCATAGAGTAATGGCTGGCGGCCGTCGGGTGAAACCTCTCGCATATAACCGCGATATCTGAGGTCGGCGTGGGTGACTGAGAGGGATGTCGACCTGATCCGAGACGAATCGTCCCGGATCGCCACGAAGGCCTGGTCCCAGTAACATTCCATATTCGTGCGAATACGGAGTGCGCATTGGGGACCGCCGACCTTGCCGGTCAAGTCAACTGTCATCATCCTGGGAAGGCCGGCGGGATAGCCAGGATAGGGGTCGATCACCTCCCATTGCCCTTCCGCGTTGCGGCGCTCGAGGATGGGAGGCTTGAGGGCCACCCCTGAGGTCGCGGCGGCATAATTCGTCTGCGAGTAGGGATATTCGACCCAGCCAGCGAGGCAGAGCACCAGGCGATCCTTCGGAGCGAATCGGGAGAGGCGATCGCCGAAATCGAGGATGATCGTATGCTCTTCCGCATATCCGATCCATCCGCGCAGCCGGCGGAACCCATCGACGGTCACGCGATCCCACCGCTTGAGAACGTCAGTGATATCGCTCCCGTGTTGATCGGTCGCTTTAATCGGCTCGACGGTGCGGGTCCAGACGACCGACTTGCCGGTGGGTCGCGGACCCTCGGGGGCGAAGCGTTCGTCGGGGGTGGAACGCACGCCGGGCGGGTGGTCGATTGCCTCAAGGATCAACCGGTCGAGATAGGCGATCTCGTCCATAGGCTCCGTCACGGAGAGGCGGAAAACGCCGTCGACGGCTTTGAGCTGGTCGGGCGCGATCGCGACCGACTCGTCACGGTCGGGCTGGCCGTAGACGCCGGGGGCGACGAGATAGCCGAGCCCGCCTCCGCCCAGGAAGTCGCCCAGACAGACGAACTGCTCACCGTTCCACGTGAAAAGTACGGGGCAACTGCCCTCCTTGCGGTTGTTCTCGGCGATCGCGTGGGTGGTATCGACCGGGAGGTTCAACTCGCACTGGAGCACGCCATCGGGCCAGCGGAGATGCAAGAGGGTAATCTCCTTCGAGGCCCCGAGCCCGAGCACGATCGGCATGGCCGACTGGCCGAGGGCGGTCGACGGACTCGTATGGCTGTATTCGACGTCGAGCCCCTCCCCTTCGAGGGTCATTCGGGTGCCGAGCCCTTCGGAGTTGGTCCGCATATGGTCATGGCTCGTCTTCCAGCGACCGGCCAGGTCGAAGGCCACCCAGTGGCGACCGTTTCCGAGGTTCTTGGCGAAGCGCGGGGCTTCTCCATCACGGATCGTCAGGAGGTCAGGCAAGGCGTCGCCGACGATGTTGGCCAGAGCAAGCCCGACGGTCGATCGATCGCCATCGGGTGCGATGACGAGATCGCTCGGGCTGAGCTTCGTCGCCAGGTTGCGTGCCCAGGCCAATCTGGTGACACCCGAACCCGAGGGGAGGCCGACGAGATCGGGCCACGTATCGAGGTCGAGGTCGATGGCGAGGGCAGAACGCCATGACCGGGCATCGCAGGGGAAGTTGACGAAAGCGAGCTTCGCGCCTTCGGCCGATCGCCGGGTCATGTTTCGCCAGGCGGCGACATTCCCGCCGTCGGTGATCGCGACCAGGTCGACCTTTCCGTCCTTGTCGAGGTCAGACGCGAGCAGGCCGTTGATAGAGCCCTTGCCGAGATCGCTGATGGGCACTGTCCGAAAGGTGCCGAGACGATCATTCAGCAACGCGGTCGGTACCTTGCCGTCGGACGAGAGAACGATATCCACATCGCGGTCATCGTCGATATCGAGGATGGCGATCCCGGAATGGGGCGTCAGTCCACCATCGAGCGGCGTTGCTTGACCCCACGCCGAGAAGACGATCGACAGCCCGTCCTTCGCCGGCGTGTCGCCCGCCGCCGCGAGGGGGGCCCAGTTGTCGGCCGGGCGGTTGGGGACGCTCGGCGGTCGGCCGTCGTTGCGATAGGCCGAGTTGAGGGCTCCCAACGGAGTCTTGCTCGTGAACGCAGTTTCGGCGTTCTCGACGCTCGTATAGTTGACCACATAGAGATCGAGATCGCCGTCCTGGTCGAGGTCCATCCATCGGGCGGTGAGGCTGACCGATTTCGAGGCGGTGATTCCCGCAGCCTTCGTCACATCTTGAAACCCTGATTTGCCGACGTTCCTCAGCAGGCGGTTGTCACCGACCCCGGTAAGGAAGAGGTCAACCCGACGATCGGCGTCGAAGTCCGACGCCGCGACGCCCAGGCTCACGCGGTCGATGGGAATGCCAAGAGCTTCGGTCGCATCCTCGAATCGTCCTTCACCCTTGTTGATCAGGAGCGCATCCCGGACGCCCTTCGGTCCGACGATGGCGGCCGCCAGAAAGAGGTCGAGCTTGCCGTCGCCGTCGGCATCGAAGGCGGAGACCGTCGCGCCGAAACGGTCGCGTGCCCGACCGACAACGGCGAGCTTGCCCACGAAGTCGGATGCCTTGGCCCATCGATGGCCCTCGGGCAAAGTGATTGTCAGAGGCTTCGGCAGATCGAAGCGAGGGGGGATAGGCTCCGTCCCCGGCGCGTTGCCGCTGGGAATGGGATCAATGGCGCGGGCATAGCGGCCCATATCGCCATAGAAGTTGGCGATCATCTCGCCCGGCGCTGCGGCGTTGGATTTCGGATTGAGCTTCTGCCACTTATTAATCAACTCGCGTTGGGTCTCCCTCTCGCCTTTCTGCCCGTAAGACAGGTGGAGCTGATGGAGGGCCGACACGAGATACGGGTTGTGTTCGAGAGCCTTGTTGAGGTACTCGATCTTCTTCGGCAGACCTTCCGGACCCGCGAGGCGAGGACCATCGGGACTGTCTTTGCCGGCGGGATTGTAGAGGGTTTCGGCGAGCTTGAACCAGGCGTGACCGTCGCTCGGATCGCCATCAACGACGGTCTGGAAATCGTCGTGAGCACGGACGAGATTCTCGGGGTGCTCGGGGTCGGCCATGAGGAACTGGAGGATGATCCCGCGAGAATAATGGGCGTAGAGGTTCTTGGGATCGCGCTTGATCACGTCGTCAAGCAGGGACGACGCCTCCTGAAAATTGGACGAGAAGGCCGACGCCTCGGCACCCCCCTTCTTCTGATCCTCGGCTTTCGCCCCCGAGTCGTTCAGGAGGGCGATCGAGAGATTGATCGACCCGGCGAACCATCCGGGCGCGAGCTTACGAACGATACGAAACTGCTCGGCGGCATCCGCATACTTGAACTGTTCGAGATAACCGATCCCGAGTCGGTTCGCTGAAAGGACGGCGCTTAACTGGTCCGACGGGATCTCGTCTTTGAGGACGATCGGAGCGGCCTTGGCCTTTTCAGGGACGGGGTTGGAAACCTCGACCTTGGTGCCACCGCAACCGGTGAGAAGCAACAGGACGAACGCGAGTCGGCGTGCCATGAAGGCCGCTCCTAAGAATGATGGCCGGGCCGACGCGCGAAGCGACATCAGTCCGAACGAACGAGATGGATGAAAGATGAATAAAACGAATGGATCACGCTCGCCCGGGCGGGCGATAGATGGGACGAGCGTAGAGATCAGTATAGGCTTCGCTGCGGATGTGGCCAAGGAAGTCATGCCCTCGGCGTCTCGACCGCTCGGCGCGGAGGGCGGAGATGTCGATCGGACCGACGACAATCTTCTCCCCCGGCCCGGGGTCGGCCTGCGAGAGGATGCGGCCGTCGAAGTCGACGACCATGCTCCCGCCCGGCCACGAGAACTGCGGATAGTTGGCGCCACTGGCCCCCTGGTTCGCTGCGACAACGTAAGCAAAGTTCTCGACCGCCCGCGCCCTGTTGAACAACGTCCACCAATCGAGCGGTGGCATTGCCCCCCACGGGTCCATGTATGCGGAGACGCGGATCAGAACTTCTGCCCCGCCGAGCGCTAGTGCTCGGAGGGCTTCAGGAAACAGCCAGTCATAACAGATCGCCGCTCCGAGGCAGCCGATCTCGGTCTCCACGACCGGGAACATCGGCTCGTCATAGCCCGGAATGTCATGCGGGCTGGCGTGCACTTCCCATGGCAGCCAGGGATTCACCTTCCGGTATCGGGAGAGGAGACCGTCGGGCCCGATCAGGCAGGTCGTGTTGAAGACCGCGCCCGGATACTTGGCATCGGTTTCGAGGAACGTTCCAGTTTGAATATAGACACCCCGCTGCTTGGCCTTCAAGGCATAGCGGTCGATGTGCTCGTTGGGGATCGCCACGGCGAGCTTGTCGGCGAGTTCGGCGACGGTCTCGTAGATCGGCGCGACATGAGCGAATTCCGGGAAGACGACGAGCTTGACGTCGAAAAACGGCTCATAGCCGACCACCGCATGGTCGATCATTTCGAGCAATTTGCTGACACGTCCAGGGATCTCGTCACGGCTTCGTGGACACGGAAGATCGGTCTGACATGCGGCAGCGTAGTATCGAATGGGCGCGGGCATTGATGGCTCAACGGTGTTATTGCGGCTTGGGCGGAGGGTCGAGGGTCGTGGCGTCAAGAAACGATGCGAGGACCTGGTCGGGCTTGCGATCGTGCAACCGCTTGAAGACGTCACCCGCCTGTCGAGTCTTTCCCGAGAGATAGAGTTGCGCACCAAGCACGAGCCACGCGTCCCGATCGCCGGGGGAAGCTTGGAGGTGGGACTCCAATTTGGAAATGACTCTCGCGAAGTCTGCCGGCTCAGCGTAGAGAGCTTGGATATCGGGGGCGTTCACATGCCAACCCGGTTCCGCGACCATCGCGGCGCGAAACTGCTCCGCTGCTTCCTTGTAGAAGCCTCGCACCAGGGCAAGCTGGGCCAGTCGCACGACCGGGGTCGCGGAGTTGGGATTCGCCCGGCGGGCTTGCTCGTAACGATCCTCGGCCCGTCGATAGTTTCCTGCACGGAAGAGCCGGTCGCCGATCGTGACGAGGCCATCCGATTTGGCTGGTTCGGGGCGAATCTTTTGGGGGAGCGCCTGCGGCCACCCCTGGTTGGGAATCTGGGGCTGAGGGAGCATCAGCCCTCCACCAACGGGACCGGCGACGATCGGGATTTGCGGCGGAGGACCGACGAAGCCCGATCCTGAGTTGAAAAAGACGAAATTCGGGGTGTACTGAAACGAGACGAATCCAAACCCGAACCCAACGGGACATTGGCCGCCTTGATGATCTTGATGGTCGTGAACCTTCCCCACTCCATGTCCTTCGGCCGCTTCGGTCGCAGAACCGGCTGCGAGGACAAGGAGAATGACGAGGCCCCACCGAGTGGTCAACCACCCGCGAGATGAACGACGCATCATCGGAAGGGCCCTCCTGTCTCGCACAACCTCTCCACAACTAGAATTATTGCGGCCGCGCCTTGTTTTGACAATGCACGCAGAATTCGCGGATATTCAACATTGCCGCTCTCGATCAGCCCTTAGAATCGCGTCTGCGACCCCACACGGATAGGTCGTCTTGGTAGCGAGCCGAGGACTGCTCCCAGATCGGAGTGAGTTTTCGCGTCGAGCTTAAGACCATCGAGGGTGACAGTACCGGGGCGGAGCCGGTCCCTCGCAGTGAGAGTCAGTCCAGGGTCTGTCCTTCTTGCAGACGGACCCACGACGTTGACGATGTGGTTTGCCCCCCAGAAGTCAATCCACTGAGATTTGACATCCGGCCTCCTCCGGTTCGAGGAGAGGAGATTGTCGCCGGGTGTCGTGAAATGCGAGAGGTCGTAGCCGTCGCCGTTCGCTTGCCAGAAGAGTGCGCCATGCGAAAGGCCGTCGCCTCGGGCTCGAAGTAGCACCGATTCGCGTCGGACTCGCTGGGGGATCTCGATGAAGGCGGAATTTTTGGTCGAGACGAGCCACGGTCGATCGGGGCCCGGGCCCGATCCGGGCCAATCACCGATCTGGACCAGACTCCGTTCTCCGGCGATCGAGCAGTGATCAAGGACGAGATCGGTCTCGAATCGACTCCTCGCGACCTTTTGCGGATAGAGCCCGATCGCACTCCCCTCGGCCTCGCTCAGGATTGCCGAGTTCACAACGCTCACGACCCCCCTCCCGAGCTCGGCCCTGATCGCTTCGCCTCCAGATGACGCAAGGAATGAATCGGCGATCACAATGAACGGTCGATTATTCGAGATGGCTGAGGCAACGGACGCCATCGAGAGCGGACAAGTGCCCGGTGAGCGGAGCAGGACCAGACTCGAACCGGCTGGCATCGTGCCGTCCCCTGTCCGGAGGAGTGAATGAAAGATCGAGAGCTGACCGTCCTCGACACGGATGAGATGCGGGACTTTCGCCGATGCGGACCACGAGAGATGAATTCCTTTGAGGATCAACTCACCCTTCACAAGTTCGATGAGGGCCGGCGCGGAACTCCCCTGAGCGACAGTCCATGATGGCTCCTGGCCCGACGAGGAGACCGACTCGATCTCGACAGAGGCTCCGTCGGGAAGCCTCACCGGGCTCATCGACCATTCCCCTCCTCCGACCACCTTGACCCGGACTTTCGGCGAACCGGGCGATATCTTTCGAGCCAGAAACAGGCCCAGATCTCCCCTCCAGGCGGGGTCGTCGACGCTGAAAGTCAATTCACCATTCTTTAGATCTGACGCGGCAGAAATCGACGGAGCGGATGTTGCCGAGGGGACGATTGATTTGGCGACACCGGGCGCACCCTTGGATTGCATGTTCGGGCGACTCGCATTCACTCCCGCTTGAAACGGTACTCCCGCCAGCCGGTCATTTGACTGAGCAACTGTCGCGCTCAATATGCCGTTGTTAGAGCTGCGGCCCGACATCGTCGGCAGTGATTGGATACGGAACGATCGGACGGTCGCGTCGAGCAGGCTGGGAGACGGAGATACGATTCTTGTCAGAGTCGATGCGCGATTATCGGCCCAACCTTTGATCGTTTCGAGATTCGCGTCGTCCTCGAGAACGGTCGCGGGCCAGCCACGCTTCGATTCGTGACTGTCGCGATCGCTGCCCGGCCATCCCGCCTGGGTGGCGGCGAGACCTGTCACGACCGGCGTATTCCGGGGCGAGGCCGTCGACCAGGCTGACCAGCCGACGTAGGAATTGTCGTGGCCCGACCAATCGAGGTAGGTCGCGACCGATCCTATGATGTCCCCTCGAAACCGAACCAGCCCCGCATCGTCGACACCCGCAACCTTAGCGAAGGTCGTACCGAGGGCTCGAACCGAGGAGAGCGGCCCCCGCGTCCCGGGAAGTTCGACGGCCGAGCCTCGCGTCGCGACCACGCTGCGGTAAAAGTAGACCCGACGATCCCCCCGAGCCGTTGATGCTCTTTGCGAGATGACTGACTCACCCGCGGAGAAGATTACGGAACGAACGACGGCGATCTCAGCCGGGCCGTTGAGGTCGATCGCAGTGGGGGAAGCGATCCGGACGAGGGTTTGCTCCAGCCGCACCTGAGACGATCGGTTCGTCAGCGCATCCGGCGAGTCATCGACCCGCACCAAAGAGAAGGGCCGCGAGGCCGGGTTGAGAATCGTCACTGAACAGCGGTTGAGGGTGAGTTCGGCCCCCTTGAGGAGGAACAGACTTGTCTGCGAAGCGGGCAGTTCGCGGACGTCGACGACGATGTCGATCCCGTCGAGGACCAATTTGCTGCCATCAAGGGTGAAGACGGCCGAACGGTCTCTGACGACCGCGAGCGTCGAGGCGTTGACTCGGATCATCAAGATCGGTCGATGACCGGGCTTGGAGCGGATCAGCCGGGACTTGCCGACGACCCGGCAATCGTCTTCGAAGAAGGGACCGTTGTCGGCGATTTCGACGAGGCCGCCACCCTTGTCGAGGGCCTGTCTGAAGCTCGATACGCCAGACTCGTCGGCCGAATCGACGACCCTCGTTAAAGTCACGACCGGGCCCTCGATGGTCGTCGGGATCGCTGCCTTTGCCCATGCGGGCAACGAGGTCACCTCGACAGACGCGGGGTAACTCGGTTCGGCCACGATCTCGACGGCCGGGTCAGTCGGTTCGACCCAAGTGGCGGGCTGAGTCGTGACCGACTTGGATTTGGCCTTCGACAGACTCGATGCGATTGGATCAACACGCTTCGGAATGGTCTTGATCTGGGGTGCGGCTTCATTCGCGATGTCGCCCTCACCCTGGCCGGCATCGCGGCTCTGGGGAGCATCCTCGACGACGACTGAGTCCGAGTCGGCGGGTGATAGGACTTTGAGGACTCCGAATCCGAGGAGCGCAATTGCCAGGCCGACGACAGCACCTGCGGCGATCCAGGTGGAGAGCGGAATCTCCCTCCCCGACGGCCGGAACGACGTGTGGAGGCTCTGTTCCTCGACGAAGCCCTCCCGGGCTGGAACAGGGGCGGGCGAGCCTTCAACCCGCTTCACTCGGGATCGTGGGGCCGGATTGTCGTCGGCATCGAGTTCGGCGAGCGAGACCTCGTGCGCAGCCAGCTCGATTCGCCGGCCCGGCTTCTGGCGAGGGATTGCGGGTGGGGCTTTCGGTTCTGGGGAAGCAAGCTCCAAGACAATCGCGTCGTCCGACGGCTCGTCATCATCTTCGTCCACGATCAATGCGTCGAAGGACTCACTTCCGGACGGGAGTTGGGTTTCGGGAAGTTTGTCGATCGCCTCGATCAATGCAGCATACGTGGGAAACCGCCCGTTAGGCTTCTTGGCCATCATCTTCTGGATCAGCCGCGCCAGGGGTTCGGAGGCGTCGGGTCGGAGTTCCCTCACGTCGGGGATCGGGGCCGTGCAGTGACGACCGAGCTTGTCAGGTACGTCACCGCCTGGGTAAGGAGGCTTGCCGGCGATGAGGAAATAGAACGTGCAACCCAGCGAATAAATATCGCTCCGCTCGCTAGTTGCACGGCTGTCGCGGGCCTGCTCGGGTGACATGTAGTCGACCGTGCCGACGGTCGTCCCGTCGCGAGTGACCCGTTCGTCTTCATTCTCAGTCTGGAGCGCCAGGCCGAGGTCGATGATCTTGATATGACCCTGGGGGTCGAGGAGCAGATTGGCCGGTTTGACGTCCCGGTGGATCACACCCGTGCTCGACGCGTAGAGCAGCCCTTCCGCGACAGCCCTGATCGCTTTGACCGCGTCCATAAGCGGTAGCGGTCCAGAAGAGCGGACCCGCTCATGAAGGTCTCCTCCCTCAACGTATTCGAGGACGAGGTAATGCCGTCCCTGGTCGAACCCGCGATCATAAATCGCGGCAATGTTCGGGTGTTCGAGGGCCTCGGCATTCTTTGCCTCGCCCAGAAACCGCTGGAGCAACGTCGGGTTCTTGGCGAGAGTCCGAGGGAGAATTTTGACCGCGACCTCATGCCCGGTCTCCACATGCACGGCATGAAAGACCGAACTCATCCCGCCTGTGCCCAGCGGTTTCAGAAGTCGATAGCTTCCCACTTGCGGGGGTTGCTTACCGGTCTGGCTCGATTCCGACACGGCCATGAGGTCATTCCAAGATGCCAGCCCGAGAAGAATATGCCTGATTACCTTTTCATTCTACGATCGAACGGGCGAAGTTACGACGACTCCCAAACAACTTTGCTCGATTGCCGCGGTTTGACCCGAGCGAGCGGGGCTGACCACGACGAGTCGAGTAACACCGGTCACGGATCGAAGCGGCGAACCAAGCGAGTTGACACCGGCTCTAGAGATGAGAGAGAATCACCTTCCTCACTGATCCGCGCCCGTAGCTCAGGTGGATAGAGCGGCGGTTTCCTAAACCGCAGGCCGCAGGTTCGAATCCTGCCGGGCGCATTGAGAGAGTTACATGGACCATTTGCCTGAAGTTTTGCGCCCGTAGCTCAGTGGATAGAGCAACGGTTTTCTAAACCGTCGGTCGCAGGTTCGAATCCTGCCGGGCGTATTTGGGATCGTCGGCGAAGCTATGGAGAATGCCCGTCATCCGGCATGATCCTGAATCCAGGCCCTTGACATCGATCTTGGCATGGAGTCCGATAAGTTCTTCACCTGATTCCTATCGTGACGATCGATCCGAGCGGTTTCACGTGGAACGCATCCCTTCCCGATCTCGGCAGTTTGTTCTGCCGCGACTATTTCTAAATTCGCAACCACCGCACGCCCCCCGTGTCGCTCTTCCCGCTGAAATCGGGCTTGATTCATGGATCACTTAGACGACATTCGGAATCCCACGTCGGGCCTCCATCTCACCGACGTCGAAACCTGCTGGACGACCGTCCGCAACGCTCATGCGCCGGGGCCGGCGGGTGAGACGGCGATGCGCGAACTCATCGGCCGTTATCACGACGCGGTTGAACGATATCTTCGGCTGAAGCTTCGAGACCAGAATCTTGCCGACGAAGTTTTTCAGGAGTTCTGGACGAAGCTACTCACTCATAAACTAGCTGGGGCTGACCACAACAAGGGACGATTCCGGGACTACCTCCGGACCGTGCTTCACCGACTGATCATCGACCACTTCCGGGGTCGCAAACACCATCCCCTGCCCCCCGGAGACCTACTCGATCCGTCTCAGCCCGACGCCGACTACGACCGGGTCTGGCGAGAAGCGGTGATCAAACGGGTCTGGACCCGGCTCGAAAGTTACGAGTCGAGCACCGCCAAGAATCGGTACGCAACCGTCCTTCACCTACGGGTCGGGAGCCCGAAAGCCTCGATCGACGAGATTGCCCTTCGCCTCAGCGAGCAGACCCGCTCGCCGATCACTCCCGAGGCGTTCCGAAAAACACTGCAGCGTGCCCGCGGAAAGTTTCTTGAGTTGCTCGTCACAGAACTTAGAGAGACGATCCATCCGTCGAACATGGAAGACATTGAGGCCGAAATCTTTGACTTAGGGCTCGGTCACCTTTATCGTCGTTATTCGGAAGAAAACAGCCGTTGAGGCCTCGCCACTCCCGAATGGCAATAAGTTCGATTTGGCTACTTGATGTACGTGTTTGTCTAAAGCCAGCATTCCGGATAAGTGCCGAATAGCCCTCACCCACTTGACCGAGCGGGGGAGGACGCTAAGGTTATATGACGTTCCACTTGCGGCAAACTGTTACGACGGCGTGGACTCTGTCCGAAGCTTCTCGTACGGTTTCCTGAGGGAATGGATTACAGAATACACCGAGAGTTACGCTTCTGAGAGGACTGACGATGCTTGTACTCTCGCGCAAAAAAGATGAGAGCATTATTATTAACGACCACATCCGCGTGACGATCGTCGAGATCCGCGGGGATAAGGTCAGGCTCGGGATCGATGCGCCGAAGGACGTTTCTGTCCATCGGCGTGAGGTCTACGAGGCGATTCAGAGCCAGCTCCGACATCAGGAATCAAACACTCCCCTGACACCAGAAACCGGCAACTGATCGACCCGACGAGGCATGTGACACACTCTCGCGACACTCTGCAATCCGAGCGCCGAACTTTCAATCGGAGCCGGCTGGATGTTCGACCCCTCAGCTCAATTTTGAAGTGGTCTTCAGAAGCCGAACGAACTCCCGCATCCACGGGCCATTGTCTGGCCATCCTCGCACGGTCACGAGGCATCCGTCGACGACGACATCACGGTTCACGAATTCACCGCCTGCCATGCGGACGTCGAGTTCCAACTCGGGATAGCAGGTGAGCGTCTTTCCCCAGACCCCGTCGGCCGCGATGACCAAGAGCGGTCCGTGGCAGTTCGCAGCGATCGGCTTGCCGGCGTCGACGAAATGTTTGACGATCGCCACGGCCTTCGGTCTGTTGCGAAGATATTCCGGTGCCCTACCGCCGGGAAGCACGAGCCCGTCATACGAGGCTGGTTCAGCCTCGTCTAGACCGAGGTCGGCCTGGACCCGATAGCCGGGCTTCTCGACGTACGTGTCCCAACCGGGCTCGAAATCATGCACGACCGACGCGAAGACGCGTTTCGTTGGCGCGACGATATCGACTCGCCAGCCCTCCTCTTCGAGGCGGTACTTGGCGTAATAGATTTCCTGAGCTTCGCCCGCGTCGCCGGTTAAGAGCAAGATGCGCTTCATCGAGATAATTCCTCAATCAGTTGATCGTAACCGGCCGACTTGCAGACAGGCTAACTCGCGAGACGACTCGACGCAAGGCTGCGGCACGTTCCGCGTGAAACCACGAGAGCCGATCTTGACCAGTTGCCCCCTCTGCGGTTACATTGTGACTTCAAGGCCCCGTCGTCTAGCCTGGTCTAGGACACATGCTTTTCACGCATGCAACACGGGTTCAAATCCCGTCGGGGTCAATCGAAGCTCTTACGATGTCAGGCTCTTCCGGCCGGCATTGAAGCTTCCGGCAAGGTCTCGATCGCAGGTTCGACCGGCGCGAATCGATCAAGTAAAACGGCGACGAGGATGTCGCTGACGACGTTGGTCATTGCTCGGCAACGGCCGAGCACCCAGTCGACCGTTAATAGCATGGGAATGACCGCCTCGGTCCTGGGTTCGTTCGGCAAGACCGTGCGAACGACGAGGATGAGCGAGATCAAGCCGGCCTCAGGGATGCCCGAGATCCCGATGCCGGCGATCGCGCAAGCACCGGCCGCGAGGATCTGCTCGCCGAGCGAAAGCTGGATACCGCACGCCTGCGCGACGAACAGGACGGCCATCGCCTCATAGAGCAAGATCCCGTCGTTGTTCAGGTTCGTCCCGACGCACGCCGCCAGTCGGGCCGATTGCGGTGACACGCCCATCTTGTCGAGCGTCTTGAGTGTGACTGGCAGCGTGGCGAGGCTGCTGGCTGTCCCCGCCGCATACGCGACCGCTCCCTTCGCTCCGCTCCAGAACGACCTCAAGGACAACCGGGCGATCAGCTTGATCCAAACCTGATAGACGACCCCGACCTGGATGCCCAGGCCGAGGATGCCAATTCCCAGATAGACCAGAAGTCCGCCGAACGGTCGGAATCCATACCGCCCTACCGTCCGAGCCATGACGCCGAAGACGGCAAGCGGGACAGCCTGGACGGCCCAGGCCAACAGGATCTCAATCGATCGATAGACGGCCGCGATCGTGTCCTCCACTGCCCGATACCCCGTCTCCCCCCGTTCCAATTGCTCGGTCTTCATCCTGCGAAGCGCAATCCCCATCAGGATCGCGACGATCACGATCGAGATCACGGAATTCTCGACGATCGGCTTGAAGAGTGTCGTCGGAATGAGCGCGACGAGGTCGTCGACGAACTTAATCGTGCGCGACGGGTCGACGCTCTTCGCCGAGCGCGACAGGTCGGCAGAGGCCAGCGAGACCGTCGGGTCGTCGAGGAATCGGAGCGATCGACCGGGCTGAAGGCTGTTCGAGAGGAAGAGGCCGATCCCGATCGCGAGCGCCGCATTCGTGAGCGAGATCGCCACCATGAGCACCCCCGCACGAGCTTTGATCGACGTCCGGAGAAACGCGTCGAGCACGGCGAAGAGTAGGAGAGGGCCGGCCAGCCCTTTGATCAAGTCGATAATCAGCGTCCCGAGCTTGCTCAGCGGCTCGACCCGATCCCCGAAGATCAGGCCCGCGACAATCCCCAGGATCATCCCGACAACAATCTTCGCGGCGAGCGGCATGCTCCGAAGGCGTCCGATCGAGGTCTCGCGTTTGCTCACGTCTGGGCGTCTCCGTTGGTCGGGTCTATCGGGTTCCGGGGGGTAACGGTTCCGCACCCATCGCTTCGAGATGCGCGGCAACGCAGCCTGACAGGATCGGGATGTTGTAGCCCCCTTCGAGCACCGAAACGACGCGACCCTCGGCATGGACGTCGGCGACTTGGAGGATCAGCTCGGTCATGCGAACGAAGTCTTCAACCTCCAGGCCCAGATCCCCCACTGGATCTTCCGCGTGGGCGTCGAAGCCTGCGCTGATCAGGATCAGCTCCGGCCGGATCGAATCCGCCAGCGCTGACAAGCCGTTGTGGAACGCCGCATGGTAGTCGGCCCGACTGATGCCATATGGCAGGGGGATATTGCACTTCGTCCCGATCGCGTCGCCTGTCCCTGTCTCGTCCCTGGCCCCTGAGCCGGGATAAAACGGATATCGGTGGATCGAGAGGAAGCCGGCCCTCGGCTCGCCGTAGAGGATCTCCTGGGTTCCGTTTCCATGATGGACGTCGAAGTCGACGACCAGGACGCGGTTCAGTCCCATCCCGTCGAGAGCGTGTGCGGCGGCGATCGCGACGTTCGAGAAGAAGCAAAACCCCATCGGGTCGTCGGCGAGCGCGTGGTGACCCGGCGGACGGACGAGGCAAGCCGCTCGTCTGGCTGGCCCCTTCACGACCGACGAGACTGCTTCGATCGCCGCGCCCGCACCGAGTCGAGCGGCCAGGAGCGAACCGTTCGACATCCAGGTGTCGGCCTCAATCTGGCCGCCGCCGGAGGCCGCGTATCGACTCAGCCGCGCGAGATAGCTCGGGGTGTGGACCCGAAGAAGTTCCGCGTCGGTCGCCTCGCGGACCAGTCCTGTTGGACACGAGTGGGCGATACCAGTCCTCGCGAGATGGCGGAGGACTGCGGCCAGCCGCTCCGGCTTCTCGGGGTGCGTCCTCGGCGGGACGTGGTCGACCATCCTCGAATCCGTAAAAAGAGTGACCATCCCTCGTGCTCCTCGAAGTGCCCGCCGGTTTGCGGCTTTACCCCCAGGACCAGACGGTACAGATCTGAGGTCGTCCCAACAACAGGGAAGGCCCTTATCGCCGTCCGTTCCACGTGGAACTGCCATCGAACCCATGGCTCTGGGATGAGAATGCGTCGCCGAACTGGTAGGATCAGCGAACGATGGACTTACCTGCCCGCCACCTCCGAAGCCGGCCCGAATGGGTGCCAGTCTTGGCGATCACCTTTCTCGGCGCTGCCTTGCGCTTCTACAGTCTGGGAAGACTGGGCCTCGACCATTTCGATGAAGGGATCTACGCCACCGCGGGAACATGGATTTTCCATCCCGGCGGAATCGGCAGCCTCGACCCCGGATTGATACCTTACGCACCGCCGGCCTTCCCGATCCTGATCGGCTTCGCGTCGGTTTTCTTTGGTGCGAGCGATCTCGCGGCAATTCTCGTCTCGATCCTCGCGGGGATCGCAACGATCCCGCTCATGGGCTGGATCGGCCGGACCTGGCTCGGTCCCGGTCGAGGCGCGGCCTGCGCGGCGTTCGCGGCACTCTCGGGGCCTCACGTCGTCTTCTCGCGGATGGCCCTCACCGACGCGACCTTCCTCTTCACCTGGCTCGTCAGCCTGACGCTCGGCAAGTCATTCCTGGAGAAGCCCGGCCCGGTCAGGGCGATCGGTCTCGGTGTCGCGGTCGGGCTCGCACAGCTGACCAAATACAACGGCTGGCTTGCGGGTG
>JANXSY010000086.1 GCA_025356435.1 Isosphaeraceae bacterium | reverse complement strand
TCAATTGGGCGTAGGCCATACAGAGGTATTGATCGCGACAGGAGAAGCCTCGGACCCCATACTCGCCGTCGTAACGTCTGACGCAGGTATCGAACTCGTGACGCGGCAGGAGTTCCATCAATTGAGCGAACACGACCTGTCTGGTGTACATCGTGAGCCATGCCTCTCCACCCGAAGGTGGAGTAAGCATGGACAGGAAGTTCCACGGAATTGAAGTCGCGCGCGCCAAGTTCTTGATGAAAGCCTATGCCAAATAACGACTTAGGTCAGAAATTGAATCGCTCAACCGGACAGTACTGATTCTTAGCTATCTCTCTCAGAGTTTGGTATTGTACATAGACATAAGAGTCCAACCCTCCCATTTCCCCCAATCCAACGAATGAAGGCCACCCTATGAATCGGAAATGCCAGCGGATTAAAATCGCCCTGACGACCTTCCTGCTCGTCTTTTGCTGTGTCGTTACGGTTCGCGCGGCCGACCATCGTGATTCGCCCCGGATCACGAACACGATTTCGACTTTGGGCAATCTGGATATCCTCGATCTTTATGCGTTCCAATCGCCGCAGAGTCCGAATTATACCGTTCTGATCATGACCATGAGCACTGACGCCGGGGTAATCTCGCCGGCCTACTTCAATCCGATGGGCGTCTACGAGTTCAAGATCACCAATCAGGTTAGCTCGGGAAACTTTGATTCGTACTTGTCGTTTCAAATCAGCTTTACCCCCCCCGACCACAACCTCCAGCAGGTCTTCACGGTGTCGAAGGTGACGCCAGCAGGCTCGCATCTGATCGCACGCGGTCCGACCAATCGGAACCTGCCGGTGACGGGCCTCGGTAAAGTCCGCGCCGGCCTGTTCGACGACCCGTTCTTCTTCGACCTCCTCGCCTTCAATCGCTTCAAGGCTCGTGCTTTGCGTGGAGACCCGAAGGCCGCGCAGGAGTTCCTCAACCGCAACGGCAACACGACCGGCTCCGACATCCCCAACAACTTCTTCGGCGGGTTCAACTGCGTCGCGATCGTACTTGAAGTGCCGAGTTCGACGCTTCAATCGAGCCCGAAGAACCCGAGCATCGGAGTCTGGGCGCGGACAACGGTGCCTGGGGCCGTTTTCTCTACCGAAAATCCCGAGCAGTTTGATCGCAAGGGTCGTCCGGGCATCAACACCGTGGTCATCCCTGACGTCAACAAGGACGACTTCAACTCCGCATCGCCCCTGACCGACACCCGGTTCCGCCAGGCCGGCATGGTTGAACTGGGATACCTCTTCGGACAGCCTGAAGCCGACCGTATGAAGATGGTCAACCTCCTCCTGCCCGACGTCTTGACGCTCAAGACCCATGACTCTGACGGGTTCGAAAAGCTCAACGGCCGTCGCCTCGCAGACGATGTTATTGACGTCGAATTGTCGCTGTTGAGCAACGGAGCGGTGACGTCTGACAGCGTCTCGAACGACTCCGTCTTTCTCAAGAGCTTCCCCTATCTCGGCACTCCCAATCCCAAAGCTCCTGCCCAGAAATAACCGCCGCACTCCACGATCGTTAACATCTCGCCCGTCGGTCCCGCTCGGGAGGGGCCGTCGGGCGATTCAATTCGACTTTCCCAACCGATCGGGTTGAACGATGCCCTCACGCTTCTTCTTGCCGATACTTGTCAGCGTCGTGATCCTCACATCCGTGGATTCCCCGGCCGAGGAGCCACGCAGGGCGGGCGACGGGCCGGCTGATAGACAAGTCCCGGAGGTTAACCCCAAAGACTATGTCTATAATACCGACGAAGTTATCGGGCTCATGCTCGCCCGGATCGCGCAGAATCCTAAAGATGACGTCACTTACCAGCGTCTCGGAGAGTTGTACGAGCGTAAGGCCGAGATGACCGGCATCCTCGACTATTACGCCAAGGCCGAGGTTGCTCTCCGCAAGTCGCTCGAACTCTTCCCCGAAGGACACCGCACCAAGGTTTCGCTGGCCGCCGTGCTTTGCAGCCAGCACAAATTTACTGAGGGGCTGAAGCTCGCGAGAGAAGCCCTGGCCAAGAAGCCCAAAGATGTCGACGCCCTGGCAACCGCGGGTGATGCCCTCCTCGAGACTGGCCGATATGACGAAGCCGAGCAGGCCATCCACGAGTTGCATCGCCTCTCAAAGCTCCCGCCGGTCCTCTCCCGCCTGGCGAGCCTTGCGGAGCTTAAAGGAAACACTGAGCTGGCCCTCAAGCTAATGGGAGAGGCTGCGGCAGACGTCTTAAAAGCTGGCGGGACACCCAAGGAAGCGGGCTGGTTCCAGGCACGACTCGGCGACATCGCCCTCGTTGCGGGACGGGTCGACGCGGCCGAGAAGTACTACGCTGCCGTCCCTGAAGGGATCGACGCCTACCACGACGCGACCGCCGGCCTCGGCCGAATTCGGGCGATGCAAGGTCGGGATGACGAGGCGATTCGTCTCTACGAGAAGGCCGTGGCCCTAGGCCCCGACCCTCACATGCTCGCGGCGCTCGGAGACCTCTACGTCAAGATCGGCCATCCCGAGAAAGCTGCTATCTTATTCGAAAGACTTATGAGCATCACTGCGAATAAAGCCGAATACTTTCGCGAACGGGCCGTGTTCCTCGCCAACCACGACCGCGACCTCGCCGAAGCCCTGGCCCTCGCCCGCGAAGATCTGCTCCAGCGTAAGGACGTTTACGGTTACGATACGCTCGCCTGGACTCTTTATAAGAGCGGTGCCAACGAAGACGCCGCCAAGGCCATGACGGAGGCCCTCAAACTCGGCACAATCGACGCCAACCTCTTCTATCACGCCGGGATGATCTACAATCGGCTCGCCGATCGCTCCAAGGCTCGCGATTACCTCCAGAGGGCTCTCCGACTCAACCCGGCCTTTTCACCCCGGCACTCTAAAGAGGCCAAAAAGACTCTGGATGCGCTCGGCGAGGCCCAATAGGGTACGGCTACTCAGATAACGAGATCTTCGAACCGAAGGCTGAGCGGGCATCTTGGCGAGGGTATCGCCACGATCGACCCTCCTCGGCCCATGTAACTCGATCCGATTGGTCAGCGAGGTGCGGCTTTCACTCCTCCGCCGCCTCGACCGCCGACTTTCGCCACGAGAACGGTCCGTCGGTTCGCGCCAGAACTCGGACTTCGCCCGATTCGTCCTCAAATCGGGCGACGGAGATGACTTTCGGCCATTTGTCTTGCCAGTGGTCGAATTCTGACTTGAGCAGCAGCACAAACTTCGGGCTCGGGCCAGGTCGGTCGGGTAGGAGGCGGGGGTCGGCGAGTTGACGGACGGGGCGTCCGATCGCGAAGACAAGGTCAGCGGGCCACCCGTGGAGGACGTAGATCGGCTGCTTCTGGGGAACCCATTGGCCGATCGCACGGCCCCAAGGGGCCTGGCTGTGCCGGTAGTTCCACTCGGGAACGTGATGACCGAAGTGGGCCAGCTTGAACGAGATCGCAACGAGAAGCAGTGCCGCGACCGTCCCTCGGCGATCTCCCAGCCACGCTGAGGAGAGCGCAACGGTCGCCGTGCCGATTGCGATCGCAATGAGAGTGATCGCCACAGGACGATAATAGGCGACGGTCATCGCGAGCTGCCCGCCCCAGATCAAGACGAGGACCGTCCAGCCGATCACGATCGCGAGAGTCATCGCGTGTAACCAGCCCCTCGCGGCCTGCGAGAGTTCAGTCGAGAGGACCGACTCCAAGCTTGCAGCGGCGACGATCGCCAGGCCGGCCAGGGCCGGCATGGTCGCGGCAGACGCCAGGCCGGGGATGATCGTGCCGACGATGAGGCTCGCCAGGGCCACCTGTCCCCAACCGACCAAGTAAGGTCGACCCTCAAAGGTCCACGTCTCGCGAATCCCTCGGGAGAAGCCGAGCAAAGCGAACGGCGACCACGGTAGACCCAGGCCGAATACACCGAGCGCCAGAGTCCATGCCGACTCTTGTGTGAGCGGTAGACTCAGCGCGGAGGCCCAGACCTCGGCGCGAGTGGCGGCCAGCGCCCAGATCGACCAGCCGACAACCGTCACGACGATCGGGATGATCATCTTGAATGAGATCGACGTGCCTGAGCGGCCGAGCACCACAATCGCCAGGCCGATCAGCGCGAGCGGAGGCCAGCCGCCGGCCAGGAAGGCCCACGACGCGCAAAGGCCCGCAACCCAGTCGGAACCCTTGGTGAGCAGGCGATTCAGCGAGAGGATCGTGCCCAACCCCGCTACGAGATCAAGCCCGGCGTCTGCCGAACGGTCGATCAAGGCAACTCCACCGAACCAACAGACCGCCATCAGGCAGGCGGATCTCGGCCCCATCGCCTTGCGCATCGACCGGACCAGGAACAGGCCGATCACAATCCCTGCGATGACGGCGGGCCACCGGACGATCGCGGCATTCCACATCCCGCTGGCGGTTGCCCAGATCCGACTCGGGATGACCGACCCCACCCAGACACCCGGGTCCCACCCACCGAGCGACTGACCGAACGGTCCAAGCGGTTCGACCGCCGATAGGCCGAGCTTGGCCTCGGTCGGGCCGAGTTCGAGGTTGCCGCCGCCGATGATGACGAACCCGACCGCCGCCGCGACGAACACCATCGGGATCGCGAGCGTGGCAAGGTCAAAGCCCGTCTCCGGTCGATCGGCGCGATGGCGGAGGGAAGACCGGGCGGCCTTCGTGATGCTCTCAGCGGACATGGGTCGCCTCTTTCTTCCAGCCTTCAACGACCGGCAACCCGTCGACCTCGACCTCCCGTTTCGGCTCGGGCGTGGGCGGCTCGGGGAGGTTCTTGTCGAGGGCGACCTTAGGTTCGAAGATGTCGCGGTCGGGCTTGTTCTTGGACATCGCGAAGACGTAACCCGGCAACCAGCCGTCGACATACGATTGCCGGCGCATCTCCTTGGCCACGTCGTCGACTGTCCAGCCGTCGCGCTCATAACGATACAGTGCGACAGCAGCCCCAGTCCGACAGGTCCCCCGCGCACAGTGGATCAAGACAGGGCGTCGATTCGGGTCGTCGCACGCCTTAAGAACTTCACGAAATTGCGACTCCTCGCCGAAGCCGTCGCCAGGCATCGGTAGGTTGAGAAAGTCGATGCCGAGCTTCTTGCATAGGGCTCGCTCGTAGTCGACTCCGGGGCCGGCGATCTGAAAGTTGACGAGCGTCTTGATCCGAAACTGGCCGACGGCGTCGCCAAGCTGGTCGGCGTTGAGCTGGCCGCTCCGGTAGAGGATGCCGTGCTTGACCACGTCGAAGTGGTCCCACACCAAGCGGTTGCGCCGAGTCTCGAAGCTCAGCCAGCCCGCGGCCGTCGCAGCGAGGACGAGGGCCGTCACGATGACATAGCGCATGGATTCCATTCCATCGGAGGTCAGGAGAGGCACGCCCGGTCGCCGGGCGCGCGAACTTTCCCGGCGCGGAATCGTAAAAGAGATTCTATTGGGGGTCAATCCGAGTTCTGACTTGCCTGCCAAGCTCGTCCCCTTGGCTTGCCGGGTGGCTCTAGTCGGATTAGGATCACAGATACTCCGCGTGAGGCCGAGACGGGTCCACGCGGAGGCTTGCTTCAACCGGGGACACGTTGCCATGCCTCACGCCCGCCTCGCCCGCCGGATCGCGACCGAATTTCTCTGCCTCGCGGCGGCTCTTGTCTACCTGACCGCAGGCGCTCTCCATCCTAGCTTCGCTGCCGAGACGAAGCCCGTTAAGAAAGATAGCAGGCCCGCGACCCAGCCCCGGGAAGCGACCTTCACGACAAGCATTTCGCCAAGCGAAGCCAAGCCGGGCGATACGGTGACGCTGTCGGTCACGGCGAAGCTCTCTGACGGGTGGCACATTTATGGTTACAACAAGACGCAGCCCGACGATGGCCCCCGCGTCACGCAGTTTGATCTCTACGACGCCGCCGGCCTCACACCTCACGGGACGTGGACGCCCGACAAGCCGGCATCTCGGAAGAAAGAGGAGGCCTTTCCTGGCCTACCTTTCGTCGAGTTTCACGAAGGCGAAGTGACCTGGAATCTCCGACTTGTCGTCCCGGCGGACGAGACCCCCGGTGAGAAGTCGCTGCGAGTGCAGGCCACTTATCAGGTCTGCTCCGAGGCGACGTGCAGCTTTCCGGGTCAGTGGACCCTCCCGGCCGCTAAGCTGACGATCGTCGCGGCGGATGCCAGGTTGAAGTGTGAGAATCCCCTGGTCAAGCTCCCGATCGAACTCAGCCTGATGATGGCCGTCGGCTTGGTTGAAGTCCAGACGAAGGGGCCCGTCGAAAAGGATTCGAGCGTCCGACTCAAACCCAAGGGCGTCACCCTGACGCCGAGCGTCGAGCCGAGCGAAGCCAAGGTCGGCCAAACGGTCACTTATAAAGTGACAGCGAAGCTGATCGGCAAGAATCACATCTACAAGTATTCCAAAGTCGAGGCCCAGGTCGGTCCCAAGCTCACCGCGTTCGACTTCTTTGACACAGCGGGCCTGACGCCGAAAGGGGATTGGGCCGCGTCCAAAGACCCAATCAAGAAACATGAGGATGCCTTTAAGGAGATCCCGTTCCTCGAATTCTACGAGGACGAGGTGACATGGAGCCAGTCACTGGTCGTCCCCCCCGGCACCGGACTCGGCAAGAAGACGCTGCGATGCCAGGCAGGCTACATGGTTTGCGACGACAAGAATTGCAGCATCCCCGGCCAGTGGACGCTACCGGACGTCGAGCTGATGATCGTTCCAGGAGTGGCTGCGGCGGTCGTCGAGACGCCCAAGGCCACCGAACCGTCGGCAACGGCCGTCGCCCCAAAGATTGACGCGAAGTCCGTCGACGAGGCCCCCAAGAGCGACGTCGAGAAGCAGGCCGCGCTCGGGCTCTTGCCGTTCTTGCTGACCTGTGCCGGTGGTGGTCTGGTCGCGTTGGTGATGCCTTGCGTGTGGCCGATGATCCCGATCACGGTGAACTTCTTCGTCAAGCAGGGGCAGAAGGGCAAGTCGACGACGGGCCTTGCGATCGTCTATTGCTTGTCGATCATCGGTGTATTTACCGCGATCGGGATTCTGTTCTCGGTCTTCTTCGGCGCGGCCTCGCTCTCGGCGCTGGCGAACAGCCCGTGGGTGAACTTCTTCGTCGCAGGACTCTTCCTCGTCTTCGGCCTCAGCCTGCTCGGCCTGTTTGAGATCCGCCTGCCAAACTTCCTCGCCAACGCCTCAGCGCAAGGAGAAGGGAAGGGGGGCCTCATCGGCGTGATGTTCATGGCGCTCACCCTGACGATCACGTCGTTCACCTGCACGTTCCCGGTCGTCGGCGGCCTGCTGGTGATGGCGGCGGGCGGCAATTACTTCTATCCGGTGATCGGCCTGGCGACGTTCGCCTCGGTGATCGCCCTGCCGTTCTTCCTGCTCGCGCTTTCGCCCGGCTTGCTCTCGAAGGTGCCCAAGAGCGGTGACTGGATGAACACGGTGAAGGTTGTGGGCGGACTGATCGAAATCGGTGCGGCGTTCAAATTCATCAACACGGCCGAATGCTCGTTCGTCGTCGCAAGCGAGGCGTGGTTCAATGCTTATGCTGTGCTCGCGATCTGGGTCGTGCTCGCTCTCGTCTGCGGGATCTACCTGCTCGGCCTCTTCCGGACTGACCACGACCTCGACGCCGTCAAGGTCGGTCCCGGCCGGTTGATCCTTGGCAGTTTTTTCCTCTTCTGTTCCTTATTTCTGACCCCCGCGCTTTTCGGACGGCCGCCCCAGAGCAAGCTCTGGTACATGGTCGTCGGACTCTTGCCGGCCGACGCGGGCAATCTCAAAGCCCCAAACGGGGGCGGGTCGACTTCCGGCGGTGAGGAAACTCATGCCACCTCGACCGACCCCAACGTGGCAGAGCGCCAGGAGAAGTCATTTCACGGCGTCTCGTGGGGGATGAGCTACGAAGCGGCCCGCGAAGAATCAAAGGCAACGGGCAAACCAATCTTGATCGACTTCACCGGCGTCAACTGCGCGAATTGTCGGTTGATGGAGCAGGAGGTTCTTCCGAGGGCGGAAGTCATTGAGGCATTGAAGGGGTTCATCCCCGTCCAACTTTATACTGACTTTGCCCAGATCAACTCGATCTCACCCGCCGACCGGAAGCGTCTCGGCAAGAAGAATCTCGACCTCGCCCTGAAGGTGGCCAGCGAGGTGTCCAACCCACTCTATGTCGTTCTCAACGCCGACGAGGTCTTGCTCGGAGCCAAAGGTGGAAAAATGTCACCCGAGGAATTCGTCCAGCACCTCAACAACGCCCTCGCCAAGCACGAAAAGACCAACAAAGTGGCCCAAACCGGAGGCGCGGCGAAATGACCTGGAAAGTTCGGGTTGATTCTTGGACGTGAACATCGCATAATTGTCTCTTTCGTGTCGCGTCTGACCGTATGGAACTAGGCCTCCCATGAAGAAGAAAACCAAGAATCGCAAGAGCTACAAGTGGCGCAAACGTGCCGATAGCTCCCCCATCGCCAAGGGCCGTCGGCCCAAGCGGCACGGCCGCAACCCCAGGAAGATCAAGCACCTGGGCGGTGCCGGGCTGTAATGACTCGGCTTCAATGATCGTCGTCCTCCCGTGCCTTCGCCGACGATCTTTGGCGGATGACGGGAGGTCGTCGCGCCGGCCGCCCCCAAATCGGAGGGCTGTCCGATCTCCACAGAGTTTTACGCTCAACTCGCTGCGGGTTCCCCGGCCGAACGGCTGGAGTGGGTCCGCGCGAGGATCGCGGCGCATCCTGACGGACGACTCGAACTGCCGACGATCGACGGCGTCTCCGCCATACTTGATGACGTCGATCTGACCGGCTTGCCCGCGATCGTCCTCGCCAGAGCCGACCTTCGAGGCGTCCGGCTCCGTCGCGCGCAGCTCAAAGGGATTGACCTGCGGAGTGCCGACCTTCGGGGAGCAAGCCTGGGCAAGGCCGACCTGCGTCGCGCCCAACTCGACGAGGTCGACCTGCGAGACGCTGACCTCGAAGGGGCTGATCTCCGACGCGCGTCGCTTGGCGCGGCTGACTGCCGGGGTGCGATGCTCGAGGATGCCGACCTCCGCGGCGCGAGGCTTCGCTTTGCGCAGCTCCAGGAGAGCGTGCTCGAAGGGGCAAAACTGGCCAAAGCTGACCTCTGGGGGGCGAGTCTCGTCGACGCGATCGCGCCCACGGCCGACTTTCGCGGGGCCACACTTAAAGAGGCCGATCTGCGCGGGGCCGACCTGTCGGAGGCGATCTTCCGGGGTGCGATCCTCGGCAAGGCGGGGTTTGTCGGGGCCAAGTTGCGTGGGGCCGACCTGCGGCGGGCAGCGGTCGCCGGAACCGATTTCAGCGATGCCGATCTTCGCGATACCCGGCTTCAAGGGCTGGACCTCTCTGGAAGCCTCCTGGCAAGGGTTCGTTTGAGCGGGGCTTCGCTCGACAAGAGCCGCTTCAGCCAGGGTCAGATCGGTGAAGCCGTTGGCGAAGAACTTGCGGGTGACTACGACGAGGCGAGAAAGGCCTATCTCTCGCTCGAACGCCTCTTCCAAGAGCTAGGCGACCCCGATACCGCAAGTTGGGCATATCGGCGCAAACGTCGTATGCAGAAGCTTGATGCCCTGATTCGTGCTCGGGCGGCGAGGCGAACGGGTAACTGGCGACGCGCCATGAACGCCTACGCCAGCTTCGCCTCCGATCAGGTCGTCGAGTGGGTCTGCGACTACGGCGAGAGCATCGTCCGCATCCTCTACACGATGCTTATTGTATATGCCGCATTTACACTGTTCTATTGGCTGACGGGGGGAGTGGTCCGCGTCAGCGAACCTGCGGGGGGGCCGTCGACCACGATTCGAAACCCGATCGAAGTAGCCGTCTTCAGCTTCATGGCCATGTCGGCCGGGAATCCGCCCAACGGCCTCGAAACGAGCAATACCCTGATCCACCTCCTCAACGGCGTCCAGGCTCTGGTCGGCGTGGCGCTGACGGGGCTACTTGGATTCGTGCTTGGCAATCTCGTCAGGCGATGAGCGATCTGACGTTACGCGTCGCTCGCGAACAGTCAAGGCAGAGCGAGTCTCGCTTCGATCTGAGCGAGGAGGGTCGTCAACTCGACGGGCTTGGTGTGGTGGTCGTCGCAACCAACTTCGAGACTGCGGGCGCGGTCAGTCGGCATCCCGTGGGCGGTCAGTGCGATGATAGGCAGGTGCTGAGTCGTCGGCTCAGCGCGGATCTGGCGGGTTGCCTCCCAGCCGTCGAGCTCGGGGAGGTTCATGTCCATAAGGATAAGGTCGGGCGACTCGGAAGTCGACATCGCAACGGCCTGGACACCGTCGACGGCTATGACAACCTCATATCCGCGACGTTTGAGGCGACGCGCGAGCATATCCCAATTCTCGGGGTTGTCTTCGACGATCAAAATCTTGGGCATAAGCTTTCCTGACGTTTCCCTTCGCGCTCAGGTTGGACAGCGCGTATCGAGCAGGACCTCGATCTTGCCCAATAATCGGTCGAACTCAACCGGCTTGGTATCATAGTCATCGCATCCGGCCGCGATCGCCTTTTCGCGGTCACCCGGCATAGCGTGGGCGGTGAGAGCGATGATCGGAATCGGCACGCCCTGGCTGTCCGTACGAATTTGACGGGTCGCCTCCCATCCGTCAAGGATTGGAAGGCTCATATCCATAAGTATCAAGTCAAACCCGCCGGTGAGGCCCATTTCTACCCCCTCGCGGCCATCCACAGCAACCTCGACCTCGAAACCCTTGCGCTTCAACCGG
The DNA here is from genome assembly GCA_025356435.1 of Isosphaeraceae bacterium. Taxonomy (GTDB): domain Bacteria; phylum Planctomycetota; class Planctomycetia; order Isosphaerales; family Isosphaeraceae; genus CAMFLR01. Next base: position 6,869 of record JANXSY010000086.1, on the reverse strand, counting down.
CGAGTGAGCATGTCGCGGTTCAACTCATTGTCTTCGACGAGCAGGATTTTGGCCATATCGTCCTCGGTTCCGTCCCTGGGAACTCGATAGGTGGTTCAAGTCGTAAGGGGAGCGGCGACGGCTATCTTGCGTCGGATATGCGTTTCGATCTCACGACCAATCTCTTTCAACAGGGCATCTCGCGAAAAGCTTCCTTTTTGAAGAATGCCGAGAACTTGGCCGTTGAGTCGGAGTCGGTCTTCGGAAGTTAGGTCCATCGCGGTCATCACGAGGATAGGGATCTCTCGCCACTCAGGATGGCGTCGAAGCTCGGTGGTAAAAGCGAAACCATCCATCTCGGGCATCATCAGATCAAGCAGAATCAGGTCGGGTAGCGACTGATCAAGCTTCGTAAGACCGGCTAGACCGTTCTCGGCTTCGGCGACTGTCCATCCGTCCTTCTCAAGCATCTCTCGTACCATTGACCGCGTGTCGAAATCGTCTTCAATGAGGAGCACAGATCCAGTCCTGTTCGAATTTCGATATTTGGCGATAATGGAGGCAAGGCGGGCGCGATCGATTGGCTTGGTGAGATAGTCGGACGCACCGAGTGAATAGCCAATTCGCTTCTCGTCGATCATCGTGACCATGATGACAGGAATTTCGCTCATTACAGGGTCAGACTTCAACGTCCCGAGGACAGTCCAGCCGTCCATCCCTGGCATCATCACGTCAAGGGTAATCGCGTCGGGGCGGAGCTTGCGAGCCATGTCGAGCCCTTCCCGTCCGCTGTTGGCCCAGGCCACGCGATAGCCATCCTTTTCGAGGGTGCGCCGGATGAGGTCGCAGACGGTCGCGTCGTCGTCGATGACCAGCACCAGACTTCCCACGCTCGTCCCAGGCTCGGCTGTAAGGATGTCGGCAAGGGCATGGTCTTCGCTGTTCTGATCTGTCGCCTGGACGGGCAGGCGGATCGTGAAGGTCGAGCCTTCGCCGGAGCGGCTCTCGACCGTCACGTCACCGCCGAGCATCAGGCAGAACCGGCGGGTGATTGTCAGGCCGAGGCCGGTCCCGCCGTATTTCCGGGTCGTCGAGGCATCGGCCTGAGTAAACGGCTGGAAGAGCCGGGCGAGTTGTTCTTGGGTCATTCCGATCCCGGTGTCGACGACCCGGAAGTCGATCCAACCACCCTCCTCTGAGGGCTCGCGAGAGACGATCAGCTTGATCGTGCCATTCTCGGTGAACTTGCTCGCGTTGCTCAGCAAGTTGAAGAGTGCTTGGCGAGTCTTTGTGACATCGCTGCGCATCGATCCGGCAACTCCCACTATCTCGACGAGCAGCGTATTGCCGTTCTTCTGAATCAGGGGGGTGATCGTCTCGACGACACCTTGAATCATCGATTCGACCTCGAACGTCTCCACATAGAGGTCCATTTTCCCGGCCTCAATCTTGGAGAGGTCGAGGATGTCGTTAATCAAGCCGAGCAAATGTTTGCCTGCCCCGTGGATCTTTTGGAGGTCGGCTGCGAACTCCTCATTGCCTGCGTCTTCCGCCTCCTCTTGGAGCATCTCGCCGTAGCCAATGATGGCGTTAAGCGGGGTCCGCAATTCGTGGCTCATGTTGGCGAGAAAAGTACTTTTCGACCGGCTCGCCGCCTCCGCCGACTCTTTCGCGCGCTGGAGTTCGGCCTCGGCGAGCTTGCGGTCGGTGATATCGGTGACGACTCCGACGAAGTGGGAGACCCGCCCCGAGGCCCCCCTAACCGGCGAGATTGACATTGCGTTCCAGAACGTTGACCCGTCTGTCCGATATGCGAGCAGTTCTACCGAACATTCCTTGCCTTCTCGGAACGCCTCCTGAATCGTCTCGACAGCGAGCGGGTCGGTGTCGTTCCCGCGGAGAAAGCGAATGTCCTGGCCGATTGCCTGGCTCATTGCGTAGCCTGTGATCCGCTCGAACGCCGCATTGACGTAGATAATTGGCTCTTCAAGCCTGTTTGGGTCGGTGATGAAGATGCCCTGAGAGATGGCGCGGAGGGCACGGTCACGGAGTTGCATCGTCTCCTCGGTCACCCTTCGTTGGGTGATATCCGCGAACGTGACCACAGCGCCGATTGTCTCCCCATCACGCATGATTGGCGCGGTGCGATATTCGACAGGGAAGCTCTTGCGGTCAGACCGCCAGAAGTGTTCGTCTTCGGCGTGCGACACCTCGCCCGACCGGAACGCCCGATAGATCCGGCACGACTCTATGGGAAGGCGCGTGCCGTCGGGACGGCTGTGGTGGATCAGGTCGTGGATGTTCTTGCCGAGGAGGTCGTCGGCCTTGGTGTAGCCGAGGATTTGGAGGCAGGCGGGGTTCGTGAAGATGCACCGGCCGTCGAGGTCGATGCCGTAGATCCCTTCTCCCGTCGATTCGAGGATCAAGCGGAGCCGATCCTCGCCCTCGCGGAGAATTGTCGCAGATCGCTCGCGACCTGCGAGATAACGGGTGGTCTGCCGATAGCCGACCGCGACGAGCACGAAGGCGAGCACGGTCGCAAGCGAGAAGGTGGCGAAAGCCGAGTTCGTAATGGCCCTCGCCTCGGCGGTCCTGCGGTTTAGGAGCGTGTTCTCGTGAGACTCCATCGCGGCAGCCACGGCGATAACCGAGTCCATCTCGCGTTTGCCTTCGCCGGTCGCAATACTCCTCGCCGCTCCCTCCAGACCGACCTCGCGTCTCAGCCGGATATTTTTGCGAAGGCTGACGATCTGCGTTTCTATGGCCCGCTCGAGCTCGCCGATCTTTTCCTGCTGAAACGGATTGTCGACTGTCAGGTCTCGAATCTCGGAAACGCCCTCGACGGCTTTCGCGAGCGAGCGATCGAGTGGGAGGAGGTACGACTCAGCTCCAGCAATGATATATCCCTGTTCGCTGGCCTCGGAGTCGCGGAGGTTGAGCACGACCTGGTTCAACTGGGCCAACACCTCTCGGGTGTGGATCACGGAGTGGTTTTTTTTGACGAGGCGCCCCAAACTCCAGTACGAGACTAGAGCATTAATGAGCAGCACCGCCAGAACGACGGCGAACCCGATCGATATCTTCCGCTCGGTCGCCAAAAGTACACCAATCCCCTCGCTCGAACCGATGGACAAGTTTGCCGAAGTTATTAAGAGCAATTTCCGTGACAAAGCTCGCGTGCCCGCCGATTTTCTCCCTTATAGGAGAACGGGCCGACCCGACCAGGTTTCACGACGACTTGCCTCTCGTGTACCCTGAAGAGGCGTGCTCCCGCAAGCAGCCGAGCCGAACCGGCACCGAGGCCCTCCCCGATGAAAGCGACATCTCTGACCAACTATAAGTCATACCACCACCTCCCCACGCTCGCAGGTCTGGCGACGATCGAAGAAGCCGCCAGCCCCGGCCTCGGGATCGACGCCTGCGTCGCTCGGCTCAAGCGTTACCATTACGCCTTTCGTCGCTTTCACGAAATCTTCATCGCGAGGATCACCGCGGAGCCGATCTACGAGTTGAAGACCGGATTCTCTCACCACGCCTATCTTTGCGCTGAGCATGTGCAGACGTTGCGAGTCCGAGTCGGCGAGATGCGTGAGCCCCCGCTCGGGCTGGAAGCTGTGCCCGACCAGGCACTGGAGATCCTCTTCGACGAGATACTGGCCGCCCCAACGACGGGCGAGCTACTCGTCGGTCTCTACGAGATCGGACTCCCGGCCCTCCAGGCGGCTCTGGCCCTTCACATGTCCGAGACAAACCCGCTTGCCGACGCGCCGTCTATTCGCGTTTGCCGGTTCGCCCGCCTCGAACTGGCCGACATGTTCGCCTTCGGGGCCCAGAGTATCGCCTGCCTCGTCACACCTGCAGAGCGAGAGGCGATGCAGCCCTGGGTAGCGCTACTCAATAGTTCACTCGCGGTGGCCGGTGGGTTGGCCGGGGCCAACGCTCGTGTCGAGAGACCTCTCGTCCGTCAGTATTCGGCGACTCCCTACGTCTACGACCGAGTCCCCCAGCGCGACGAACGGTTTCAAGACCTGCACAACCAAGGGGTCAACCCAGAGGCCTTCCTCTACAATCCCCAATATCCCGCGCGGGCGAAGACGCTGATGATGCTCTTCAAGCGGCTCCGCGAGGTGGACGTTCCCGAGATGATGGCGGGGATCATCCACGAGACGAAGGGAAAACCCTGGGGCTATTATCTCGATATGAGCCGGCAGCTCTGGGACGAGGCCCGGCACGCGATGATGGGAGAGGTTGGATTCGTCGCCAACGGCGTAGACTGGACTCAGGCCCGGATTACCTATAACTGGTCGCTGCGGCTCAACACCGAATGCACACCGATCGAGCGTCATGCGGTGCTGTATTACATCGAGCAGGGCCTGATGGCCAAGACGGGCAAGCGATATGAGTGGGAAGTCGGAGTCGCCTCGGGTGACCCGCTCATGGCGACGATCCAAGATTATGACTGGGCCGATGAAGTGCTCCATGCCGCAATCGGCCGCGAGTGGTACATCCCCGAGCTTGGCAACTGGAAAGACGCGCTCGACTTTGGCGACCGCTGCTGGACGAAGATCGTGAGCAACTGGGCCGATGTCCGCGAGAAGGGCCTGACTCGGCACGACAATTGGTGGCCTGTGATCTATCGCCAGGCCTGCGCGAACTGGGGCGTCGAGCCCGACCCCGCCGCCCTGGCTTTCGACGAGAGTTACGCAGGCCAGCGAGCCGACCTCAAGGCCGTCTCCGGCAGTGCATGAACCACCCTTCCCGATCGGAGCCAACGATGAACGACCTGCCAAAGACCGATGCCGAGTGGCGAGACCGACTCACCCCTGAGCAATTCCACGTCCTCCGGCAAAAGGGAACTGAAAGGGCTTTCACCGGGGCCTATTGGGACACCAAAACACCTGGTCTCTACCGATGCGCGGGTTGCGGCGAGGTTCTCTTCGACGCGACCGACAAGTTCGACTCGGGCTGCGGCTGGCCGAGCTTCTCGGCTCCCGTCGACCCGTCGAAGGTTGAGGAGCACGTCGACGGGACGTACGGCATGACCCGGACGGAGGTAACCTGTCGTCGATGCGGCGGACATCTCGGCCACGTCTTCGACGACGGCCCACGCCCGACGGGACTGCGGTATTGCATTAACTCGGCTTCGATCCGCCAAGATTCAGGAGAGTAAGTCCGATGATCCCGACCTTATCTCTCCGATCGACCGGCGGTCGTGCAGTCTTCATCCTGCTGCTGTTGGCGATGCCCTCGGTAGGCCGCGCGGATCAGTTCGTCCTGTTCGACGCCACGTTCACCTTCACCAAGGCCGACGCGGACAACGCGAAGCCGAGTCCGTCGCATTACTACGTTCGCGGCAAATCGATCAATCCAGACCGTCCGCGCGACTGGACGAATCCGGTGGACTATCGAAATGGGACCGTCCACATTCGTACGGAGGTCATCGAGAAGCCCGAAGGCGGCGAGCCGACGACATGGAGCCTTTGCTACATCCCGAATCGGGGTCGCGGAAACGGCTACGGTTGCACTGGCACCAACGTCTATTGCGAGAAGGGCGTCTATGAAAAGGACGTGTCGATGAAATCGTTCTGGCAGAACGACGCGATCGTCTGGTCGGAAGGGATCAAACAGATGGACCTGGTCATCAAGGACAACAGCGGAGGTAGCGGCCACGCGCACAAGAGGCGCGACTCGGAGAAGTTCTTCCCGACCAAGGTACGGATCACGATGATTCAGGTCTCGGCCGGATCGACATACGACCCGCACCAGGTCTCCAATCTTCCCCAAGGGACGACTGTGAAATCGCCGAAGGGGACGGAGGGGTGTGCTGGGTGCGACGCATCCGGCTCGAGCCAAATCGACAATAACCGTGTCGGGGCTGACATCATCGATCTCGGCCACGCGATCCCAATTTACGACGACGAGCCGACGGCCCTGGCTGCCCTCATTGCCTGAATGCCTTTCTCGATGATTGAGGTTGGCCCGTTGGACGATCTCTGGCAGATGATCGGAGATCCCCTACCGCCGCTGAGCGAAGACGTTCACGTCTGGCGGATCGTCCTCGACCGTTCGGAGGCAAGGATCCGGCAACTCCGGTCCGTGCTCTCTGATGACGAGGGGACAAGGGCCGACCGGTTCTATGCAGCCCGCGACCGAGACCACTTCGTCGTCGGTCGGGGGTCGCTCCGAACGATACTGGGCCGTTACCTCGGTGTCTCGGCAGACCGATTGACCTTCAAAGCCGGCCCTTTCGGCAAGCCGATGCTGTCAGGAGAATGGCAGGACACCCAGCTGGAATTCAACCTGTCCCATTCGAAGGGTCTGGCCGTGCTCGCGCTCGCGGGCGGTCGGCGGGTTGGCGTCGACATCGAGGCCGTCCGCCCCATCCGCGAAATGGATGGACTGGTCATGCGATTCTTCTCTACGAATGAGCAAGAGGCCTTCCTGAAAGTACCCATCGAACGAAGACCCGCCGCCTTCTTCCGCACTTGGACGCGAAAGGAAGCCTACATCAAGGCGATCGGCACCGGCCTGTCGACGCCCCTGGATTCGTTCGACGTGGGAGTTGACCACGACTCAGCCCCCGGACTGCTCGCTATTAGGGACCTGCCCGACGAACCCGCCCGCTGGACGATGCGTGACCTCGATCCCGGTGGAGAGTTTATGGGCAGTCTGGTGGTCGAGGGGTCGGGGTGGGGATTTCGCGGCTTCGAAGCGTGAGATCATGGTGGCCTACTTCTGATGCACGGCGGGTAAAGTCAGCCACTCCGAGAGCGGCCAGACATGATCGGCCAGTCCCGCCGCCATCGCCGGGGTCCGTTGTTGCCAGGCCCCATCCTCACCCTTGATCCGCGAATGACGTGTTCACCGCACGGCTCGACGACGAGCGGGCC
>JANXSY010000067.1 GCA_025356435.1 Isosphaeraceae bacterium | reverse complement strand
ATGGGCCCAGACGCTTTCGTAACGACGGTTACGAGCCGAAGAAGTGGGGGACGTTGATGTTGTAATACTCTTGTTCGAGATATTCGAGGGCGAGTGCGAAGTTGAGAATCGCGATATCGTTCTCAGCGGAGGAAGTCTTGGTATCGAAGCTCAAAGGCGGGCCGCCGTTGAGGTCGACGACAAAGTAGGAGGCGTTCGAGAGAACCTGGTCAATGGTAAATGTCACAGCGAACGAAACCTTGTTCGGCAGGATTGGGCCATTGAGCAAGGTGTTGAGATAGCCCGAGTGGTAGGCTTCAACTTCGGCGATCGAGAGGGCGGCGGCGAGGTAGCCCTTGTCAAAGATCAAGGGGCCAGCACCGAGATAGGCGGCCGAACCGGTATTCTCGAGGACGTTCGAGAGGGCGGCGAAGAGTTGGATGTTCGGCTGGGCAAGGTTCTTGAAGTTCGGACGGGGACGAGCGTTCGAGCCCAACGCCGCGACAATCGCCGGGACGTGAGCATTCTCGTCGTCCATGATCTCCTTGAAATTGCGGGCATTCCAGCCCGGATACAGGTCGGGCAGGCGGTACTGGCCCTTGCCGTTGCCGTTACCATGGTTGGGCTTGGCGGCTTGGGCAGTGCCAGCCACAAAAAGGGCTGCGGCACCCGCTCCGGCGAAGAGGCCGGTATTCTTGAGGAATGAGCGACGCGATGCTTCGGATACTTTGAGCGGGTTCATCAAGGAGTACCTCTGAAGATGATAGAGTATGAGTCACCTCACCACACTATACGGACGGCCTCGACGGCTGTTACAAGGGCGTAGATGAAATCCGGGCGGAGACAGATCATCTGTGCCTCGATCCGTATCTGTAATTATTAACACAGTTACGACCGTGGACCTGATCTCGTAGAGGGTGGATGCGTGGACAACCAGCAAATCTCGCACCTAAGCCAGATTCAGACGCAGTGGAGCATGATTTTTCAGGCCCATCAGGGGGACGCTGACGAGGCGAACGCTGCCATTGAGGCGCTGATGGATCGATATTCCGGGTCGGTACATCGTTATCTCTTGGGGATCACGCGTGACCCCGACCTGGCCGGTGACCTGGCCCAGGAGTTCGCGCTTCGGTTCCTTCGGGGCGACTTCCGCCGCGCCAATCCTCGGTTCGGCAGGTTCCGAAACTTCGTCAAGACGGCGGTGATGAACCTGGTGATCGACCACCACCGACGCAAGAAGAACCGCCCCCAACTTCTCGGCGATGAGGCTCCCGAACCCGAGGCCCCCGCCGAAGATCTGACAGACCTCGACCGCCGTTTTCTCGATTGTTGGCGAGAGGAGATTCTCGAACGGGCCTGGTCCGAGTTGGCTCGCCTCCAGGAGCGGACCGGCCAGCCCTTCTACACCGTCTTGCGGCTCCGAGCCGACCGGCCCGAACTCCATTCGCAACAGGCCGCCGTTTTTCTTTCCGAAAAACTGGGCAAGACCGTCAGTCCTGGATGGGTTAGGCAGACTTTGTTGCGCTCTCGTGGGAAGTTTGTTGCGTTCATCATCGAAGAAGTGTCGCATTCGCTGGGGAATCCCAGTGCTGAGGATATCGATGAAGAACTTATGGACTTGGGTCTGTTCGATTACTGCCGGCCCGGGCGGAAGCGATAACCCAGCACGCATGCTATGTTGGCGAGGACACGATGTGTTCGCCGCGTCAAGGCAGGGGCGGCGATCGCGACCCCAACGATCACAATAAAGCATTGATAATTTATGATATTCCTCTCGATACTCCTCGTGCTTTCGAGCCTGCTGCTGATCGGACTCGTCTTGCTGGACGGCTTCGAGGCGTTGCTGCTACCGAGGCGGGTGACGCGGAGATTTCGATTTGCACGGCTCTATTATGTGGTGACTTGGCGGATCTGGTCGGCGATGGGTTGGTCGATTCGGAAGGCCAAGCGGCGTGAGACGTTCCTCAGCGCGTATGGGCCGCTGTCGATGGTCGTCCTCTTCGGGCTCTGGGCGATCGGGCTTATCGTCGGTTTCGCCGTCCTGCATCAGTCGTTGGCCACCCCGCTGAACACGCCCGGGGGAGTCCGCAACCCATTTGATTATCTCTACATGAGCGGTATCACGCTCTTTACGCTGGGATTCGGCGACGTAACCCCGTCCGAGCCGCTTGGCCGGATGATCGCCGTCATCGAGGCGGGGATGGGTTTCGGGTTTTTGGCGGCGGTGATCGGCTATCTGCCGGTGCTGTACGGAGCGTTTTCGCGGCGGGAGTTGCCGATCTCGCTCCTCGACGCTCGCGCTGGCTCGCCGCCGACCGCCGCCGAGATCCTGGTTCGGATTGCGCCGACCCGGCAATTTGTCGCGCTCGGCCGCTACCTCGAAGAGTGGGAACGCTGGTCGGGGGAGGTCCTCGAAAGCCACCTCTCGTTCCCGGTGCTCACGTATTATCGCTCTCAGCACGACAATCAGTCATGGCTCGCTTCGCTGACGGCTATATTGGATACGTGTGCCCTTATCATGTCGAGACTCCGAGACATCGACCCGTTCCAGGCGCAGTTGACCTTCGCCATGGCGCGCCACGCCGCGGTTGACCTCGCGCAGATTTACCGATCGGCACCCCGTCCCCTGGAATCACCCCGGATCAGCCCCGACGCCGACCGCGAACTCTGCGAGACGCTGCGCAAGGCGGGCCTCGATGTCCGCGAAGACAAGTCGGCCACCGCGAAGTTTGCGGAGTTACGGGCGATGTACGAGCCGTTCATCGACGCCCTGGCGAGACACTTTGTCTTGGAGGTTCCGCCAATCCAAGCCGAGGGAGCCGTCGTGGACAATTGGCAGACCAGTGCGTGGATGCGACGAACGAGCGGGCTCGGCACCCTCACAATCGAGCCCGACGATCATGACGAATGAGTCTTCGCGATCGACGAACTCAGCCCGGGCGAATTTTTGAGCGTCTGATAGATGACGCAATACCGTTCGGTGAGCCGGAGCAAGTTGGCACGCTGCTCCTCTGTCGCGTCGGTGTCGATCTCGAACTGAAGCCGGATGTCGCTGAAACCAACGGGGGTGTCTCGGGTCACGCCGAGTGTCCCCCGGAAGTCGAGGTCTCCCTCGGCAATGACGACACCTGATCGGATTTCGATGCCGAGCGACTTGGCGACGGCCCCGAGCGTGACACCTGCACAGGCGACGAGGGCCTGCAAGAGCATGTCGCCCGAGCACGCCGAATCGCCCGCGCCACCGACTGCCGGGTGGAGCCCCGCGCGAACCGGGCCGAGCGAAGTCTCGACGCTGCACGCGATATCGTCGGGGTCGACGATCGCCGACGCTTGTAAGATGCGTCTCGCCGACTCGGCGTCATTCCGGTAGAGTTCCTTGAGCGGAGCCTGCCTCGACCGAAGCTCTTCGAGGTCCATGAGCGTCTTTCTTTCCTACGGATTCGACGGACAACTGGAGCGGATTTCGATGACGAAAGCCGTTCCGTGCTGCAAAGTTGAACGATCTGGACGGGATGACCTTGCAATCGCCCCCGACGCCGCTTCAGGATATCATGGGCGCGAGGTCGAGACTATCGACGAGCGACGGCAACGATCAGGTCTTCGCGTGGGGCGATCGCTCCCGTCGGGTCGGCACGGCTAGGTCCAAGGCTCGGAGGAATCGCTGAGGATGAGCGTATTGTCAAGCGAAAGGGCCGTCCCGCCGACGAATCCGGAACCAGACAGCGTGCCGCTCCTGATCGATCCCGAGGGAGAAGGGCCAATCCGGGCCGAGTTGTTCGGGATCGAACATCTTGAGGCGCATTCGCGCCGACTCGCCGCCACCTGCCGGTTGGCGCCCCGTAAGCAGTCGAGCAGTCCCCTGCTTCGGCGATTCGCCGATAACGGCAGGGCGCTCGCCGAGTCGCATCGTGAAATCGTCGCGGGGTTTAGCCGGATCGAAGGGCGAGGTCTCGACGCCGAGTGGCTGGTCGACAATTACCACATTGTCGATGAAGTTCTCCGCGAGATCCGCCAGGACCTCCCGCGCGGATATGACGCCGAGCTGCCGAAGCTCGCCGACGCCCCGCTCGGCGGTTATCCCCGGGTCTATGCCTTGGCCCTCTCGCTTGTGGCGCATACCGACGGCGGGCTCGATGACGTTCGGATCGATCGATTCGTCGCGGCGTTCCAGTCGGTGAGCCTGCTGACGATCGGCGAGCTCTGGGCGGTGCCGACGATGCTCCGGCTCGTCTTGCTGGAGAACCTGCGCCGCCTCGCCGATCAGATGCTCCTGAGTCGGCAGGGACGACGGCGTGCCGACGACTGGGCCTCAGTCCATTTGATCTCGACAGTCGACGGTGTCGTCGCGAACGATGCTCCGAAGGTCGAACCACCCCCGTTCGGCGAGCTGAGCGGTTCGTTCGTCGTTCGGTTGCTCGAGCTCCTGCGCGATCAAGGGCCGGGCACCTCGATAGCCCTCGATCGGCTCGACGACGAACTGGAACGATTCGGCATCGACCCCAACGAGATGCTCCGCGCCGAGCACGGCCGCCAGGCTGCGAACCAACTGGCGATCGGCAACGCCGTCACAAGCCTTCGGCTGCTCGCCGCGCTCGACTGGAACGCCTTCTTTGAGGGGAATAGCCGAGTCGAAGCGATCCTCCGCGACGACCCGGCCGGCGTCTATCATCGACAGGATTTCGCCTCAAGAGACCGGATTCGTCGCGCAGTCGAACGGATTGCGCGAGGGTCGAACACCGATGAAGACGAGGTCGCCCGCCGGGCCGTCGAGGTCGCGAGCGAACGAAGCGGCGAGGGGCACGCGAAGGGGCACGTCGGTTATTACCTCATCGACAGTGGCCAGGTCGCGTTCAAGGCGTCGCTGAACTATCGGGCCAAGGGACGAGAAAAGCTGCTCCAGGCAGTGCTCTCGCATCCGAGGTTCGTCTATTTCGGTTCGATCGGGTCATTGACGGTCGCCCTGCTCGCCCTCCTGATGCCGGTGGGATTCGGGGCGAGACCCTGGTCGCTGGTCCTCTTGGTGGTCGCCCTTTTCATCCCGATGAGCGAACTGGCGATTGGGTTTGTTCATCATCTGATCACGCTCTTTCTGCCGCCCAAAGCCTTGCAGAAGCTCGATTTTCGCGATGGAATCCCTAGCGATTGCGCGACCTTCGTGGTCATGCCGAGCATGCTCGTGAGGCCGCAGAGTGCCGAGGTCTTGCTCGAACGGCTCGAAATCCACTACCTCGCCAACCCCGACACACAGCTTCGGTTCGCGCTGTTGACCGATTTCGCTGACGCCCTCGAAGAGAACCGCCCCGAGGACGAGAGCTATGTCAGGTCGGCCCTCGAAGGGATCGCGGTCCTGAACGCGCGCCACGCGGCCGGTGAGCCCGACAAGTTTTTCCTCTTCCATCGCAAGCGGCAATACAACCCGGTCCAGGGCTGCTGGATGGGGTGGGAGCGGAAACGAGGCAAGCTCTCTGAGTTCAATCGGCTGCTCCAGGGCTCGAACGAAACGAGCTATAACGTCATCAGCGGAGACGTGACGCAGCTTCCAAAAATTCAATATATCATCACTCTCGATGCCGATACCTTGCTGATCCGCGACACAGCGCGGCGGCTGGTCGGAACGATCGCGCATCCGCTCAATCGCGCGGTGTTTGACCCGGCGGTGGGGCGAGTTGTCGAGGGCTTCGGCGTGCTCCAGCCGAGGGTGAGCGTTCATATGTCGGGGGCGATCAAGTCACGGTTCTCGACGATCCTGGCGTCGTCGGCGGGGATCGACCCCTACTCGACGGCGGTCTCAGACGTCTACATGGACCTGTTCCATGGGGGCAGTTTCACGGGCAAGGGGATCTACGAGGTTGACGCCTTCGAGGCCGCGACGGGCCACACCTTTCCCGAGAACCAGATTCTTAGCCATGACCTGATCGAGGGGAATTACGCGCGATGCGGCCTCGTGACCGACATCGAACTCTTTGACGACTTTCCGCCACGCTATCATGCCTATGCGCGTCGAGAGCATCGATGGGTTCGGGGTGACTGGCAGCTCCTGCCGTGGCTCGGCCGGGTCGTGCCGACCGACGACGGTTCGAGGCGGAACCCCCTACCCGTCTGCGAACGGTGGAAGGTCTTTGACAACCTACGGCGGAGCCTCGTGCCCCCGTCGGTCGTGCTGCTTCTGGTCCTCGGGTGGACCGTCCTGCCAGGCCCGGCGTGGCTCTGGACGCTCGTCGCGCTGGCCGTGCCGGCGATGCCGCTGGTCCAGCAACTTCTCGGCGCAGTGATTGGAGCGATCAAGAGTCGGTCGCTGGGTCCAATCCGGGGGCTTCGTGACGGCATCCGCGCCACCGCAGCGCAGGCCCTGTTGACGATCACCTTCCTCGCCGACCAGTCGCGTCTACTCGTTGACGCGACGGTGAGGACGCTCGTCCGCCTGTTTATTACACGCAAGCATATGCTCGAATGGGAGACTGCCGCATCGACGGAGCAACGGCTCGGGACCGGGCCGGGGCAGTTCGTCAAGACGATGTGGCCGGCGCAGGCGATGGCGGTCGCGATCACCGCATTGGTGGCGGTCGTCACGCCGGGGTCGCTCGTATGGGCGGCACCGGTGCTCCTCGCGTGGTTCGTCTCGCCGGGTGTGGCCTTCTGGGTGAGCTGCCCGCTCAAGACGGATGAGGAACCGCTCACCGAAGACGAGCGCTCGTCGCTCCGCAAGATCGCGCGTCGGACCTGGCGGTTCTTCGAGACGTTCGTCGGCGACGACGACCACTGGCTCCCCCCCGACAACTTTCAGGAAGAGGGGGGCGAACGGATCGCCCACCGGACCTCCCCGACGAATCAAGGTCTCCTCCTCGTCTCGACCCTTGTCGCGCACGACCTGGGATACATCGGGATTCGCAGTCTTATCGAGCGGCTCGAAAAGACGATCCAGACCCTCGAAGTGCTCCCTCGTCATCGTGGACATTTCTATAACTGGTATCACACGCAGACGCTCGCGGTGCTGGCCCCGGCGTACATCTCGACCGTTGATAGCGGCAACTTGCTCGCCTGCCTCTACGCCCTCCGCGAGGGCCTGAAAGAAAAGGCCCGCGAGCCTATCATCGGCCCGTCGATGGCGGTCGGACTCGCCGATGCGCTCGGGCTCGCGGTCGATGCGCTGTGGATGGCGAAGTCGTCGGTCGACGCCAAGGTCTTCGAGGCGATCGAGCAAGACCTCGCCGCGCTCGGACGACGGCTCGAAGAACGTCCCGACGATTTCGCGGGCTGGGACGCATGGCTCGGCGCGCTCGAATGGGACTCCGTCCAGGTGATCCAGAAGGCGCGATCTTTGGGCCGTGAGTCATCGACCGAGCCGCAGGGGGTCGCGTCGTGGCTGTCATCCTTTGAGGCGCAGGTTCGCGACCGTCGGGCCGAGTTGGCCGTCCTTGGGGCCGGGGATACGGGCGAGGTGACGAGCCTCGACGAACTGGCCGAGCAGAGTCCAGCCGCGTCGGACCTCCTCGAACGGCTCGACCGTCTTGGAGACCGCGTTGAAGCGCTCGGGGCGACGATGGACTTTGGTTTCCTCTACAAAGACGATCGTCACCTGTTCGCGATCGGAGCCAACCTCACAAACGATC
>JANXSY010000028.1 GCA_025356435.1 Isosphaeraceae bacterium | reverse complement strand
CAAGGCGCTCGGTCGTGCCTATGTGACCGGCCTCGACCGCACCGCGTCCCGGTTGCGCGTCTCCATCGAGGGTGACATCCTCCTCTGTCGGCGGGATGCGAACGAGAGCGGACGCCTCTACATCCCCTGGCCGATCAACGGCTTCGGTAGGCCGTTCGTCAGCACCGCCACCTTGGCCGAACGAGCCGAACCCTACGACCTGGCGGTCGAGTTGGCGCGAGGCAAACTCAATGACGTTCGCAATCAACTCGCCGACTGGCGGCAGATGGGCCTTCGCACCAACGAGGCGCTCGACCAGCGTCTCGCGGAGGCGCACTCGGCGTTTTATGTCGCGGCGACCTCTCGAGAGTCGCCCGAAGTCGCCGACAAGGCAGCACAGACGAGCATCGACGCATCCTGGGCTACCGGTCAACTGCTCGTCGATCTCTATATCCAGCAGGTGATCCAGACCCGCATCGGCGGCGGGGCCAAGCTGCCGACGCAGCTCGGGGTCGCACTCGATACTGAGCCGAAGCGGCCGTGGTCAGAAGAGCTGAAGACGACGGTCAATGCCCTGCGACTCGCCACGAACTGGCGGTCGATCAGCCCGACCGAAGGGCAAAATCGTTGGGAGACGCTCGACGCCCAACTCGCCTGGGCCACGAAGCATAAGCTCGCGGTCCAGGCCGGCCCGTTGATCGACCTCCGCCCGAGTTTCCTCCCCGACTGGCTCTGCCTTTGGGATGGCGATATCGAGTCGATCACGGGCCTCGCCGTCGACCTCGTCCGCCAGGCTGTCGGGCGATACAAGGGGAAGATTCCCGTCTGGACCCTGATCAATCGACCTGCTTCGTCCGAGGTTCTCGGTCTGAGCGAGGAAGACCAGATCCGCCTCACCGCAAAACTTCTCCAGGTCGCTCGCCACGTCGACCCCTCAGCACAATTTCTAGTCGGCTTCGACCGACCCTGGGGCGATTGGCTGGGCCAGAGCTCATTCCAACTCGGCCCCCTTCACCTGGCCGACTACCTCGCGCGGTCCGACATGGGACTCTCGGGCCTCTCGATCGAGGTAGCCCTCGGCTTCACCTCGCCCGGCACCGGCCTTAGAGACCTCTTCGATTTTTCAAAACTGCTCGACCTCTATGCATTGATCAATCTACCCTTGTACGTCAATCTGGCAATCCCCTCCTCGGCCGCCCCCGACCCTCAAGCCGACCCGGCAGTCCAACTCGAACCGGGGGACTGGTCTCCCGACCTCGACGAGTCGATTCAGGCGCACTGGGCAGCGGGATTCATCGCGCTCGCGGTCGCCAAGCCGTTCGTCCGCTCCGTCACCTGGAACGAGGTCAGCGACGCGCTGCCGCACCTCTATCCCAATTCAGGACTCTTCCGCGCTGATCACTCGCCGAAACCACTGGTCGAATGGATGAGAAATTTCCGCCGCGACCTTTTGGCGTGATCGCGATCAGTCGGCGGCCGGTTCGCGGTCGCTCGGCTTCCGCTCGACGGTGAGCACAAACGGTATCCAATACACTCGAAAGACCTCTCCCATGATGCCCAGTGCGACCTGAGGCCGGAGGACGTTCGCCATCGGCACCTCCAGCTCGGTAGAGACAAGCTCAAGGTTCGCCGTTCGTGGGTTGTATCTTAACCAACCAGACGATGATGCGTCTAAATGTCCCAAGTCAAATCGACTTGCGGAGATGAGGCCGTATCGTTAGGATAGACATTTCGCAAATCGAGGGATCAGAGGAAGTGGCTCGGTCATGTTTGACGACTTGCAGAAACGACTCGGCTCGGCGTTCGGCCGGTTTCGCGCCCGGGGGGTGCTGACCGAGGCGAATATCACTGAGGGCCTGCGCGAAGTTCGAAACGCGCTCCTCGAAGCCGACGTCAATTTCAACGTCGTCAATGATTTCATGGGCCGGGTCAAAGACAAGGCCGTTGGCTCGCTGCTCATCAAGTCGGTCAGGCCCGAACAGCAGATCGTCAAGATCGTCCACGACGAGCTCGTCGAGTTGATGGGACCGGTCGACCCGACGATCCGGTTCGAAAAGACCGGGCCGACGATCATCATGCTCTGCGGGCTCCAGGGGTCGGGCAAGACGACCACCTGTGGCAAGCTCGCGAGGCTCCTGGCCGCTCAAGGAAAGAAGCCGCTGCTTGTCGCGGCCGACCTTCAGCGCCCCGCCGCCGTCGAGCAGTTGAAGGTGATCGGGCAGCAGCTCGACGTCCCGGTCTTCAGCAAGGCTGACTCCGATCCGGTGAAGGTCTGCCAAGAGGCGGTGATCGAGGCCAACCGGCAGGGGAGGGATGTGATCCTTCTCGACACCGCCGGCCGCTTGCACATCGACGACGAGTTGATGAATGAGCTGAAGCAGATCGAGAAGAAGGTCAAGCCGCACCAGGTCTATTTCGTCTGCGACGCGCTCACCGGGCAAGATGCCGTAGCCTCCGCCGGCGCGTTCAACGAGGCGCTCGAACTCGACGGCGTGATCCTCACCAAACTCGACGGCGACGCCCGGGGTGGGGCCGCGCTCTCGGTGAAAAAGGTGACGGGCGTCCCGATCAAGTTCGTCGGCAAGGGGGAGAAGCTCGCCAACCTCGAACCGTTCGACCCCGAGCGGATGGTCGGCCAGATGCTCGGCATGGGCGACATCGTCGGCCTGGTCGAAGCCGCGCAATCTGCGGTCGACGAGGAAGAGGCGAAGCGTCAGCAAGAGAAGCTCGCCAAGGGGAAGTTCGACCTCAACGACTTCCGCCAGCAGATCGTTCAGATGAAGAAGATGGGGTCTGTCAAAGACCTGATGGGCAAGATACCCGGCATGGGCCAGATGGCCGGGGAGATGGAAGGGGTTGACGCCGACGGCGAGGTCAAGCGGATTCAGGGCATCATCGACAGCATGACCGCTGCGGAACGCTCTGACCCCCACCTGATCGACATCTCCCGCCGACGACGTATCTCCGCCGGGGCAGGGGTCGACCCGTCCGACGTGTCGAGCCTCGTCAAGCAGTTCGATGCAATGGCGGCGATGGTCAAGAAGATGGCCTCGATGTCAATGCTCGACAAGATTCGCGCTCTCTCCGGGCTCGGCCAAGCAGGTGCGTTCAACCCCGGCGCGCAGCTCCGAGCCGCGAAGGGGAGCACCGGGAAGCGGCTCTCGCCCAAGGAGAAGGAAAAACTCCGCAAGCAGCGAGACAAAGAAGAACGCAAGAAGCGACGCGACGACCGGGAGGGAAGTCCCCCCGCGCTCTGACGCCGATCGAAGGCTGTTCACCAAGTTTGAACAGACCAATCGCACCGATTCACTACTGATTCACCGTTTCGATAGGGTTGACCGGCTTTTGAGGCCGGTCGCGGGGTCGCCGTAGGCTCGGGACCGGCCCCGTCCCCCAGATCTGGGGGTTGAGCGAAGTGTCAAAACCCGACGGTCTTGCCATGCGTCCGAGCCGTGGTCGTTTTTCAGGAGTGTCGAGAGTGGTTCGTATCCGCATGAAGTCGTTCGGCCGCCGTCACCGCCCCTTCTTCCGCATCTGCGCCATGGACTCCCGAACGGGACGCGACGGGCGTGCGATCGAAGAGTTGGGCCACTACGACCCGATGGTCCGAAACACCGATGCCCGCACGGTGCTCGACGTGAACCGGACCCGCTACTGGCTCTCCGTTGGCGCGCAGCCGAGCGAGAAGGTCCAGTCGTTGCTCAACCGTCTCGGCATCAAGAAGCCCGCGAACGGCGAGCACTGGCAGCTTCCCGAGCCGCCCGCAGCTCCGGCCGCCGCGGCTCCCGCAGCCGCACCGTCGCCGACGGCTCCCGCCGCTCCGGCCCCCACGCAGTCGTAATCGAGGATGCCCGCCGATTCGCCCGATCCTGAGTCTGCTCCGTCACCCGCGATCATCGTCGATGTCCTGACCCTGTTCCCCGGCCTGTTCGAAGGGTTCCTCTCCGAGAGCATCTTGAAGCGTGCAATCGAGCACGGCTTGATAGTGATCCGGCTCTGGAACCTGCGCGATTGGGCTGAAGGGCGACATAAGCAGGTTGACGACCGACCGTTCGGTGGCGGCCCGGGTATGGTCTTGATGGCCCCCCCGGTGGTGGCGTCGGTCGAAGCGGTACAGGGGATGGGAGACCACCCCGGACGCTTGATCGCACTGACGCCATCGGGACGCAAGCTCGACCAGGAATGGATCCGGGACCTCGCGAACGAACGGCGGATCATCTTACTTTGCGGCCGTTACGAGGGTTTTGACGAACGCATCCTGGAGACCCTGGACCCCGAGCTACTCTCGATTGGCGACTACGTGATATCCGGCGGAGAGGTTGCGGCGATGGTCGTGATCGACGCCGTGATGAGGCTGATCCCGGGATCTCTGGGAGACGCTGAGAGCGCCATCGACGAGTCGTTCGGCCTAGAAGGGGGCCTGGAATACCCGCATTACACACGTCCGCGCGAGTTCCGGGGGCGAGCCGTCCCCGAAGTCCTGCTCGGCGGAAACCACGCGGAGATCGAACGTTGGCGACGTGAACAGGCGAGACATCGGACCGCCTCGCGTCGCGACGACTTGATCCCCGCTCCCACACAACCACCATCCATGGCGATCGAGATACCCGGCGACGCGCCGGGGCAGAAAAGGACGGAGTGAGCCGTGCAGAACAAGTTCATGGAGCTCGTCGAACAGTCGAGTATGAAGGCGATCGTGCCGAAGTTCGAGATCGGCGACACGGTCGACGTTCATGTGCGCATCCTCGAAGGCGAAAAAGAGCGCATCCAGATTTACAATGGCGTTGTGATCGCCAAGTCGGGCACGAAGACCCGCGAGATGTTCGTCGTCCGACGGATTGTGCAGGGCGAAGGCGTCGAACGTAAGTTCCCGCTTCACTCGCCCCGGATCGCCGACATTGTCGTCAAGCGCTCGGGCAAGGTCCGTCGCGCCAAGCTCTACTACCTGCGTGACCTCTCCGGCAAGGCTGTCCGGCTCAAGGAACGCTTCCCCGGTGGTCAGGCCACAGCCGCCGAGGCCGCAGCCGCCAAGACCGCCCGTCGCGCCGCGCGAACTGAGCGGAAGAACGCTCGCGCCGCCCACGCCGCTGAGTCGAAGAAAGTCTAAGACGACACCGTTTTTTGATATTCCTCGACAAAACCCGACAGGACGAGCCCACACGGCTCGTCCTGTTTTCGTTACGACCGATAGGGACGCCAATCTCAATCCGCCAGCCACTGGATTATCCACGATCGACAAGACAAAATAGCGTAACTTAGGTAATTGGGGTTATCCTCTCGCCCAATCATCAAACTGATCTCACTCCACGTAATATCTTGGAATAAAACTATGTCTCAGCGAACGAAAGATCGGCAATTTCGTGATTGGGCTCGACGCAGGGCCGCAGTGGTAGGCCGAC
>JANXSY010000268.1 GCA_025356435.1 Isosphaeraceae bacterium | reverse complement strand
CCGGTGAGAACTCGAAGAGAGGTTGGGTCCGATTCGGGGCCGTGAGCAAGAAGGGATTCTGTGGGTCGCGGGAGAACCCGGTCATGGCATACCCCGAACTCGTCTGCTGCGGCATTCCGCCGAGGAAGAACGCCAGGCACTCGTGACCTTGGAGGATGACTTGGCCGCTGGCGGAGTTGGTGCCGTCCCAAGGGAAAGCGTTCCCGCCTCCCGACGTGTTGAAATAGCCGCCGGCGCGGGGAAAGTACTTTCGCATGGCGCGGGCCGTGCGCGTGGCCAGGTCGCCCACGGTGATGTCATTCACCCCGTTGAGAGCAACCGTACTGCCCGTGTTGTAAGAACCACTGTTAAAGAGGATGATCCGGCTCGGGGGATACTCGCCGAATTTGCTGTTGAAGTCGGCCAGGGCGGTCTGGAGGTTCGTGATCTCGGCCGTGACCCGCGCATTGTTCGCGGCCCTGACCGCCGCGGCGACCGCTGGGATCAGCAGAGCGATCAAGATCGCCAGGATCACGATCACCACGAGGAGCTCGACCAGCGTGAAGCCGGGTCGTCGCTTCGAGGTTCGGGGTAAGCGGCTCATCGAGCGTTCTCCAGGAGTTCGGATCGAAGACGAATGAGGTGTTCAGACACTCCGGCGCGCAACCGAGGACAGCCTTCGCGAGGGCGGGCCGTAACTCGGCCCACCCTGTGAAGCGACTCCCCAAGAGACGATTTCCAAGGCGTCCGGATCAGCCCGACAGCTTGGTGATGAGCTGGACGAGTGGGAGGAAGAGAGCGATGACGATGAATCCGATGATGCCACCGAGCACGACGATCATGAGCGGTTCGAGCAGGCTCACGAGACTCTCGACGGCGGTCTCCACCTCTTCGTCATAGTTGTCGGCAATCTTATTGAGCATGGTGTCGAGGTCACCCGTCTCCTCGCCGACGTCGATCATATTCACGACGATGTCGTCGACGATCCGGGCCTCGCGAAGCGGCTGGGCAATCGTCTCGCCCTCACGGATCGAGTCGTAAATCCGGTTGAACGCCCGCTCGAACACGGCGTTACCCGCCGTCTCCCTGACGATGTTCAGCGACTCAAGGATCGGCACGCCCGACTGCACCAGCGTTCCCAACGTTCGCATCGTCCGCGCCACGGTTGACTTCTCGACAATCATCCCCATGACCGGAATCATTAAGAGGATGCGGTCGCAGATATAAGCGCCCGTCTTATTCCGATACATCAGCTTGATGAAGATCCAGAAGAAGACCGGCGCGAGGATGACGACGTAGAACTTATCGACGACGAAGTGACTCGCCCCGATCAGGAAGGTGGTCATCTTGGGAAGGTCGACGCCGAAGTCTTTGAAGATCGCTTCAAACTTCGGAATGATGAAGTAGAGGATGAACCCGACGATGACCACCGCGACGGTGATGACGACCGCCGGATAGACCATTGCCGACTTGACCCGGCGCTTCAGCGTCTGTGCCTTCTCCTTGAAGTCGGCAAGCCGCTGGAGGATCGCCTCGAGCGCACCGCCAGCCTCACCCGCCTTGATCATGTTGCAATAGAGGCGGTCGAAAGCTTTCGGGTGCTTGCTAAAGGCTTCGGAAAGCGTCTGGCCGCTCTCGATGTCCTCGACCACGTCGGCCAGCGAATTCTTGAGCACGCCAGGTTTGCACTGATTTTCAAGGATCTTGAGACTGCGGAGGACCGGCAGACCGGCATCCTGGAGCGTTGAGAGCTGTCGAGTGAAAGTACAGAGTTGCTTCGTGCTGATCTTGCCGATCGTGAACGACTTCTTCTTGCGGCTCCGCCCACCCTTCTTGGCCCCAGCCTTCTTCTTGGCCACGCCCTTCGCTCGCTCGGAGATCTTGGTGACGAAGTAGCCCTTCTGCCGGATCAGCTGCTGGGCTTCTTCCTGGGTCGAGGCGTCGATGGTGTCTTTCACCTCGCGCCCGGTCGTATCCATCGCTTCATATTGGAATGTCGGCATTGGTCGTCCCCCGGTCTGATCGTTAGAGTGCGGTCGTCGCTGGCCAGGCTGGTTATCCTTCGGGCGGCGTCATTGTTCGGGTCAGACTCCGTCGATGATCGTCTCGCGTATGACCTCTTGGATGGAGGTCTGCCCTTCGTGGATTGCCTTCAGCCCAGACTCGCGGAGGGTCCGCATCCCGAACTTTCGGCACGCATTGCGGAACTCGTCGAGCGAAGTCTCGGAGACGACCATCTCGCGAAGCGTCTCGTTCATGATGAGAAGTTCATAAAGACCCATGCGGCCTTTATAACCTGTGTTATTGCACTTATCGCAGCCTTTGCCGTAGAAGAACGGCTTGCCTGCCGCCTCTTCGGCTGTCATTCCCAGTTCCATCGCCAGCTCAGGGCTGGGAGTGAAGGGGGCCCGGCAGAAGTTGCAGATCTTCCTCACGAGCCGCTGGGCGAGCACCCCCTCGATGGTCGCGGTGATGAGGAATGTCGGCACCCCCATGTCGCGAAGCCGGGTGATGGCTGAAGGCGCGTCGTTGGTGTGCAAAGTCGTGAAGACGATGTGACCGGTGAGCGACGCCTGAATCGAGATCTCCGCCGTCTCGAGGTCGCGGGTTTCGCCGACGAGAATCTTGTCAGGATCTTGACGGAGGATCGCCCGCAGACAGGCGGCGAACGTCACGCCAATCTCGGGGTAGATCGGCACCTGGATCAGGCCATCGATCTCATACTCGACCGGCTCCTCGGTCGTGATGATCTTGTCCGCGATGTGGTTCAGCTCGTTGAGCGTCGCATAAAGCGTGGTCGTCTTGCCCGACGACGTCGGCCCCGTCACGAGAATGATGCCGTTCGGCTTCTGGATCAGCTCGCGCCAGGTTACCAGCATGTCAGGGGCCATGCCGACCTTATTGAGGTCGAGCTGGACGACGGTCCGGTCAAGAATCCGGAGCACGACGCTCTCGCCGAAAAGGGTCGGCAGAGTCGAGACCCGGATGTCGACCGAGGACCCGCCGATCGCCAGCTGGATTCGTCCGTCCTGCGGCAGCCGACGCTCGGCGATGTCGAGATTCGACATGACCTTGATGCGGCTGGAGATCGCCGGCGCGAGGTGCCGCGGGGGCGGGACGAGCTCATAGAGCACGCCGTCAACCCGGTAACGCATCTTGTATTCTTCTTCGAACGGCTCGAAGTGAATGTCAGACGCCTTGTCGCGAATCGCCAGCAGCAGCACCATATTCAGAAGCTTCCGCACTGGCGCGGCTTCGGCCATCTCCTCGATCAGTTCGAGGTCGATCGTGTTCTCGTTGCGATTCGAATACTGGTTCAAGCCTTTGTCGGCCTCGATCGCCTTGACGACGTCACCGATCGACTCTTGCTTGCCTGCATACAGTCGTTCGATCGCCTTCAAGACCTCCGTCTCACCCGCGATCACCCCCTTGATCGGGAGCCCAACGAACGAGGCCAGACTCTCCAGCGTGGCCGGATTCTGCGGCTCGGCCATCGCGACGGTGACCGTCTTGTCCTTCTTGTTCTGAGACATCGGCACGACTTTGAACGCCGATGCCATCGTCTCGTTCACCAGCTCGGCCAGCTCCGACGTCAGGGTCATCTCGCCGAGCCGGACCACCTTCATGCCCAACTGCTCGCCGAGCGCCTTGAGGACTTGGTCCTCACTGACGACTCCCAGGCGGATCGCAACCTTGCCGATCGGTTCGTTCTCGGAACGCTTCTGCTCCTCGAGCACCTTCCAGAGATTTTCCTCGTCGAGGTAGCCCATATCGACCAGAATCGTGCCGAGCCGCCTCGCCATGAGCTTCCCCTTGCCAGAACGACGATCACGCGACGACCCTAAGAGGCCGACCGACAGACCGGATCAAACGAGACTCGAAATCGGGACAAGAGACGGGGCAATGCCAGGTCGCCCCCACGACCGGGAGCGACCACTGCGAGGAGAGACCGGGACGAGACGAGGGCGGAACGCCTTTGAGGATCGTCTCGAAACCCAGAGACCCCTTGTATTACGATATGTGTCGCGTCCGTGTGACAGGCGATCGGCCCCACCTCGGACGAATTCGCGGCTTAATCCTCGCCTTCTTCCTCCTGGTCGTCGTCGAAAATTCCCTTCTTGGCCAGGTCGATCCGCTCGCGGAGTTCGGCCGGCTTGCGCGACTTGAACATGACTTCTTCCTCTTCGACCAGTCCCTGCCTCCAGAGGTTGAACAGGCTGTCGTCGAGAAGCATCATCCCGTGCTTGCGGCCGGTCTGGATCGACGAGTCGATCCGGTACGTCTTGTTCTCGCGGATCAGGTTGGAGATCGCGGGCGTGACCACGAGCATCTCGTAGGCGGCGACCAACCCCTTCGGCTTCCGGGGCACAAGCGCCTGGGCGAGGATGCCGAGGATCGCGACCGAGAGCTGGGTGCGGATCTGGTCCTGCTGCTCTTGCGGGAAGACGTCGATGATCCGGTTGACCGTTCCTTCCGCCGAATTCGTGTGCAGCGTGCCGAAGACGATGTGGCCCGTCTCAGCGGCGGTGATGGCGGCCTGGATCGTCGCCAGGTCTCGCATTTCGCCGACGAGGATACAGTCCGGGTCCATTCGGAGGGCACGCCGGATCGCTTCGGGGAAGTCGGGGACGTCGATGCCGATCTCACGCTGATTGATCAGCGACTTGTTGTGCTTGTGGAAGTATTCGATCGGGTCTTCGATCGTGATGATGTGGCGGTCAAGGTTGTTGTTCAGCCAGTTAATCATCGACGCGAGCGTGGTCGTCTTGCCCGAGCCGGTCGGCCCGGTGACAAGGATCAGGCCACGAGGGCGCTGGATGAGCTGCTCCATGATGGGCGGAAGGCCGAGCTGCTCGAAGGTGAGGAACTCATTCGGGATTCGCCGGAGCACCATCCCGATATTGCCGCGCTGCTTGAAGACGGCAACCCGGAACCGCGCCATATCACCGAAGGCGAAACCGAAGTCGGTCCCGCCAACCTCCTGCAACTCCTGCTGACAACGCTCGGGGGTGATGCTCTTCATCAGGGCCGAGGTGTCGGCCGATTCCAGCACCTTGGTCGCGAGCGGGCGCAGGTGCCCGTGCAGCCGGAGCATCGGCTGGGTGCCGACGGTGAGATGGAGGTCGCTCGCGCGCTGCGTGCAGACCGTCTGGAGCAACTTATCGATCAGCAACGTTCCCATGGCCGTCTCGTCCCTCCCGCGTAGGCTCTGATCGGTAAACCACCCTTAAGTCTCAGCCCTGAAGGGCGAAGTCGAAGGGGTTGACTTTGTCTTTTCAGCCAGGTGTCCACCGAATCCGAGTTGGGGCTGTTGGCTTTAGAACGAGACGCCAGAGCCTTGCTCACAGAGGATTATTTCGGTGAATGGGTTCCCGATCAAGCGGGAGTCCCCGAAGTTAATCTGAGCCCAAGACGCCATTGGAGTCCGGGTTAGGAAAAGGTGTGATCTCTTAGAGGGGGATGAGAACGGATCGACTCGTTCCCGCACCCTCGGAAAACCAGTTGACGGGCGCTCCCTCGCGACCCGTCTGGATGGTCAACGTGCCGGCTCGGATAAGATGTCGCGGTTGGTGATGCGGAGGATCTCGTCCAGGGTCGTCTGGCCCTTGAGAGCCTTGATCATTCCGTCTTCGAAGAGAGTATGCATCCCCTGCTTGCGGGCCATTTTGCGGATATTCTGGGTCGGTTCTCCCTTGAACGTCATCTCGCGAATCTGCTGCGACATCGCCATCAGTTCGTAGATCCCCATTCGGCCGCGATATCCCCCCTTGTTGCAGTAGGCGCAACCCTTCCCCTTCATGAAGTTCGCTTTCTTGGCGATCTCCGGCTTGAGGCCAAGTCCAATGAGAATGTGCGCGGGGGGTTCGAACCGTTGCTTGCACTTGGGACAGATTTTACGGACCAACCGCTGGGCCATGATCGCCATGACCGAAGATGCCACCAAGAATGGTTGCACCCCGATATCGACCAATCTTGTAATGGCGCTGGGCGCATCGTTCGTGTGTAGCGTACTGAAAACCAAGTGTCCGGTCAGAGAGGCCTGAATCGCGGTATTTGCCGTCTCTTCATCGCGGATTTCGCCGACGAGGAGGATGTTCGGATTCTGCCTGAGCATCGCCCGAATGATCCTGGCGAAGGTCATCCCGATCTTGGCGCGGACCTCGCACTGGTTGACGCCGGGGAGGTAATATTCGACTGGGTCTTCCGCCGTGATGATCTTCACGTCGGGCCGATTCAGTTCATTGAGGGCCGCATAGAGTGTCGTCGTCTTACCAGACCCGGTAGGCCCGGTGACGAGGAGAATTCCGTTCGGCCGCTTGATGTAGACGCTGAATCGCTTCCAGTCTTCGTCGCCGAAGCCCAGGTCTCTCAGGCCGACCTTGATATTGTCGCGGTCGAGAATCCGCATGACGACCGACTGACCATGTGAGGTTGGGAGGATGCTCACACGCAAGTCGATGTCTTTGCCGGCGACGATGATCTTGACGCGCCCGTCCTGGGGACGCCGCTTCTCAGCAATGTCGATCGAACCCATGATCTTGATACGGGAGACAATCGAGGCAAGGAGTCGGCGGGGGGGGGAGTCACGTTCCATAAGCACGCCGTCGATCCGATACCGGATCCGGACGCGGTCGGGGAATGGCTCGATGTGGATATCCGAGGCGCGTGCGGTCACGGCCTCTTGGATGATGAGATGGACGAGTCGGATGATCGGGGCGTCATTCTCGTCCAGGACATTGGTCTTGCCCATCCCGCCGCCGCCGCCACCGCCGTCCTCCGAATAGTCGAGCGCGGTGTCGGTGAACTCTTGGAGCATCGAGTCGACGGATTCGGTCTCTTTCGTCGAACCGCCGTAGTAGTGATTGATCGCTTCGAGGATCGCCTGCTTGGAAGCGAGGGCGACCTCGATCTCTTTATTGAGGACGAACCTCAATTTATCGACCGTCTCGAAGTCGTTCGGATTGTGCATGATGACCTTGATGATCCCGCCCTCTTCGGACATGGGCATCAAGACATTTTCGCGGGCCAGCGACTCGGGCACTTTCTCGACGATTGACGCGGGGATCTCGATCTCGTTGAGCTGGACGAACTCCATGCCGAACTGTTCGGCCTTGGCCTTCATGATATCGTCGGGGTCGGCATAGCCGAGCTTCGCGAGCGCATCCTCAAGCGGGATGCTGTTCATCCGCTTGGCTTCATTAAGTTGGTCGGGGCCGATCACGCCCCGCTTCATCAGGATGTCGGTCCAGTCTCGACTGAGCTTGGCCATCGGGATAGCTCCGAATTGGTCGACGAAGGATTCAAGCTAGGCCGTCCGAACGACGACGTCGCGCAACGAGGCGCGACGGCCGCGCGCGGGCACGACCTCGATCCGTTCGGAGAGGTTATCGAGGAGAGTCGGCCATTCCGCAGGCCATTCGTAATAGCGCAACGACGATCCGGTCAGAGAGATGACGCCGACAATCATGCCTAGACTACCACGTCGGTCGACAACGCGACAAGCAATCGAACGTAGGAAAAGTGACACCCTGGCGTCGGTAGTCAAGCCCTCTCTAAGGGTAGCGTAGGGCGGGCGGATTGTCAGGATCAGGACCAGAAAGACGGGTGACACCGAAAAAGTCTTAGGCGACGGATCTCAACCGGAGAAATGATGAGGAACTGTTGACCGGTCTCTCAACGTGGGTCACACTGGATCAATATGCACTATTTCGGGCGGGGTTGGTGTTCCCGCGTCGGTCGGAATCGACCCCTCCGCAATCACTCGCCCATAGCCCCGTACAGGGAGTCCGGTCGCATGGCTGCGATCTCATTGACAGATGGTGTCTCCGTTCGCGGAGCACGTCGGCGCAAATGGTGGCTCGTGGCGATCCCGATCATCCCGGCATCGATGATCCTTGGGAGCTGGTGGTTTACCGAGCCGCTCGAAGACGTCCCTGTCGAGCCGCCGACCCCGACCGTCGCTGCGACTGCCGCGCCGATGCCATTGAGAGAGCGAACCGCCTGGCCGGAGGGGAAGGTCGAGGGCCTTGCCGCCAAGACGCTGGTGCTCGACATTCTCACCGATACGAGTCGGCGCATCGACCGTATGCAGGGTTATACCGCGACGTTCAAAAAGCAGGAGCGGATCGAGGGCAGGCTCTACCCTGAGCAGACTCTCGCCATGAAGGTCCGCCAGCAGCCGTTCGCGATCTATTTCAAGTTCCTCTCTCCGAAGGCGGGGAAGGAGATCGTCTATGCGGAAGGGCACCACGACAATAAAGTGATCGCCCACGAGGGAGACTGGACGCGCCGGCTCGTCCCGAGGCTCAAGATCGATCCGAATAGCGCGCTTGCCCTGGCGAACAGCCGGCATCCCGTCACCGACGCGGGCCTCTCGAAGCTCGCTCACAAGCTCATTGCGTTCCGCAAGCTCGACCTTGAAGACCCCGACGCCGAGACGATCCTCGACCGGACGACCGGTGCGGACGGCCGTCCGCGGCTCAGGTCGGTCCACCTCCACAAGTACGAGAACCCGAGCCGCCCCTATATCAAGGTGGAAGTCCTGTACGACCCTGCGACCGGCTTCCCGCTCCAGATCAGCTCTTATGACTGGCCGAAGTCGGGAGAGCAGGGCACCCCACTCCTCGCCGAACGCTACACCTACGAGAATCTGGCGATCGACGCGCCGCTGACCGCGATCGACTTCGACCCCGCGAACCCGAACTACGAGTTCTTGCGATTCTGATCACGCGGCCAAAAGCGTGATTGATTCGGCCTTCGGCGGTTTTTCACTGGCCTGAAAGGTCGGAGTCTGTCATCGTAACGTGTGATGGGCCACCTCTCCCGGCCGATCGGTGCTCTACTTCCCGATCAACCCGAGCAGGATCGACCAGCAATGTCTTCCAAAATTGTCCACTGCACCCAAGCCGGCTGCGAGGAACCCGCCGTCTACAAGGTCGCCGCGCCCTGGAGCGACGGCGTCTTCACCGAATTGAAGTCGTTCGGCCTCTCATGTGCCGACCACCTCGGCCTCGTCTTCCGGGCCGCCGAGGGCCGTCGCAAGGAATACCACCCGACCGAGGCCGAGACCGTCGGCAATATCGGCATCTACAAATTCGAGCAGGGCAAACGCGACAAGCAGTTCCAGAGGCTCTCGGGCCTCGAAGAGAATTACCGGTCCTGAACCGGGCCGAGCGGCCCTCACCATAGACAATGACACCTCTTGCCTAGCCGTCGCCCGATCGCACTCGCCCTGGCGATCACACTCCTGCTCGCCTCGGGCTTCGCGGCCCGAGCGGCGAGCCCGGGTCCGATCGCGATCCGGGTTGAATCGGGGAAGTATGCCCGGCACGACACCCCGGTCCACGTCTCGATCCTCATGAACCGACTGGGACCGGAGGTTGTCGATCGCCTCAGATTCGGACCAGTCGCCCTCCGTCTGACCCCCGACGATGCCTCCTCGAAACCGCTGATCGCGCAGGCCGAACGAGTTGGATCGACTGTCCGGCTTTCCTGGGTCATCCCCGGCCCGATCGCGGCGGGACGGCAAGGAACTTATCAGCTTGACGTGGTCCGACCGGTGCGTTACGAGTCACCATGGCGGATCAATAAGGTCAAGCTCGGCGAGGAATTGCGGCATGGCGATCGCCTCGTCTTCCGCTACAACAACGCAACGGTTTCCTCACCCGCTTATGGGCCGATCCAGGACCGCGACT
Organism: Isosphaeraceae bacterium; assembly: GCA_025356435.1. GTDB lineage: Bacteria > Planctomycetota > Planctomycetia > Isosphaerales > Isosphaeraceae > CAMFLR01. Next base: position 12,924 of record JANXSY010000268.1, on the reverse strand, counting down.
CTTACATCCACCCAGCGTATGCTCCGTCGGGGGCACTCGTCACGGGTGACTTCTCCCCCTTTCACCCCCACCACCGGGGTTTCTTCCTCGCCTATGCGAAGGCCCGGGCTGGCGACCAGCTGTTCGACTTCTGGAACATCCACACCGACAGAGGGAAGGTCCGCCACGAGGGGACCGATACGACCGTCAACGGCCCCATGACGGCCCAGATCAGGGCCAGGCACCGATGGGACGACAAGTCGGGCGATGTGGTCCTTCGAGAGCGGTGGGATCTCGAAGCGATCGATGTCCCCGGCGCTCCCTACTGGCTCTTCGACCTGACCTCGACCCAACTGGCTGTCAGCCGGCCTTTCGAGGTCCTTCCCTATCGCTACGGCGGGATGGCCTATCGTGGCCCTGAGCCGTTTGTGAAGGGGAAGCTCGATGTCCTCAACTCCGAGGGCAAGCACCGCATCGACGGCAATCTCCAGCCAACCCGATGGGTCGACCTGACCGGCCCGGTCGCCGACGGCTCGTCAACCTACGCCGGGGCGATGATTGCCGACCATCCCGGCAATATCCACCACCCGACCGTCGCGCGGATTCACCCGATCACCTTGCCGTTCTTCAGTTTCGTGCCGGCGAGCGACACGAAGGTCGTGATCGCCACCGAGACGCCGCTCGTCTTCCGCTACCGCGTCCTGATCCACGACGGGCACCCCGACGCCGGCCTTGACGAACGGATCTGGCATGACTTCGCCGAGCCGCCCAGGGTGACGATCGGCGTGGACTGAATCGCGAGTCGGCCTCACGACTGTCCGCTACGACCGGCCCAACCGGCGTGGCTCTCGCAACTGACCTTCGTTCCGCGATTTCGGGCGACCGACTGTGTGCTCAGGAAATCAGGTCGGACGATAGAAAGGTCGGTCAAGCCTGCCTCAGAACCTCGGTAGGAACCGGTGGGTCGGGGTGGGGGTCTGTCCGTGGGATACGTCGTGGCCTCGTTTGGCTGCGACGGCGGGCAGCCGGGAGTGGTCTCGGGTCGTCATTCGACCCGAGGGATCGACCGGCCGGACTTGCCGGAGCGTGCCAGGTGTCCGCCGGGTCTCGGCGACGCCGAGCTCGACGTTAAGGAGGGAAACAGGAAGTGAACATCATCACGACCCGCTTCGGCCTGATCCAGGCGTCCGAATCGGAGATCATCAGGATTCCGGACGGACTGGTCGGGTTCCGTTCGTTCACGCAGTTCGTCATGCACCCCGACCCGGTTTCGGTCGGCCTGACGTGGTTACAGAGCGTAACCTCGCCAGAGCTAGCCTTCGGTCTGATCGCGCCTCCACTGGCGATCCCCGACTATCGGGTCGAGCTTCGACCGGGCGACCGGACGGCGCTGGAGCTTGATGAGGAGCGTTCGGCGCTCACCTACGTGATCCTCAACCGTGGCGACGGAGGGGGCCTCACGGTCAACCTCCAGGGTCCGCTGGTCTTCAACCTGACTCGTCGGCTCGGCCGACAGCTCGTGTTGACGTCCAGCCGCTTCGCGGTGCGGTTCCCGCTCTCTGGACAAGCCTCACCCACTCTGTTACCGATCTCGTCGCCGCTCCGAGCGACGGCCTGACCGCGTAAGCAGTCGACACCGACGACGTACCATCCTGAGCCCCGTCGTGGTATCCGAGCGCCCGGGCAGCGTGACCAAGGAAGGTCACGGTCCTCGTTGGCAGGAGGAAGGAGCCCTTCGATGCTGGTCCTGTCCCGACACCGCGACGAAAGTATCATCATTGGCGATGACATCGTCATCACCGTGGTGGACATCCGGGGCGATAAGGTCCGATTGGGGATCGCGGCCCCAATCGAGATCTCCGTACACCGGCAAGAGGTGTACGAGGCCATTCAGCGTGAGAATCGCCAGGCGAGCCGACTGGAACCCCAGGACGCCCGCCAGGTCGAGAGCCTCAACCCGCCGCTCCGGCGCGACATCCGTCGCACCCCCCGGACCGACGGCTTCTGAACCGGCCAAGCCAGGGGCCGCTTAGGCCCCTATCGTCCCTTCGACCTAGCCCGTGACGAACACCCGAGACGCCCCGCTCCCCGGCGAAAGCCGAGGATCGGGGCGTCCTGATGCGCACCATCATTGACCGAGGATTGGGTCCCCTTCAAACTCTGAAGGATGACGTATTCACGACAATACCGAAAACGAATCCGAATGTCTCAGTCCGTCAGGAACACCTTTGGCAGGCTGCGTGTGACCTCGACAGCCCCACTCCGTTAACCCGACAAGGGATCGTCGAACAACTCCCGGATCGTCGGCAGATACTTCTCCGGCGAAGCCGTGTTCACCAAGACGACCCGGTCCCCGGCCCGAACCATTCCCATGTCGGCAAGCATCGGCAGCGCGGCGAGGGTGGCGGCCCCTTCGGGCGACCAGCCGAACCGGCGTGCCTGCCACTCGTCGCGGATCGTCGCGCGGATCACCTCGTCGGAGATGGCGAGGGCCGTCCCGCCTGATTCGCGGACGATCTTGAGCACGTTAATATGACCGACGTTGCGGGCGACGTTCAGCCCTGTCGCGATCGTCCGGCCAGGGGGCAGAGGGGTGATGTCGAGGTCTCCCGTCTGAAAGGCGCGGACGATCGGGTCGGTGGCCGTGCTCTGGACGCAGACCATCTTCGGGCGATCGGGTCCGACCAGCCCGAGTGCTTCGAGTTCGTCGAACGCCTTCGCCATTCCGACCACTCCCGTCCCGCCGCCTGTCGGATAGATGATCACGTCGGGGAGGCTCCAGGTCCGCGAGGTCAGGCGGTCGCCCGAGGGCTCGGCCATCTCGAGACCGAGAGTCTTCTTGCCTTCGGTTCTCCAGCCCGGCTCCTGGAAGGTCGCGACGTTGAAATAGCCCTGCGGGAGGTAGTGCTCGCGGATCCGTTGGGCACAGTCGACGATCGTCCCCGACACGAGTTCGAGGCTGACGTTTTGGGGATAGAGCTTGGCCAGCGCGGCGACGTTGCCCATCACCGGCCGGTCGGTATCGGGCGACATCACGACCACCACCTCGATCCCGGCTGCGACGGCATATTGGGCCAGTGCATCTCCTGCGTTGCCTTGAGTCGGAACGGCCAGTCGCGTCAGGCCCAGCGCCCGGGCCATCGCGACCGTCATCGCCATCCCCCGGTCTTTGAACGAGAGCGTCGGATTGGCCCCGTAGCCGCCGGAGTGCGGACGCCCCTCGTCCTTGATTTCGAGCCGACAACCGAGCGATCTAGCCAGCGGGTGATCATAGGGCAGACAAGGCGTATGCCCCTCGCCGAGTGTGACGATCGAGGCGCGGTCGCTGGGGTCGTCCCAATCGAGCGGGAGCAGGCCGCCGAATCGCCAGAGGTTCGGACGGTCGGGAGACCAGAACCGGTCGGGTCCACGCTCGGCCTGGAGCCGGTCGAGATCAAGGACAACCTGGACCGGCCGATCGTCGACCGGACAGAGGTTCATCGGCCGATCGGCCGGATAGGTCGCGCCGCAGGTCGGGCAGGCCAGATGGGAGACATATCGCATGAAAGACAGACCTCAAGGCGATGACGCCCGATTGTCGCACGGTGAATTGGACCGCGGCTCGGCTCTCGGGAATAGGCGGGCGAAAGGCTCGACTCACCGACTCTATGGTTATATCAAAAGGAACTGGATCTGGTTAAGGAGACGCGCTTGTAACTTGTCCGTCATCATGGGCATAGTAATGGTCATCGTGTCTGACTGTGTCGATGTACAGGGGCGAGACGTTCATGTCTTGGAGCAACGCAAAGGGAAAAGTTTCGGCGAACGGGCGGCCCTGGCTTGTCGGCCTCGCTGTCCTCACGCTCCTGCAGGGTTGCAGCGACAAGGGAAAGTCGGTCCGGGAATCCCCACCGCCGACTGTCGTCGTGACCGAAGTGCGGGTCATGGACGTCCCCCTCGTGGTCACGTCAAACGCGACGACCCGAGCGGTCGGCCATGTGACGGTCATCGCCCAGGTCAAAGGCATTCTGAAAGAGGTTCTCTTTACGGAGGGAACTGACGTCAAGAAGAATCAACCTCTCTTCGTGATCGATGAAGAGCCGTTCAAGGTGTCACTTGCGTTGGCCAAAGCCCAGCGAGCCGAGGCCGACGCCTCGGTCAAGCGTTCCGATCAGTCGAAGGCACGCGAGGTTGCGCAGGCACAACTCGACCTTAACCTGGCAGCGCTACTGCTCACTCAGGTCGATTTTCAGAGGGTCAAGCTGCTGTTCGGCAGGAATGCGGCGGCGAAAGGCGACCTCGACCTCGCCGATGCGAACATGAAAAAGGCCGAAGCCCAGGTCGCGGCCAACCGGGCGTCGCTCGATCAGGCGAAGGCGGACTTTGAAACGAATATCCTCGCCGCCAAGGCAAAGATGGGGCAGGCCGAGGCGTCGGTGCGAGACGCCGAGATCAACCTCGGCTATTGCCGGATCAACGCCGAGATCGACGGCCGGATCGGCGAGGCATTGGTCAAAGTCGGCAACCTCGTCGTGACCGGGCAAGACAGTGCCCTGGCGACGATTCAGAAGCTCGACCCGATGGGCATCGAGATGCAGGTTAGCTCTCGCTATCTACCTCGCGTCACGGCTCTGGTGGCACAGGGCCTGGTAATCCGGGTCGAAGTGGGCGTGGTCGACGTCCGGAGCTTCTCGGGCCGGGTCGACTTCATTGACAACGTCATCAACCGGAACACGTCGACCTTCTTGCTCAAGGCGAAGGTGCCCAACCCGGCCAAGTCACTCCTTCCCGGCGAATATGCCCGGATGTTCGCCACGATCGAGGACCGCAAGGGTGTGCTCGTCGTCCCCGAGAAGGCGATCGTCGAGACGCAAGCCGGGACGACGGTCTTTCTCGTCGGGTCTGACGGGAAGGTAGTCGTCGCCGCAGTCGAGCTTGAAGACGACACCTACCAGGGCCTGAAGGTCGTCAAGTCGGGCCTCAAGGCCGGCCAGAAGGTGATCGTTGAAGGGCTCCAGTCCGTCCGGCAGGGGGTCACGGTCAAGACAGAAGACGTCAGGCCCGACCCGTTGACCAACGCCACCGAACCGCCCGCGACTCGTTGACGAATCGCTGTCTGAGATCCACACCACCGAATCCCCGCGAGGTGCCAGGCTCCGATGGTCAACTTCTTCATTGGCAGGCCGATCTTCGCGACCGTACTGGCCCTGCTGATGCTCCTGGTCGGCGGCCTTTGTGCCTTCCTGTTGCCCATCTCACTCTACCCCGAGATCGTGCCGCCCCAGGTCCAGATCACCACGACCTACACGGGTGCCGACGCTCAAACCGTGGCGAATACCGTCACGACCCCGATCGAGCAGAAGGTCAACGGCGTCAAGGGGATGATCTACATCTCCTCCGACAGCACGAGCAACGGCCTGTCGAAGGTCGTGGCGACGTTCGAGGTCGGCTACCCGCTGGATATTGCGGCTGTCGACGTCCAGAACAAGATCGAGGCTGCCAAGCCGACCCTCCCCGACGAGGTCAAGCAGTTCGGGGTCGAGATCAAAAAAGCCTCGACCAACATGGTCTGCGTGGTCAACCTCGTCTCGCCGAAGACGACCTATGACTCGGGGTTCCTCGACAACTACGCCGAGATCAACGTGATCGACGCCCTCCGGCGGGTCGCCGGGGTCGGGGACGTCAGCACGTTCGGCCGCAAGTACGCGATGAGGGTCTGGATCGACCCCGACCGGCTCGCCAATCAGGGGATCGCTGCGAAAGAAGTCATCACGGCGATCCAGCAGGAGAACCGTCAGGCCGCCTCAGGCAAGGTTGGGGCCGCGCCGGCTCCGGCCGGACAGAGGTTCGAATACCCGATCTCCGCGAAGGGTCGGCTTTCGAAGCCCGAGGAGTTCGGAGAGATCATTGTTCGCGCGAACTCCGATGGGTCGGTCGTACGACTCAGCGACGTCGCCCGTATCGAACTCGGCTCCGAGAATTACGAGATGGCGGGGTATCTCAACGGAGTTCCCGCCGCGACGCTGCCCATCTATCAACTCTCCGACGCCAACGCCCTTCAGATTGTCGCCCAGGTCCGCTCCGAGATGGATCGGCTCGCCAAAAACTTCCCGCCTGACCTCGAATACCGGATCGCCTACGACACGACGCTGTATGTCGCCGAGAATATCAGCGAGGTCCAGCATACGTTGATCGAGGCGTTCGTCCTCGTCCTGATCGTCGTCTTTATCTTCCTCCAGGGCTTCCGCGCGACCTTGATCCCGCTGATCGCGATCCCGGTCTCGCTCGTGGCGACCTTCGCCCTCATGGCGGTATTCGGGTTCTCGATCAACACACTCACGCTCTGCGGGCTCGTGCTGGCGATCGGCCTCGTGGTCGACGATGCGATCATCGTGGTCGAGAACGTCGAGAAGCAGATGGAGCACGGACTCGGCCCCCTCGAAGCCACACGTAAGGCGATGAGCCAGATCGCCAAGCCAATCGTGACAATCACGCTCGTCTTGGCTGCCGTGTTCGTCCCCGTGGCGTTCATCCCGGGGCTGACGGGCAGACTCTATAACCAGTTCGCCCTCACGATCGTCTTCTCCTTCGTGCTCTCGGCCATCAACTCGCTCACCTTCAGCCCGGCGATGTCCCGGCTCTTCCTCCGACCCAAGCACGGCGAGACCAAGTTCCTCCCCTTCGTCTGGTTCAATCATGGGATTCGCTGGATCGAAGAATCTTATGACTCGATCCTCGAATATACCGCAAAGCACTGGTGGATGATCGTCATCCCCTCGGTCGGGCTTCTCTCGCTGACCTTTCTGATGCTCGTCGAGCGTCCCAAGGGATTTATCCCGGTCGAAGATCAGGGCTATCTGATCGTGACCGTGCAGACGCCTGACGGCACGACTTTGGGGCCAACCCACCTGATTCTCGAGCGAGTCGACGCGATCGCCCGTGAGCTTGACGGGGTAAACGACGTCGTCCGCATGGAGGGGAATAACCCGCTGACCGGCGTCAACCAGCCCAATGCCGGGGCGATCTACGTCATCCTCAAGCCCTGGCACGAGCGGACGTCGACCGATCTGAGGGCACCCGCACTGGTGGCAAAGCTTCAGGCGCAGGTGGATCGCGAGATCAAAGGCGGGCAGGTCTTCGTCTTCCAGCCGCCAGCCATTCAGGGCCTCGGCACGACAGGCGGCTTCGAGTTTCAGCTCGAAGACCTGCTGGGCAAGGGCACCGAGACCCTTGCCCGCGTGACGAATCAGTTCCTGCTGGAAGCCCGCAAACAGCCTGAACTCGCCGGCCTCTACACCCCGTTCTCTGCGAACGTGCCGCAGTATCGATTCGAGCTCGACCGCGTCAAGGCGCGGACGCTCGACGTACCGGTCTCTGACGTCTTCGAGACGCTCCAGGTCAACCTCGGCGGGGTCTACGTCAACGACTTCAACCTGCTCGGCAAGGTCTGGAAAGTGATGATCGAGGCCGAGGGTTCGAGACGCAGTTCGCGAGAGCAAATCCTCTCGCTCAAGGTCTTGAGCCGTAAGGGTAATCGCGTTCCGCTGAGCTCGTTGGGGGACGTGAAACAGACGGTCGGTCCGATCGACGTGCCGCATTACAACCTCTACAACACCGCAAAGATCAACGGCCAGCCCGCCCCCGGATATAGCTCTGGGCAGGCTGTCGCCGCGATGGAGCGGGTGGCCGACGCGGTCTTGCCCGAGGGCTTCAGTCATCAATGGACTGGCTCGACGTTCCAGGAGTTGAAGACCGGGAACCTGTCGCTCTTCATCTTCGGGATGTCTGTGGTCTGCGTCTTTCTCTTCATGTCGGCACTCTATGAAAGCTGGATACGACCGCTCGTCATCATCCTCACCGTCCCGCTCGCGACCTTCGGGGCGATGGTCGGCCTCTGGCTGTTCAACATGCCGCTCGACGTCTTCGGCCAGATCGGCCTGGTCATGCTCGTAGGGTTGGAGACGAAGAACGCGATCCTCGTCGTCGAGTTCGCGGCCGACCTTCGAAGGGAAGGCGCGGGGATCATCGAGTCGGCCAAGATCGCCTCGAAACTCCGGCTCCGGCCAATCCTGATGACGTCATTCGCCTTCATCATGGGCGTCTTGCCGATGGCCCGCGCCACCGGGGCAGGGGCCTACAGCCGGAACTCGCTGGGGATCGTGATCGTCTTCGGGATGCTCGTCAGCACCGTCCTCGGCCGGTTCGTGATCCCGATCTACTACGTCCTCGGCGAGCGGATCAGGGACAGGGGGATGACCGACGCCGCAGGTCGATCGGTGGACTCATCCCCAAAAGATGTACCCGGTTAATTCGAACCAGACCAACATGCTGATCCACGTCCAGCCGTACCAACGCCCGATCCTCCCAGCCCAGGGGTCTCCGCCAGCGGCCCGATACCCCGATCCACAACCAGGCCCCGAGGATCGTCCAAAGAACGGCTGACTGGTTCGAGGGTCCCAAGAGAAATCGGTCAAGGGATATGTGAATCGTCGGATAGATTTGGGGGTTATACCGTACCTCAAGGGCCGCATACAGGGCTTGTCCGACAGGTATGCCGCAAGGACCACCAGGCCGACGACGCCGAGCTTGCCACGAGGGGATAAGACGCTTCGCAAGGAGATCACCAGACGGTTGGGTCGAGGAAGTGCAGCCAAGGTGAGAGCCATCCTGAAATCAGTGGACAGATCCAGGCCAGGCCGATCGCAACCCCGATCCAATTGAGTGCGCCCCGGTTGAGGCGTCAGCCTCCGGTAACGACGAGGGCGATGAGAGTTCCCAAGGCCATTGGCCCGACCCGCCGTCCGGAGGACCCTTCGCAGGGGTGGCCGAGGTCGGCGAAGGCGCAGAATGGTCTAGCCGAGGGTCAGGCAGATGATCTGCGGTAAAGCTTCATGAACTTTTCCGATGAATCTATGACCGACTTGACCCGATGTTTAAACGAATGTCTTATGCGTGCCAAGCACCTTATCGACGATTTCAGACGCGATCGAACTGCCGGATCGCTTCATAAGCGGCGATGGCCGCTGCGTTGGAAAGGTTGAGGCTTCTCGCTTCGGGACGGATCGGGATGCGTAAGGCTCGATCATGGGCTGCCGCTTCGGCGAGCAGATGGGTTGGCAAGCCTCGACTCTCGGGACCGAAGATCAGGCCGTCTCCGTCGCGAAAAGGGGCGTCGGTGTAGGTACGGGCGGCCTTGGTGCTGAACCACCAGAGGCGGTCGGGGCCGAAGTGGGTGATGATCTCGTCGATGCTGTCAACGATCCGGAAGGCGAGGTGGGGCCAGTAGTCGAGCCCCGCGCGGCGGATGTTGCGGTCGTTGACGTGGAAGCCGAGGGGCCGGACCAGCCAGAGGGCCGCGCCGGCAGCGACGCAGGTCCGGCCGATCCCGCCCGTATTCCCGGCGATCTCAGGCTCCATGAGGATGATGTGGAGCCGGACCCGATCGATCGTCGGGATCGCGATCGGGTCCGGCAAAGGGCCTTCGTCAACGGACATGGAGTGGTCGGCGTCCCTGGGAGTGGTCAGACCCATTCGAGGCTTCTGTGAGCACCTGGAGGGCTCGCTTGGGGTTCGACGTATGGAAGAGGCCGAGCGACTTGCCGGCGGCCGAGGAGTTCGACCCGTAGGCGTACTCGACGTTAATATGCTCCTCCGCAAGTCGTTCGAGCACCTTCGCGAGCGCCCCGGGCTTGTTGTCGATCTCGACAGCGAGAAGGTCCGACCAGGTATGCTCGGTACCGAGCGAGGTCAGGACGCGCTTGGTCGGGTCGAGGTCGTCGGTGACGAGCCTGAGTACGCTCTTTCCGTTCGAGTCCATGACGCTCATCGCCCGGATATTCACCTTCTCGTGGGCGAGCGACGAGCAGATCTTGGCCAGTCGGCCGGGCTTGTTTTCCAGATAGGCCGTCACTTCGTGGACAAACTCCATCGAATCGCCTCCGATCGTTGACCGTACGTCTCGACGCGCGGATTGTCGTCAGGAAACGGCCCCGACGCGTCGGACGAGAGACCACGGACGAGACCAGACCCGGGGACCGGGCCAAGACGGTCAGGCCGCGTTGCAGATCGGACCCCAAGGCCAAGAGCGGCCCGGGACCAGACTGAGAGACTGCGAACGTCGTTGGCGGGCGAGACCAAGTCTCGCCCCGTGAAAGTATAGTGCATGTCTCGGGCCGTGTGACGAGTAAGTGTCAATCTCTGCTCTCCCCCCTCTGGGCCGCCTTGGGAGTGCCCGCACCCGGCACGCTGGCTGGCGGTGCTCCGGGACCGGCTGGGAGAGGCCCACCCATGTTCGGCATACCCAGCATGCTGGCCCGGGCCTTCTCAAGGATCGACCCCAGCGAGTTGTTCGAGACGAGGGAACCCAGGTCGGGGAAGGCCTCGCGGGAGATCACCTTGATCCCATCGTCATCGACCGAGACGGTGAACAGCGAGGGGATCACGAATGGCTTGATCGAGGCAGCCGTGGGGAGCTTTGCAGCGTCGATATTGAAGATCACCGACCCGTCGGCCGGCTTCGCGTCGGCCCCGTTCGGGCCAGGGCCGCCGCTCGACTCCGGTGGGCGAGAGCCGCTCGACGACCCTGGCGGGATCGACGACGAACTGCCCGAGCTGCTGCCGGGGATCATGGCCCCCGGTGCCGACGACGAGCTGCCCGGGAAGCCGCCGGGAGTCATCGCGCCAGGAGGCCCGCCTGGACCGCCAGGACCGTTCGTGGCGGGCATCGCCGCAGGAGGGGCGTTGGCCTGGTTGATCTTGGCCTGAAGAGCCCCCGGGAAGCTCGCCAGGGCGGCAGGCAGGGTCTCGGTCGGGTCGGCCACAATGGCGACGAGCAGGTTCGCCGGCGCAGGCTGGAGGGTCGCGGCGTAGGTCGTCAAGGCAACGCTACCACCCTTGACTTCAAGGGCCTGGCGGGCCGAGTCGGGCGAGATCGAGAAGACCACATGTTTTGGCCCGACCCGGATCGTCGGCTTGATGTAAGACGGCACCAGGGCCGAGAGGGTGGGCGGCATCGTGAGCATGAAGACCTTGGTCGCCCCGGGGACAAGCTTGAACTCGATCCCAGAACTCGGCCCCTTCGCCCCCTTGGCCGTCGAACGCGGTGCCCCGCCGTCGGGCGGCGGAGTCGGGGGTCCAGCGGTCTTGAGGGCCTGGTTGACCTGGATCATCAGCTCGTCGAGCACTCGACCAAAGGCGACAGGGTCGTCGATGTCGGCGATCAAGGTCAGCCGAGGAATCTCAGCCCCGCCCAGCATCGCGGCCAAGGGGTTGAAGGCCGGGGCCTTCGACGCATCAGCACTTGCCTTCGGCGATGGGGCGACGTAGACGGCCATCTTGGGGCCGAGATGGCTGAGGATATCTTCCTTGAGCCGCAGACGGGTCTTCGCCTTGATCTGGTCGCTGATCGCGTCAATCTGCGCTCCGGCCTGCGGATTTATCGACTTGGCGAGGGTCGTCACCTGGTCATAGAACGTCTTCGGCGAGAAGGTGAAGACGCTGAAGCCGGTCACTCCTTCGGGGATCGGCGGCAGGACACCCTTCTCAAAAGTCGGCTGGTCGAAGAGGGCGAGCAGGCCCTGGCGAGGCTTCGGCGCGACGACCCGAAGGATGGACACCGTCTCCTTGTCCTGGAAGCCCCAACGCATGTCGACCGTCTTGAGCGTCTCAAGGCCGAGTTCGGGCGGGGCCGGGATCGGACCCATCGCCGTGAAATCGACAAAAGCGAATGCCACAGGCCCGAACCCGTCTTCATCCTTCGCGAGGGCGACGCGGGACGGGTGGTTCGTGGCGTTCGGCGTCTTGGCCTCGATCGTCGAGAAGATCGAGCCGGCAACCCTCACCACGTCAGCCTCAGTCGTCTGCGGAGGGACGAGGACGAGGTCTTCCTTGCGGACGTCGTCGACCCAGTAGGCCATCACCTTGCCGGTCACGACCGTCTGGACGACGATCTTATGGCCCGCGACCTCGACGACCTTCGGCTTGGGCTTCGTTGGGTCGGCTACCGAGCTGAGCAAGCGGGCGACGATCGGGCGGGTTTCCTTGTTCTTGAAGACCCCCCGGGCCACGAAAACCTCGCGCTGCGACTGCGGATTGGCCGCCTTGCCGAGCCCGGCATAAATGAAACCGTGCCTGACGAGGTGCTTGGCCAGGATGACGGCCTCGGCCCCGGTGATCTTCGACTTCGGCGGCATCTTCTGGGTCAGGAACTGGACGGCCACCTCGTCGAGCATCGCGCCGGTGGGGGTGTCGTTGAGGATCTTATAGGCCGAGGAACGCTTCCAGGCGTCGGCATGGGCATCGAGGCCCTGGAATTCGAGATAAACAGCCACCTCGTCGCCAGGGACGTACGCCGAGAGGGGTGTCGGGGCCTGGGCATCGACACGGCCTGACGCCGCCAGCACAAGGGCCAGGGTCGTCCACGCGACGGTCAAGCGGGCCAGTGGAGCGACTCGGTGGTTCGATGGCACGGGCTGGTTCCTCGTACGAACGGCATAGCGCGGTCGGGCCTCTGTCCTTACCTGCATCCTAAATCGCGCGCCACCCCGCGCCAACTCCCTCGGAAGCTCGCCCAGACAGATTGCAAAGGTCGCATTGTTTTGAGCGATCTCAGGAGGCACGGGTCTTGAACCTGTTTGGAGTGACCTCCGCACGGGTGATCTGCCTCATATCGCCGCAACTCGCCGGCTCAAGAACCGAGGCTGGTCGTCGTCTTCAAATCGCATGGAATCCGCGCGCACCTTGAGCGTTCGGCCCTCATCAGAGAGCCTCATGAACGCTACTTAAGCCTCTTCCGATCGACTATCGCCGATCTTTGCGGTCAGGATCGACGGTCATGAACACCGGAACGGTCGCATATTGGCCCTTTGACGACTCGATCGGACTCACCGGCGAGGTGGGCGGACGCGAAATGATGGGTTCGTTCCGGATCGTCCGGGGGGCTCCGGGCTTCGGGATGTTGGCCGAGAT
>JANXSY010000014.1 GCA_025356435.1 Isosphaeraceae bacterium | reverse complement strand
CAGACCAGCCTTGTGGGGGGCGAGGATACCAGCGATGAACTTGGTGTCTTTCACGTCGGCGAGGCATTCGTCATGAATGACGAGATCATAACCCTTGGACCAGTCGGGGTTATTGTAGAGCGGGATCGGGGTGTTGGTGGTCGTGCCGCCCTGCTGGACGGTGGTGACTTCGATATAGGCACGCTCAGCGAGCCCCTCGGCGATGAGCACTTTTTGCTTGGTGTAATCATGGCAGCAGCCGCCGCTGACGAGCAGGACGCGGAGCGGTTTGGGGGCAGGCCCGTCGGCCCCGAGCGCTCCGAGCGCACAGGCAAGGACGAGGGCCGTCACGGACAGAGGTCGCGCAAGGGACATGGTGTCGCTTCTCAGTTGGGTGAGGGGGCGGATGCGTAGGAGTGCTCACCGGCTTCGGGTGTTGGATAGACCCAAGTATAATCCGACCCGGGCCGCGTTGCGACGGGCAGCGGGGGAAGGATTGAGCGACTGCCCGTTTTCTGGTCGACCTGAATGGGGAGTCAATCCAGCGCGGCGAAGGCGATCAGCGACCGCTGCCGAAGCCTCGGCGTTCGATGTTGTTCGAGGCTGGGGGTCGGAGGCTGGGGCGCTGGTTTCTCGGCTTGACGGCCTCGGGGCCTTTCGGGCCTTCAAGGCCGGGACGCTGGCCGGTGGAGGCGTCGAGAAACTGGATCTGGTTCGGGTTGATCGGCTGCGCGGCACCGGTCTTGTGGTTGTAAAAGGCGGCCTGGCTTTTGACCGTCGATGCGGGCTGGCCGGGGTTGGTCTGGTTGACGATCGTGACCGTGCGGCCGTCGAGCCCGTAGGCGTAGAAGAGGTCTTTCTGCGAGTCGAAGGTGAGAAGGTCGGCGGCGACGGTGTGGGTTGAGGTGGTCGCCTGCGCATCCTTCTCGGCGGTGACGAAGGTCCGGGAGGCGGCGTCTTTGACACCGGCGGGAGGGGGCTCGGAGACGATCCGCAGTGACTCGGAGGTGATCCGCTTGAAGTCTTTGGGATGGGCGTCAAAGCTCAGCGCGGTGCCTTCGGTCGGGACTGGGGCGGTGATGACCTGGACAGCCCCATAGAAGTCTGCGGTGCGGGATTCGGTCTGTTCGCTACCGACGCCGAACCGGCCGTGCATCTCGTCCTCGAACTGCACCTGGGTCAGTTCCCAGGGGCTATATTCCTTCACGGTGCCGGGTTTGGGGGCGCTACGAGTGGGGTTGGCGATCGGCACAGCGCGGGGCCGGCTGGCGGTGGGCAGTGGGCCGCCGGGCAGCGTCGGGGCCTCGCCCGGCTTGATCGCGCTGCGACGCCAGAGGTAGACCATCCCCTTGCCAGGGACCGAATATTCGCCGGTTCGCTTGTCGTAAGTCACGCGCTCGCCGACGATCCGTTGCGCTTCGATATGTTCACCGGTCTCGGGATCACGCTTGATGCTGACAGCGATCACGTTCCGGCCCTTGCGGGGCTTGGCCTTACTGTTCCGGGCGTCGAGCAGAGCAAGTTGGGCCTGCGGTTCGTCATCGACGGACTCAGTGTCGATGGAGGGAACGTCTTCGCGATTGACGGCGAAGGCGTCGTCGATCTTCGTCGTGTCGGGTCGAGGCGACTTCGATTTCGGCTTCATCGACGACGCGAGCGAGACCGGGCGGTCGGTGTAGGTGTCGATCTCGTCGGCGGCGATCACCCCGTCTTCCATCCGAGCATCGACGTTCCCTCGGAATTCGGCCTTGCCCGAGGGTCGGCCTTGCGGGTCGGTCGAGCGGCCGAAGAACTGCATCTGCTCGGTCCAGGCGATGGTGAACGGCACCTTGTCTTTCTCGACCTTCGCCTTGTCCCCCTGGGTCTTCCGCACGACCTTGGTGGCCTGCGCCTTGACCCGCTCCTGCACGCCCTTGTCGTTGAGGAACCCACGCTCAGTGAGCTGGACGAGCCGACCGGGGCCGTTGACCCAGGCGTAGTCGGCCGACTGGTCCATGCCGATCGCAGGGCCTTCGATCGTGTAGTCTTCGGTGACGATCGTCGCCATCTTCGGCCGGTCGGGCTTGGGGGCGGTTGCCGACGCGAGTCGGGCGCGGGTGTCGATGGCGGAGGGGTCGGTATCGAGAACCTGGAATGTCATCTTGCCGTTGCCGACCGACTTGACGTCAAGCGCCTCGCCCTCAACATCGGTCCCGCGCTTTTTGTCAGGCGCGGCGTCCTGGTGGAACACGACGTGCCCACGGAGCCGGGCCTCGGCCAGTTCTGACTTGCCCTGGGTCTGGCGGATCTTCGCCCAGACCTTGTGCGCGGTGACGGTCACGTCAGGCTCGGCGGCCTTGATCGGCGGCTCGGTCGCCCCTTGCGCCCGGGTGGAACCATCGCCGAGCGTGACCGGGGTCGAGCCGGCTTCGGCCAGGGGCTTGGGTGCCTCGGAGGTCGGGGCGGAGGGGGCTGAGGCGAGGGCTTCGACCTGCTCGAACGGGGCGACGAGCTTGTCGCGAGCGACGACCGTTTTACCAGGCGAAGTCAGGCGAACATTCTCTCGCGCCTCCATCCATTCGATCAGATAGGAGCCGGTCGAGAGGGCGTCGCCCCCCTTGGCCACAGCGGCGGCCACGGCCGTTTTGGGCTTGGGACGGGGCAGGAGGCTGACGATGATCCACTGCTTGGCTTCGAGCTTCATCGCCTTGGCGAACTCTTCAAGCTTCGGGTCGCCGGTGAGTGTGATGAGCCGTTTGGTCGGGGCCGGCTCGCCTTCGCGGCCGATTGCGGCGAGTGGGATCGTCCGCATGACCAGCTCGGTCTTCCAGGTTGCGGCGTGCTCGGCGGGCTTGTCGGTCGCAGGACGAGTTTCGATCTTACCGGGGCCACGGGCGATCACGGTCGAGGCTGAGCCACCCTTGCCGTCATCGAAAATCTTGGCGTCGGCCGACCAGATTGTCGTGACCGAGGTGATCGGCCCAGGGTTCGGCAGCGGGGCGGCGTGGTCGATCTTCTCGACATAGATCTGCCGGTTCGTCTTGGCGCTCAGATAGGTCTCGTCGGCGGCGATGGGCATAAGCTTCTTGTAGATCAACTCATCACAACGCGCTCGCATCCCTTGCGCGACGGAACTCAGCCAGACCGAGAAGCCCTTGGCGTTGGCCTCGCGGATCGCCAGGTCGGTGAGTGGACCATCACCCTGACGGCCATAGCCTGGCGCGATTCCGGCACCGCCGGGTGCGATCGTTGCCGCTCCCAGAACGAGCACTGATCCGCCGGGGCGGGGGTCGAAGCTCATCCGTTTCTCGGCCGGCAAGAGCGTGAGCCGAAGGGTGTCGCAGGTCAGCTCGTCCATCAGTGCGCCGAGACCGCGCCTGACGACAACGAGGCGGTGAAAGGTCGCATAGGTCGGCCCTTCCAGCTCGGGAGGACCAACGAGACCGGGCGGCGAGAGCCTTGGTTTGGGCGGGAAGTCGATCCGCATCTCGGCCTCGTTTGTGAGCCGGAGCGGGGTCGTTCCCGTGGGGGCGGTTGCCTTCGAAGTGCCGGGCAAGACGCCTGACTTGCCGACGTCTTTCACATCAATGACGACGTTCTTCTTGAGGTAGGCCGTCTGGGCATCGAACCCCGCGGGACTGCCCGCCTTGCCCTCAGACTTGCGAAGCTGGATCAGCAAGTCAAAGCCGGTGACGGTCAGGTCTCGGTCAACGAGGCGGATGTCTGACTTGCTACGAATCTCGGGCGGATTCACCTTCTCGGAGTATTCGATATAGGGCAGGGGGCCGACCACGAGGTCGTCGGCGCGGTCGGCGAGCGTCCCCTTATCGTCGCGGATAACGACGTTGCCTTCGAGCTTGGCCTCGATGACGTGGAGCGCATCCTGCCCCGGCTTGACCAGGCCCATCTTGTCGTTGAGCTCGATCAGGGCGCGGTCGCTCGTCGCGGTCTTGCGGCTCTTGCCGTCCTTCGACATCCAGATGATGGCGAACGGCCAGAACTCAAACTTCTTGCCGTCTTCAAGTCGCTTATAGTTGAGCGCGTACATGTAGAAACCGCGCTCAGCGTCATACATGCTGATCCGCAAGTCAGGGCGCGAGGTGAAGTCGTCTTTGCCAAACGACTCGACCGCGAGCCGATGGGCCTCTTTGGCCGTCACCGACTTTGTGGGCACCCATGCGGTGTCGACGGTCTTCGGCGCGCCGATCCGGTCCGTCAGCGCAGCGAAGCCCAGGAGGTAGGCTTGATAGCCACCCACGAGCACGCCAAAGGTGACGACGATCTGTAACGCTTTCTTGAACACGACCGCTCCCGCCGTTGAGACCTTTAAGGACAGGCCGAGTTTGCCAATCCACCAACCCGCCAAACTCGTGCCACTCGCCGTCCCGCGTGCTTATTTGTAAGACTTACTCATCAAGGTCAGCCCGTCCGACAAGGTCGCTGTATCATCCCGCCAAAAGTCCATCGGTTTGTGATCGTCTTGAATTGAAAGATATCCCCTTTTTCGCGGTTCAAGCAGGAATCCGGTAGCGGTCGACGAGTTCATCCCAGACGCCTTGGTGCTTGAGGATAACCTCGACGATCTCGCGGATTGCCCCTCGGCCGCCGGGGACGGTCGAGACGAACTGGACCGACTCCCGCACTTCGGGCGCTGCGTCGGCCGGACAGGCGGCAAGGCCGACCGCGTTCAAGACCGGCAGGTCGGCAAGGTCGTCGCCGACGTAGCAGACCTGCTTGGCGTCGAGGCCGAGGTCGCGCAAGAGGGCACGAAACGGCCCGCCCTTCTGGGGGGCTCCCTGGATCACCGGCGCGATGCCAAGCTCGGCGGCGCGGCGGTCAACCAGCGGTGCCCAGCGGCCCGAGAGGATCGCCGCCCGCTTGCCCGCCTTCTTCCAGAGGTGGAAAGCGCTGCCGTCGCGGACGTGGAAGTGTTTGGTCTCGACACCCTTGTCGTCGATCGCGATCACGCCGTCGGTAAGCACGCCGTCGACGTCAACGAGCAACAGCTCGATCGGTCCGCACCGGTCGGCGAGGTCGAGCAGGGGTTTGAAGGGGTGGCTCATCGCTCGGTCACTCCTCGGACTCGGCTGGGACCAACCCGATCAGGTCGGTCAGATCAATCAGCCCAACGGGACGGCCGACCCGGTCAACGACGGGCAGTTCGCTGATCTTCTTGTCGCGCATCGCGTCGATTGCCGACGCCACCGACGAGCCGACAACCACCTGCACGGGGTCGGGCGTCATCACCTCGCGGATCGGCCGGTCGAGCATCGCCTCCTGGCGCTGTTCGAAGAGGCGGGCGAGGTCGGAGTCGGTGAAGATCCCCGCGAGCCGCTCAGTCTCGTCGACGATTAGCACTGCGCCCGATCGTCTGCGAGGCCCTGCGAGCCCGACGAAAACCTCACGCACGGAGAGGTCGGCCCGTGCCACGCGGAACCGCTTGCCGGTTCGCATCACGTCCTCGACCCGGCTCAAGCTTCGCCCGAGCATGCCGGCCGGGTGATTCATCGCGAAGTCTTCGGCGCGGAAGTCACGCAGCCGGCTCACGAGCAGGGCCAGGGCATCGCCGAGCGCCATCATCGCCGTTGTGCTGGCTGAGGGGGCCAGCCCGAGCGGGCACGCCTCTTCGATCGGCCCGAGCGTGATGCAGAGGTCAGCCGCCCGCCCGAGCGAGCTGGTTGATCTCGTGGTGATCGCGACCAGCATCGCACCCAGCCTATGGATCGAGGGTAGAAGCCGGAGCACCTCGTCGGTCTCGCCGCTCTGCGAGAGCGCGATGACGACATCCCCTGCGCGGACGCGGCCGAGGTCGCCGTGGACGGCCTCGCCCGGATGGAGCGGAAAGGCGGCAGTGCCCGTCGAGGCGAGCGTGGCCGCGAGCTTCTGCCCGACGATCCCCGCCTTGCCCATCCCGGTGACGATGACACTCCCCCGGCACCGGAAGATCAAATCCGCGGCGCGTGCGATCGTCTCATCGATCCGGTCGCGGACCTGCAAGAGGGCCTGAGCCTCGATCCGAAGGACTTCGCGTGCGAACGCGATCCCATCGGCCTCAGTCTCCCACCCCAGCGACGTTTCGGCGACAGTAGCCATCGAGTGCCTCCTTGCACCCCGACGGGCGATCCCGTAACCCCTCACCCTCGCCCCGGTATTTACCGATTGGCAGAGGCTCAGGACCGTGTCGGGACCATAGCCCATTGCCCCCGAACCGTCAACGCGGACCGGGAACACGGAATAACAGAACTCTTCTTCGGCTAGAGAAGATGCGCGGCTTGCGTCGAATTAATGAATCGGTCCAGATAGAGGGCCTGGAAACAGTGCTCATCTGTATAAAGCGGGTGGCACCGACCCTTGAACCGGGGAGGAGCGACATCCGAACGGGAGGCGTGCCTTCTGCCGCCTCACCCCTCTACGTTCAACCGGGTAAGAGTCTCTGGCAATGCGACGAAACATCCCACAAGAGGAGATCGAGCTGAGAGATCCCGACACGCTGGAAGATGACCATCAAACTTTTCTCCTTCCAGCCTCGCCCGGATCAATCCCCGGAAGTCGTCGCGGCTAGGCGCGAGGTTCGAGGCCGCCGCTGATCTCGGCTTCAGAGTCGTCGGGATTTGCATTTTGGCCCCGATCTTGCAGTTAAAGCACAAGATAAGCCGCTCCGCGGCGCGACCTTTCGTCGGATGTTCCAAGGAGATGACGTCATGACCCACGAAAAGAGCTTTGAACGTGCGATGACTCTCGCGGCCTTGAGCGGATTGAAGTTCGCGCTCGGGCCGGCGTTCCTGGCCACTGCGCACAAGAAGCCGAACGCGAGCCACTGGGTGCTCGGGGCAATCGGCGAGATGTTCTTCGACAAAGTCGGTCTTTTCCCCGCCCGGTATCGCTTGCCGCTGCTGATCCCACACACCCTCTCCGGTGCCTGGGTGGCGCACGAGAGCATGAAGGAAGACGGCATCGAAGACCCCTGGGCAGCCCCGATGGGCGCTGTCATCGCCGCCGGTACGGCCTGCGTCGCGCCGATGATCCGGATCGCCGCACACCGAGTGTTGGGCATCCCCGACGCCGTGCTCGGGATCGCCGAAGATTACCTCGCGCTGAGGCTCGGCACGCAGGCGATGGAGATGTCGATGAACTCGCTGACCGACGTCGCCAAAGACGCGGTCGAAGATGCCAAGGGCCACGTCATGCCGATCCTGGAGTCGGTCGGCATGGGCGGGTGATCGCGACGAGTCGGAATCGCTCCGCAAATCCTGGGTGGCCCTGATTCTCGAACCGAGTATCGCAATCCCCCGGTTCAAGAATCGGGGCCACCCTGCGCATTGGGGCCATACTACGGCGCGTCCGTTGAATGGTCCGGCCGATTGACTCCCTCGGGCCGACCCGGTCTGATAGAGTCATGTCGGTCTCGTCGTGCGACTCGCGACGAATCGTAGGGAGTCCTTCGAAGATGAAGCGTACTTACGCGGGGCTGATGTTCCTATCGTCACTGGCCGTCGTCACGATCGGGGGCTGCGGCGAGGAGACTCCGCATGGGCCGGGGCTGGGCGGGTTGCCGTCGAAGATCAAGCAGCTGATGACGAAGCTGGCCAAGGGGCCGACTTCGCTGACCCCGATGATCGCCAAGGAACTCAACGAAGATCAGCCGCCCTGGGAGACGATCCAGGGGCAGTCGAAGGAATTCGCTCAGCTCGCCGCCGAGATGGTGAAGGAGAGCCCGCCCAAGGGGGAGCGAGACTCCTGGGCCAAGCTCACCTCGGCCTACACCGAGGACGCCAACGCGCTCGACAAGGCGGCTCAGGCGAAGGACAAGAATGCCGCAGTCGCGGCGCATGGCCTGCTCGCGACTTCGTGCAAGGCGTGCCACGACGCTCACCGGGGCGGCCCCGGCAGGTGAGTCGGGTATATCCGGTCAATTCGCTGACTTGACGCACCGAAAGCCGAGATGGCAGGCCCCACTGCCGGGGTCTCCTTCGCCGCGTCCGCCGGGATCATAGCGCTTGCAGTATTGGTCGGTGCAGAGGAATGAGCCGCCGCGTTGGACGCGCTTGGGGGTGTTGGGCTCGTTGGGGTCGAGACTATCCGGCGGGCCTTGGGGGTTGTTCTTGAGGCTGGCCCCATAGGTGTCAGGGCGATACCAATCGGAGCACCACTCCCAGACGTTGCCGGCCATGTCGTGAAGGCCGAATCCGTTGGGCGGGTAGCTGGCGACCGGGGCAGTGGCGCGGAAGCCGTCGCCGAGGGTGTTGTCGGCGGGGAAGGTCCCCTGCCAGGTGTTGGCCATGTATCGGCCGCCCGGTCGGAACTCGTCGCCCCAGGCAAACTCTTTGCGGTCGAGGCCACCTCGCGCAGCGAATTCCCACTCGGCCTCGGTCGGCAACCGCTTGCCCGCCCAGCGCGCATAGGCTGAGGCGTCGTCCCAACTGACCTGAACGACCGGGTGATTGTCCCGACCCTTGATGTCGCTCAGCGGGCCTTCGGGATGCCGCCAGTTCGCGCCGGGGACGAGCCGCCACCATCGCGCGTGGTTGTCAAGCGGTGTCGGGCCGCTCGGCGGGGTGAAGACCGGGCTCGCGGGGGCGAGTTCCTCTGCCGGGACGCCTGGAAACGCCTTCGGGTCGAGCGGCTTCTCGGCCGAGGTGATGTAGCCGGTCGCCGCGACGAATCGGGCGAAATCGGCGTTTGTCACCTCAGTCCTGTCGACCCAGACGCCGTTGACCTTCACGTCATGCCAGGGTCGAGCGTCGACCATGTTGGGGTCGTCGCAACCCATCGCGAACGTCCCCCCGGGCACCCAGACCATCCCCGATGGCCCGCGCGAGCTGACCCCATAGGCCAGGGCCAATGCCCCCAGCACAAGGGCCGAGACGAGGAGTAACCTCCCCCTGAGTCGGGGTTTGCGAGGAGTTGGACTCGTCTCAACCTTCGCCCGTTCGCGATGATCTCGGCTCATGACGGGCGTCTCCGCGGGCTCCGGGACCGACGTTGGACGAGGCCCAGTTTACCCCAAACCGATCCCGATCCCGATCCCCAATGAAGGAAAATCAGCCTCAGGAGGATCACTTCTGTGTGGGGTGGCCCCGACCCTCGAACCGGTGCCAGCCGAGATATTGCAAACGCTTCTGATCCTTCTGAAATCCGCCTCTCCCGGCCTGCCGTGCAGAATCGTTGCAGTCCGACCCCCGGTCTGGTCGATAAGACAAGTGCCGGGAAGGAATCCGGCACGGCCAGGGATGGCCGAAGCGGGGAGTCCGCATCAAGGTCGCTTCCAAGGATGGACGGCGGCCCGCGGAACCCCGAGGGGTCACGGATCGACCCAGAGTTCCCCCGAATTGTCGACCGTCCGACCGCGCCCCGTCTTCGTTCGACGAAGGAGGGATTCCGGTCGGGCGGATCGACCCATTTCGAACTGGCCCACTCGATCTCAGCGAGCGCCGATGCCGATGATCAGCCGCTCGCCATTCGGGAGCATCCGGTTGACGTAGAAGATCTGATTCGGCGGCGTGGTGACGATCGTCTGGTACTGGCTCAGGCCGTCGAACGAGAGGTCGAACCGCATCTGGATCTTGCCGTTGGGATCGATCGGGGCCGTGAGTTGGCTGGCGGCGACGAAGCCGTCACCGAGGATGCAGGTCACAGCCTCGCCGGAGACCAGACGCTTGCTCTCGACCTTGAGCAGCTTGAAGCCGTGACCCGGCACGAGAAGACGGAGCTGCGGGAGCACGTCCTTGAGCTTGGGGTCGTCGGCCGACGTGCCCGGGGTGGCGAGCACTCCGAAGACCGTCACCTGCCGGCCGATCATCTCCTGGGCCGAGGCTGGGATCGCGCTCAGGGCAACAGCCCCAAGGGCGAGCACGACGACCATCACCGCACGCCTAGTCATTGGAGAGCGCTTCCCAATGGTTCAAGGCGTCGTTCTGGTTGTTCGTTGGGACGTCGTTGAACGCGAGTGACAGGTTCTCGTCGGCCTTGTCGCGGCGGTCTCTAACCACGTCGCCGTCGATCTGGATCACAAGTGTCTCGTACGGTTCGAGATCGAACTTCGTCGATGCCGAGGCGGGCGGGTTCGGCTGCTGGGCGACGACCGGGCGGAGGTCAACGACAGGCCGATTCAACACCCAGGCTGCCAACAGGATCGCCGCCGCATTCGCCAGACCGAATGGCACCCACCCTAGCGCCCGCCTTGACCACTCAGCGCGGGGTGAGACGATCATCGGCAGGACGTTCGGACGGTCATACGCCTGCTGGATGCCGGCCCAGATCCGGTCGAACTCGTCTCCCGAAAGCTCGGGAGGGCGGGTCGCGGCCCAGACGCGGTCGAGGGTCAGGATCGACCCGTCATCATCTCGGTTACTCGGCACTCGGTCTTGCATATCCGCCTCCTCCGGGTCACGCTCGGCCCGGAGATTGGGTTTGATCGTCGTCAGAACTGTCGGTCTCCACCGCACAAGGGTCGCTTTACCGTCCAAAACCGAGAACTATAACCCTTCGACGCCTTCGAGATAAGTCTGGAGCTTCTGGCGGGCATAATGAAGCCGACTCATGATCGTGCCGATCGGCTTGTCCTGGATCGCGGCGATCTCTTTGTAACTGCAACCGGCCTCGGCGAACAGGATGAAGGTCTCACGATTTTCGGGGCTGAGCTTGTCGAGGGCGGCTCCGAGTGAGGCCATGAGGTCTTGACGCTGGAGGCCGAGGGTCGGGTCGTCATTGATGCTCGGCTCAACGCCGCCGTTATCGCCGTCAGTGAGACCGATCGTCGGTCGTCGTCGGCGTTTACGACCGGCGTCGAGGGCCGCGTTGTAGACGATTCGGATCAGCCAGGTTCGGAACCCGCTCCTCCCGTCGAAGCCCTCCAGATGGGTCATCGCCTTGAGCATGCCGTCCTGGACGGCGTCCCTCGCGTCGTGTTCCTGGCCGAGCAGTCGGTAGGCCACACGATAGGCGACCCCGGCGTGGCGACGGAACAGCTCTTCAAGGGAGGCGCGATCCCCAACTCGGGCCAGCCCGACCAAGAATTCGTCCGAAGTCGTCGCGCTGACCGTCGCCTCGGCCATGTCGATCTCCCGCCCTCTAAGGAGAGACGCCTCGCCCGGCCATTCTATTCGATTTGTCACCTGAAGGGGCAGGAGGATGGCCCAGTCAGCAATCTCCGGACTGTCTCGGGTGGCACCGACCCTCGAACCGGTGGGAGCGACCTCCGCACAGGCCGTCTGTCTCCCCGCGCCTCACCTCCCCGGTTCGAGGGTCGGGGTCACCCGACACAAACGCTTTCGCTCGCTGGAGAAACGACTTTGGGACCCACCCAGCCCGGGGGGTTGCTCTGAATCAAAAGGCGACCCCCGTCTTCTGCGGGATCGACCCTGTCAAGGATGGGTCGCCCACGATGGCTGCGCCATGATAAACGCGATCGCCTTGCGATAGGTGGCGGCCGGGGCGTTGCGATGCCCGCCGGGGAAACTCAGAAAGAGGGTATTCCAGCCCAGACTTTGCATGGTCCGCACGTTGACTTGCGTGATCCCGTAGAACTGGGGGTCGGTCGGGCTACAGAGGAACACAGCCTCACGTCGCGAACCCGCGAAGGCTGATGCCGATGGCATCGTCAGGAAGCCGGGCGTCGGCGTGTTGCGGAAGAGTTGGGCGGGGATCTGTCCCGAATTGATGATGATCCCGGCGGCATATCCCGGATACCGCAGGTTTATGAACTCGGCATAATTCGCCCCGCCCGACATGCCCGTGAAGAGGATGCGGCTGCGATCGATCGGGAGCAGGCCCGCGATGGCGTCAATCTGGGACTTGACCCGCGCGGCAACGGCCTCGCTGGTCGCCAGGCCCCCGTGCAAGACGTCGTTGGTGTAGTCCTTGGAGGCATAGACGATCCAGTGATTTTCGTTGCCCTGAGTCTTCCAGACCTCGAACGGGATGCCCGGATCTCCGTTGTAGGCGAAGGCGACCACCAGCGGATACGTGCGGCCCGGCACCAGACCAGAGGGCAAATAGATCGTCCCGTCGCGCGTCTGGATGGTCTGGCCGTTGGCCGTACCGTTCGCGTACGAAACCGCGAGGGCTTTCTGAATCGTCGCGGTCGGAATCACCGGGGCCGATTCAACGGCATGGACGACCGCCGCGACCGGCCCACCGTGCATCAGGGCCCGCGCCTCCAGCCGATCCGGGCCGTCGACACTCGGCCGATACCTTCGAGACACAGCTCGGCGTGTCGTCTCGCTCCAACGTCGAACAACTTCACAAAAGTCGAACATTACCGATCAACTCCCGTCCGTTTCGAACCAAACCCACCATCGACCGCATCTCGCTGCGTCAGTTCCACCAGGCGAATCCGGTGCCGTGAGGGCCGCACGTCGGAATCCTTCAAGCGTCCAGGGTGGCCCCAGTTGTCAATCGAACGACTGATTCACTTGGCGCGGCGATAGGTCTCGTGGAGCATCGCTCCGTTGGGGGCCTTCCCCTCCTGAACCCAGCCTTCGCCTTCAAATTTGACGGAAAACGAGGGCGGGGGCTGCTTGATGAACGTCTTGATGTTCCCGCTGCCGTAGAGGTATTTCTCCTGGAGGGCTGTGCCGTCAAAGGTGTATGTGCCGCCCCCAGCCCCGGCAACTTCGCCGTCAGCGACGATATAGATGACCCAGACGAAGTGCGAGTCGTCAGAATAGGTCTTGAGCTGGCGATACTCCTTGCCCGGGAAGTTCGTGCGTTCCCAAGTCCCTACAAGCGAGCTCTTCTTTGATTCAGCCTTCGCGACCTGGGCCTCGGCGGGGACGGCGAACAGCAGTAGGGTAGCGACGCCCAAGGCAATCCGAGCAAGCTTTGGCATGATTCCCCCTTACAACGGTCCTCAGGACGGTCCGATAATCGTAATCGGTCCGTTTGGGGGATGCCAGCGGCTCGCTCTTTTGGCGAGCGGGTGAGGGCCTTCGTCTGCCTCGGCCTTTGCTGGGGCGAGGGAGTCGGGTCATAGGCCGGTCCTTTACGCACGGAGGTCCGTTCTTGAACTCACGCCGAACAGGACTTTGCAATACAAAGTGAAAGATGCTAAGTTGGGGTAGACTTGAGGTGCCTGTCGTTCGATTTCTGGCCGAAGGGGGATCAACATGGCAATGATTGCAAGGATTCTCGCGATCTCCATGCTCACCGGAGGACTGGGTTCGGGGCTGGGGCAAGTTCTCTTCGGGGGAAAGCAGGAAAGCACTTTCGTCTCGCTCTTGCTCGGCTGCGTCGGGGCGATCATTGGCGCGATCGCGGGCACCGCGCAAGAAACCGTGACCGCGTTGCGACAAAAACCGTCTCTCTAAATGAACGGACGAGACGGCTGCCGGAACAACGATCCAAATGCGGTGCCCGAAGGGTCGGTCTGGGACGATTTCTTCAAGTTGCCGCAGTTGACCTTGACCGTTAGGGCGACTCTTCGCAAAATGCCGCCGCTCTACGGAAGGAATTCAAGCTAACCTCATGTGACCGCACCTCGACCGAGCCTGTTCCGCCATCGAGCCTGAATTCGGATTCTATCGAGCTGTTTTGCAGCCTCGTCCCGCCGGCCGATCGATCGGCTTGGCGACTGCTCTTCCCTGCGTCATCAACCCCCGAAGGATCGGGGATTGGGACAGGGATTGAGACCCGTCGCGACGCAAGTCGAGACGTGCCGAGGTTGCGGGACATAGGGCATCGTTCAAGGAGGAGACCCGCCGTGATCCGTCGCTGTCGCACCCCGATGGTCGTGTTGATGGCCGTCTTTGGCCTGGCCGGATGGGCCAATGCCTCGGGAATGGCCACCTTCCAACTGATCAACACCGCGCCGGCCGGCACGACCCCCGTCGGGCAGGTCGTGGCCAGCATCCTCCCGGCGGGCTCGGTGCCCGACGGCACGAACCCGAATTCGCCGGCGAACCCGTTCACGGCACTCTCGGGATCAAGCGGATTCAACGTCGCCAACCTCGTTGACTTCCTCGGCAGCGGCACGCTCAGCACCGGCGATCCGGTCGAAGTCATCAAGCTTCAGTTCGATGGCGCAGGCTTCGCCCCCGGCGGGATCGTCAACTTCAGCCTGGCCCTCGACCCGAGCTACAGCGGGCCCCCGCCGACGCTCGTGCTCGCCCCCGGCACCACCGGCCTGTCGCTCTTGCCCTACACCCCCCCAGCACCCGTCGTCACCCCACCCCCGACAACCGGCGGCAGCGGTGGCACGTCGACCACCCCGACGACTCAGGTGCCCGAGCCGATCTCGATCGCCTTCTGGTCGGCCGCAGTGGGCCTTGGCCTGCTCCGCGCCCGAGCCTTCCGCCGCGCCCGCAAATTTGAGGTCTGATCACAGTCCCTCCCGAACTGAAGACGCCAGGGCGGAGAGCCGAATGCAGAGCGCGACAGCTCGTCGCCCCCTCTGCCTTCCGCTCCCCGCCCTTCTTCTATTCCGCAACCCCTCCGCCGATCTCGGGTGGCAGCCGGTTCTTGAACCGGTGAGGTATGACTCCGCCCGGACGGCCCGTCTCCTCACGCCCCACCTCCCCAGTTCGAGGGTCAGGGCCAACCGACATAAAAGCATGCTCACGCAAGAAAAAAAGGACTTCGCAATCCTCCTGGCACCCCCTTGGCGATAATCGCGCCAGCGGTCATCATTGACTGCGCAAACCGAACGACACCCGAGAGACGACGCCGTGGTCGAGATCCTGATCCCCGAGGCTGAGATCCACGCCCGAGTCGCTGAGCTTGGCCGGCAGATCGAGGCCGACTATCAGGGCAAGCCCCTGACAATCGTCGCGATCTTGACCGGGAGCCTGATCCTGCTGGCCGACCTGATCCGCACGATCCAGATCCCGCTCCGCGTCGCCTTGATCCAGGCCAGCTCCTACAAAGGGGCAACCACCACCGCCGGCGTGCTCATCATCAACGAGTCGTTCGCCCCTGACGTCTCCGGGCGTGACGTGCTCCTGCTCGACGACATTCTCGACACCGGCCATACCCTTGCCACCCTCGTCCGACGGATGGCCGACCGGGGGGCCTTGAGCGTGCGCACCGCCGTCTTGCTCCAGAAAGTCGGCCGCCAGGAAGTCAAGATCGAACCCGACTATCGCGGATTCACCATCCCCGACAAGTTCGTCGTCGGCTACGGACTCGACTACGACGACGACTATCGCCACCTTCCCTACGTCGGCGTGCTCAACCTCGAGCCCTAAAGAACCGGCCCCTTTCACGGACGGATCGCATGAAATTCCCCCGATTTCGGCTCCGTGTCCTCTTGGCCCTGGTCGCCATCTCGGCCGTCTACTTCGGGTTGATCGTCGTGGCGCACAGCCCGTTCATGAACTATTTGGTCATAGGCGGCCAATCGGTCGACGAGTCGCGTGGGATCGCCAGATCGTACGTCGTCGATGGAGGCCAGAAGACCTACCTTGAGGGGCCTCGCACATACACCCCGACGAGTGCCAATCACCGATGATCCCTCGCCGCACAGCCATGCGACTCGTCATCTGGGAACTCGCTGCTGATGACGCGAACCGAACGCTCTTCAATGCGGTTACGCGCGGCCTTCTCCGCCCGACCACGAAGCCCTGACCAACGATGCGCATCGCCCTCGTCACCCGCCGCTTCCCTCCCTTGATCGGCGGTGCCGAACGAGTGCTGAGCTACCTCGCACCCGCCCTCGCCGCCGAGGGGGCTGAGGTCACGGTGCTCACGTCTCAGGTCGCCGGATTGCCACTTCTGGAATCGATCGACGGCGTGAGAATCGTCCGGCTCAAAACGTCGCCGCTGCGGTTCGTCGGCACCTGGCTCTACATGCGCAACCTTCGCAACTGGTTTCTGCAAAACCGCGTTGATGTCGCCTATGTCTCCATGCTTAAACATGACGCTTATATCTCTGTCAGCATGGGTCAGCGTCTGGCCTTTCCCGTCGTGCTCCGGCCCGAGGGGGCAGGGGCTACGGGCGACGTGTCCTGGCAAGCCTGGGGTCGGGGCGGCCGCGCGATCGCCAATCGTTGCAAACAGGCTAATGCGTTCGTGGCGATCTCGGCGGCCGTTCATCAAGAGTTGATCTCTGCCGGATATGATCCGACGCGAATCGTTGACTTGCCCAACGGCGTGCCGGTTCCCGAAACGGCCTGGACCCCGAGGCCCGGCTGGGAGCAATCCCCCCGCGCCGCGTTCGTTGGCCGGCTCGCTCCCGAGAAGGGGCTGCACGCGCTCATCGAAGCGTGGCCGATCGTGCGGCGGTCATTCCCCGAGGCGAGGCTGTCGATCGTCGGTGAAGGCCCCGAACGGCCGGGGTTGGCCGAGCGCATCGATCGGCTCGGACTCGGGGCATTCATCGCCATGCCGGGTTCGTTGCCCGACCCAGGCGAGGTCTTACGCGAATCAGACCTGTTTGTGTTACCCTCGCGCGAGGAGGGGATGAGCATCGCGCTTCTCGAAGCGATGGCGCTGGGGATACCGCTGGTCGCGTCGTCGATCCCGGGCAACCGCAAGCTGATCTCCGACGCAATCCAAGGCCGACTCGCCCCGCCCGACGACCCCGAGGCCATCGCCCGCGCGATCGTCTCGCAGTGGAGCGATTTCGCCGTCGCGACGGGGCAGGGGAGGGCGGCCCGTGAGCGCGTGATCGAGCACTATTCGATCGCATCGGTGGCTCGATCTCATCTCGATCTCTTCCGACGACTAAAGGGTGGTTGACGCCCAGCGCGCCTGGTGCGGACAATGTCGCGGTTGTGTCGCGGTCTCAATCTACAGTGGATGACATTGAACGTGCTCAAGGTCTTGCAACTGATCCCCACCCTCGACCGTTCGGGGGCCGAGAAGCAGATGGTTCTGCTGGCCAAGGGGCTGCCTCGCGACCGCTTCCAGGTCGAGGTCGCCGCGCTCACGAGGCTTGGGCCGCTCGGGGCCGAACTTCGCGAGGCGGGGGTGCCCGTCACACTGATCGGCAAGCGGCTCAAGGTCGATCCGTTCGCCCTCGGCCGCTTGATCCGCCTGATGAAGCGCGGGCGGTTTGACGTGGTGCAGACCTGGATCTTCGCCGCCAATGTCTATGGCCGGGTCGCAGCGCATCGCGCGAAGGTGCCCGTCGTCGTCACGGCCGAGATGGCGGTTGACTACTGGAAGGGCCGGTCTCACCTCGCGATCGACCGCCGACTCGCGCGTTGGACCGACCGCGTGGTCGGCAACTCAAACGCCGTCGTTGACTTCTACCGCAAGGCCGGCGTGCCCGACGACCGGCTCGCGATGATCTACTCCGGCATCGCCGACGAGGAGCCGCCCGCGCACAATGACCCAGCGGCCGTGCGTGCCGAATTCGGCTTCGGACCGGTCGACCCGCTCGTCCTCTTCGTCGGCCGACTCGCCCCCCAGAAAGCCGTGGACGACCTGCTCACCGCCATCGACGTCCTCCAACACGTCGAGCCCAACCTCCGTACCCTGATCGTCGGCGACGGCCCGTTGCGCGACCGGCTCCGGTCGATGAGCCACGCCTTCCAGCTCGACGATCGCGTCAAGTTCCTCGGCCATCGCGACGACGTCCCCCGCCTGCTCGCGGCGGCCGACCTGCTCGTGTTGCCGAGCCTCTACGAAGGCTTGCCGAACGTCGTTCTCGAAGCGATGCGGTTCCGCAAACCAGTCGTCGCCACCAGCGCTCCCGGCACGACCGAGGTGGTCGTCCATGGCGAAACCGGCGTGCTCGTGCCGATGCATCTCCCAACCGCACTCGCCAAGGCGATCCGCGACATGGTGCGAGACCCGGAGGGAGCCCAACGCATGGGCAATGCCGGCCGCGCCCGGGTCGAAGCCGAATTCGGCGCATCGACTATGATCAATCAATTCGCGCAATTGTATGAAGACATCGCACGATCGAAGGGCGTCAAGGTGGGATAAGGCAGAACGATGCCAGAGGTGAGTCTCTCACTCGATCAGTACAGATCGTTCCCTGCTCGAGTTGCCATCGATCTCCATGTCTGGAACGAAATTGAGTCTTTAACGAAGGAGACCGCACCGTCCGCCTTGAGAACATTAACGCCAGACGGGTGCAAGCTGATGGCGCTGATCCCCCAACTCGGATTCGTCGATGAGGGCGTATTCTTGCATGACGGATCGCCCATTATAATGACATGATTATAAAGTATTGCGATCTCATTACCCATAAAGAATTTCCACCCTTTATTGAAACCTGCGGGCACCGTCCGGTCTAGACTCCGAGCGACGAGCGAAACTGTGTTGGCCCGGGCATGTCCAGGGGTGTATGCTGAACCTCCCGTGATCGTCCGACATCGACCTCGCC
>JANXSY010000299.1 GCA_025356435.1 Isosphaeraceae bacterium | reverse complement strand
ACTAGAATTCCCGGCCCCTGACCCCGGTAGGCTGTCCCATTTCGGCTCTCTCGAGACCGGAGCAAAGGGATGGTCACCGGTCGTCAATCCAGGAGGCTGAGGATGACCTTCCCCAGGAATCCTGGGCGCTCGGGAGAGGTGGTAAACACCAACCCGAGGAGATCGCCCATGACCCGCAAAACCTACAACGATGAGTTCAAGATCGCTGCGGCCAAGTTGGTCCGCCAGCAAGGGATACTCCGTCCGCAAGGCCGCCAAGAGCCTTGGCGTCGACGAGGGCTCCATCCGCGACTGGGTCCGCAAGTCCGCCCCCGAGGCCGTCGCTCCCAAGTCCGACGCCGAACCCGAGGTCCACGTCGCGAGCCGCGCGTCTACCGGGCGTTGAAGGCCCGCAGCGTGGCATGCAGCGAGAACACCGTGGCCACGCTGATGAGGGCCCAAGGGGTACGTGCCAAGGCCCGGCGACCGTTCGTGATCCGACACCGATGTAGCCGGCACGACCGATCTGTGTCGGAGAACGTGCTGAACCGCGAGCTCTAACCCCGACCGACCGAACGCAGTCTGGACGGCCGACATCACCTACATGCCCACCGCCGAGGGCTGGCTCTACCTGGCAATGGGCTGGGCGACCGCCGACCACCTTGCGGAGCGAGTTGGCCTGCGACGCGTTGCGGATGGCCCTGGAGCACCGCAGGCCGAAGGGCGAGCTTCTGCACCACAGCGACCGGGGCGTGCAGTCGGCCCGATCGTAGAGGCCCCGCGTCGATCGGTCATCCAGCCATGCGAGGTAGATCTCGCAGAGACGATGCACGGTCGGCCCCGGAAATCGACCGTTGGAAAACGACACAAGCCCCTGATTTCTCAGGGGCTCGCGGTAATGCACTCGATAGGAGTCGAACCTATAACCTTCGGTTCCGTAGACCGATGCTCTATCCAATTGAGCTACGAGTGCAAGTGAGGGAGTATTGTAACTGACGAGATCGTCCAATGGAAGACCCTTGTGACGAAGACCTCGTCTTGGCTTAGATCACCACGATCCTACCCTCCTCGGCAGCACGGTAGGCGGCCCAGATCACCTCCATCGTCTTGAGGTTGTCAGTGCCCCGAGTCTCGTGGTTGGTACCGTGGAGCAGTCCCGCGACGAAGTGGGCCTGGGTCGCGGCATACCCTTGAACATACACCTGGTCGTCGGGAGGCAGGGCGACCGGTCGCCGCTCGATCCGGCCGTCGGGGGAGACGACCAGCAGCGACCCATCGGCCTGGAGCCGGATCGTCGCGGCGGTCCCCTCGACAACCGTCTCGTTCAGGGCCCACTCAGGGCGGGCTGTCTCGGCGGGGGCGCACCAACTCATGTCGAGCAGCCCCTCGCAGCCGCCCGCGAACGCGATCAGGAGCGTCGCCACGTCCTCGCCGACGTGCCCCCGGCCGTGGCGTCCCAGGGTCGCGGTCACAGCCTGGATCTCGCCGATCAGATAACGCGCTGTGTCAACCAGATGTGGCCCCATTTCGATCAGGATCAGCCGCTTCATCTCGGCGAAATAGGGCTGGAGCGCGAACCCGTCGGGCCGGAGGGCGCGGGTGTCCCGGTGGGCGATCCGCAGTCGGATCGGGCGGCCGACGGTCCCCGCGTCGATCTCAGTGCGAAGGGCACGATACCACGGGCGGAACCGCCAATTCTCGTGAATCATCAGACGGGTGCCAGACGTGTCGCACGCATCGATCATCGCCCGGAACACCGGACGGAGGATCGCCGCCGGCTTCTGGCAGAGGACGTGTGCACCGTGCCGCGCCGCCAACTCGACAAGCTCGCGATGTGAATCAGGGCGAGTACATATCTCGACGAAATCGAGAGGACCGGCCTCGAACATCGCCTCCGCCGAGGTGAACCGCCCGGCCCCAGGCCACTTCGCCCCGGCCGCCTCAAGCTTGGCGGGGTCGAGCTCACAGAGCGCGACGATCTCGGCGCGGGGCTCTTGCGCCCAGGCGTCAAGATGGTACTGCGAGACATATCCGCAACCGATGACCGCACCGCGGAGAGGAGCTTTGAGGCCCATCGTGGATACCTTGAGTTTGTGGGACCGACGTGATCCTGACCTGTTCCCAATAAACCCGACCCCGCGCGGCCAATCCACAGAATCCTGCCGAAAATCGGAACATCGATCTCTCCGCGCGCACCTTGAGCGTTCGGCCCTCGTCGGAGAGCCTTATGAACGCTACTTAAGCCTCTACCGATCGACTATCGCCGATCTTTGCGGTCGGGATCGACGGTCATGAACACCGGAACGGTCGCATATTGGCCCTTTGACGACTCATTCGTGCCCATCGGCGAGGTGGGCGGACGCGAAATGATGGGTTCGTTCCGGATCG
>JANXSY010000262.1 GCA_025356435.1 Isosphaeraceae bacterium | reverse complement strand
GAGGCTGCTTGCTTGCTCCAGACCGGTGCCCTCTACCCCTTGCGTCTCGGCCTCCGCCCCGCGGTGGGTGACGATATCTTCCTCGGCGTCAAGTCCGGTGCTCTATCGGTCTACAGTGGGGATGCACCGTATTTCCACTTCGACCTTGATGGCCGTTGGCAGCGTGCGTTCATCGAAGGGATTCATTACCTCAAATCGCTCGACAACTCGGTCCAGTCGATCGACCGCGTTCGTCGAGGAGAGAACCTGACCCTCGAACGTCGTACCCTGAATTTCGCCGAGACGACTGATCTCGATGAGCAAATCCGTTCGGCGGCGATCAATCTTCTGGACCAGATCGGCTCCGCGCTGACTTCGCTCCCCGCCCCTGAAGGAACTCGGACGATCCCGAATGAACAGGCCCGTGACCTTCTGGAACGGGTGACGGAGTGGGACGCCGCCGCCTGGTTCGCCCATCGAGAGCGCTATTTGGGGACGTACGGGGCGATCCCATTCATCCCGCCCGAGACCGCGAACCCTGTCATTCTCCAGTCGACGCTTGGTCACGCAAACGGCCCCGGGTTCGGAGGCGAAGCATCGTCAACTTTCTACGAGCGTTCATCGGCAGAGTTTACCGAACACGCGAAGACCGTTGCCCGCCTTCTCGGCCGACGTCTGCTTCAGTGTCGCCAGGTCTTCCTCGCGGGGGCCGATGCGCTGAGGCGTCCTCTCGACGCCATCCTCGCCGATCTCGACGCCGCATCGGCCGTCTTCCCAATCGTCGACCGTCGCCCTCATATCAGGGCGAAGGATGTCGACGTATTGGCGGAGACTCCGAGTCTCGAAGGATTTCATGCTTTCCTTCACGAGTTCGACCGGCCAACTTTCTCTGCCGAAGAATGGAGTGCATTGGAAAGTCGCCATTTCAAAAGGCTGATTATTGGCCTCGAATCGGGCTCTCCCCATGTACGAGCATTCTATGGTCGGGAATGGTCGAACGACAGTCTTCGCAAATGGGTTGAGTCCTGCTCGGTAGGGACGGGCCTCGTCGTCTTGGTCGGTGCGGGGGGGCTCGATCATTCGAGCGAGCACGTCCGCTCAACGCTTGAACTCGTGGCAGGTCTTCCCCTGTCGCCCGGCACCCTTGTCTCGTTGGTTGATGCCAACGACCTCAACCCGCGCGGTCTCAACTTCGATCCGCTCGACGATTCGTCTCTCTCTACGCAGCGAGCGGAGTTGAAATCGGGGCTGACCGCGATCCTCGCGCCCAAGAAAGTCAAAGTGACAACCTACTCAACCGATAAGCGATGGCGGTGACGCGGAAACGACGAGGAATCACTCACAACGACCCTCGATCGACTCACTCGGGCAACGGCTTCCCTTTCGTCTCGGGTGCGAAGGGGAGGACGGCCAGTCCGATGAGAAAGACGGCGGACATCGTTACGCCCGCATAGCGAAAAGGTAAGGCCGCATCGACGGATTTGTAGCGTCCATAGACTTCGCTCGTCAACAAGCCAAGCGCCGTCGGACCGACAGCCGCGACCAGCCGACCGACGTTATAGCAAAACGACGTGCCCGTGCTACGCAGCCGTGTTGGGAACAACTCCGGAAAGTAAATCGCGAACCCGCCGAACAGGGTCAACTGGCAGAAGCCCATCACCGGGACCATCCAAAAGATATCCGCGAATCCGAAGATGTTGCCGACGAACCAGAACGTGAATGCAGTCGAGATCATGGCGATGACATACGAGATCGCAAACGCGGGCTTGCGACCGATCACAGCAGTCACCCGGCTGAATGCGTATATGCCGAGGAATCCGCCGGCGTTCTGCACCAGGGAGGTGATCCCGGTCCAGAAGGTGAGTTGCCCCTTGATCGCCTCGGGACTGAGCCCTTGCGCCTCAAAATGACGGCGGAAGATTAAACGGATGAGGTCGAAGCTAAAGAAGCCAATTCCCCAGAGGCCGACCACTCCCGAAAACGCCAGCAACATCCCGACGATGGTGTTCTTCCGCCACCTCGGGTTGCCGAAAAGCTCCCTGAGCGATCCGAGTTTCGGCTCGGCCCCCGGCAACGCGCCATCCTCGCTCTTCGCCACTTTCTGCCACCGCTCGGGCTCCTTAAGCCGGGATCGGATCACGATCGCGAGCAGGGCGGGCAAAGTGCCAATGATGAACATAATCCTCCATGCTCCTCCGATCGCTTTCGCCTCTTCGAGCTTACCGAGCACGATGGCGATGAGAGCCGCCGTCATATTCCCGACAGCCGACAGGGCCTGAAGCCAACCGAGGGCGAACGGGCGGGCACGATCTGGCATCACCTCAGCCACGAGCGAAACGCCGACAGCAAATTCGCCGCCTACCCCGAGGCCGGTCAAGAATCGATAGCAGGCGAAGTCGACGACACCGACGGACAATGCGCTTAGCCCGGTGAAGATCGAATAGATGAGGATGGTGAAGAGCATCGTCTTGGCTCGACCGATCCTGTCCCCCAAGATTCCAAAAAAGAGCCCGCCCAGCGCCCATCCAACCATGAAGACGCTCGTTGTGATGCCGCCATATTTGTCGATATCTTTAGCGAGTTCGGCAGCGGCCGCCTTGGCCTGATCCGGCGTCGGTTCGGGGGCGTCGCGATCGACCTTGGGGGTGATCAACTCGGTGATCGCGGGGCGGCGGGCGAGGTTGAAGAGCTGCTGGTCCATCGTGTCGAAGAGCCACCCGAGCGCAGCGACGACCAGGACGAACCAGTGATATTTGGTCAGCCCCTTGTGCCAGGGGCCTGCGTTCGGGTCGAGAGGCGAGTGGAACTTCTCCTCAAAATGCATCGCGGTCTCGCTCCAGGCGGATGGCTAAACGGTGGGATTTTATCGCAAGACGGGTCGAGGATACCACCGACCTCGAACCAAGTCGATTTCCCACCGGCTCATCCTTCGTTAGGATCGTGGGCATGCGACGCCACACTCGAAGTATTTTACTGTTGTCTCAAATCGCCATCGTGGCGGGATTCGCCGTTTTAGTGCGTGCTGGCCGGATGCCGCTCGGGGTACGGCCTGAATGGGAATGGCTACGGATCAAAGCTAATTCCGATGCTCTCTCGATTCTCTTGGCGCTCATCGCAATTCTCCTCTATGGGCTCTACGCTGCCTCCGGCCTGGCATCGCTACGAAGGGGCAAGCGATCGGCGACATGGCTGGTGGGGCTGATTCCGATGTCGCTCATGGTCCAGGTGTGTATCCAGGAGGGAGCACCCCAAGGTTACGGACTTGCGAAGTGGGCCATCGCCCTTCACAGCCCAGGATCGAGTGGTTATTACACTGTCGCCAAGGAAAAGATGATTAACCTTGGCTCATTCCTGGCGGGATATGCCGATTGGACCAAGTCGCAAGATTACCTGCATATCGGCACACATCCTCCCGGCTTGTTCGTGGTCTCCTGGGCCTCCCTCCGGTTGATGGAGGCGAACCCCGGTTTGGCCCGTTCCATCGTAACCCGGTTTCCTATGACCTTAGACATTGCGTTCCAGTCGGTCTCCCCGATCAAGCCGCTGCCGATCGCCGATCGAGCGTCGCTGGCCCTTGTGGGATTTGTGACCCTTCTCTCCTGCGCGTTAACCACGATTCCGCTCTACTGGCTTGCGCGGGCGAGACTGTCAGTCTCGGCCTCGTGGGTCGCGGCGGCGCTTTGGCCAGTCGTACCGTCGGCAATGATGTTTCAGCCTGCGGCAGACACCGCATTTCCGGTTCTCGCAACAACCGCTTTAGCCCTGGCGGCGTGGTCAGGACGGTGCCGATGGCTGGCTCTGGTGGCAGGGATTGTGCTCGCGATTGGCACTCAATTCTCACTCGCCTTCTTCCCCGTCGGCTTGATCGCAGCCATCGTTTATGCCAGCGAGCCCAAGGTTGACTGGAGACGAAAGTTCTTGTTGACCAGCTTTACCGGGATCGGATTTCTGGCCCTGACATTCGTCTTATGGTGGACAACCCAAGCCAATCCCTTCACAATATGGCTAGCGAATGCAGCAAATCATTCGCGGTTTTACGTCCATTATCCTCGAAGTTACTGGGCTTGGTTGGTCGAAAACCCGATCGAGTTGGCAGTTGCCATCGGCCTGCCGACTACGTTTTGGATTGTATCAGGCGCGCGAACAGGCCCTCAGGAGGCGTGGACTACCATCGGTGTTCTCATCCTGCTCACCGTCTCTGGGAAGAATTTGAGCGAGGTGGCTCGACTTTGGCTGCCCCTCATGCCTCCACTACTCCTCATGGCCGGCGCTGGCTTCGATCGCCACTTTGGACGCCCTTTCGACCTCGCGGCAACAATCGGTTTGGTTGGAATTCAAACTCTCGTACTCGAATCAACGATCCAGGTCGTCTACCCTATTTGAGATTTCGAAACCATGGACCTGATCTACCGATTTGACCCCTATCAACCACTCTCCGCGCGGAAGGTGGAAAGCCCGAACGACGCCTCCCAACTCTTGAGCGAGGGGAATAAACTCTTCGTCTCGATCGCCGACCGATTGCGCGAACACTTCCAGGGGATGGCCGATCATCGAGAGGCCCCACTGATCGTTCCTTTTGACCCGATGACGTTCGGCATCTCGATGGTTGAAGGCATCGCGGCCAAGCATAGTCCGTTTGCTCTCGTATTGGGTTGCTCCGACGCGAGGGCACCAATCGAATTGATCTTTCAGCAGACCTGTAACGACCTCTTCGTTATCCGGGTCGCAGGGAATGTCCTTGGGGTCGAGTGCCTCGGGAGCATCGAGTACGCTGTCACACAGCTTGCGGAAAGCCTAAAGCTGGTCGTCGTGCTCGGACATACGAATTGCGGTGCGGTGACGGCGGCAGTAGATCTATATCTCGATCCCAACGACTACGCCGACCTCGGCCTGACCCACTCGCTCCGCTCGCTCGTCGACCGGATCATGATCGCAGTGCGAGGCTCGGCAAAGGCCCTCGAACGCGCAGGGGGCCCGACTGTCGTGCACTCGCCCGGCTATCGCGCGGCGTTGCTCGAAATCTCGATCTACCTCAACGCCGCCCTCACCGCGTTCGACCTCCGTCGCGAATTGCAATCGCTCGGCGATGACCACGGAATCGAGGTCGTCTACGGCGTCTTCGATATCATGACACAGCGCGTCCGCTCCCGACCGGGCGGGATTGCGAAAGATGACGGGGCCTCGTCGTTCGGCTCCGCGCCGATTGAGGTCGACGATTTCGAGCGGTTGGGAGCCGACCTGGTCCGGTCGGTCGTCGCCCGGGGTATCCTCTTTCGTGCCCCGATAGGGTGAGAGAATGTTTGCCTACGCGTGCTACAACATCAGAGGCAAGACGGTCACTCCAGCCAGCAAAGTCTCGATCGTGACCGGTTCTCGAGCCGGGAATAGGCAATACGCAGGGTAGGGATCTGTGCCGTCGATGATGATCTGGCGGTTGTTAGCCAGGCGAAAGCCTTCTTCACAGGGTTGATGTCCGGTGATGAAGAAGTCGGCATCAACAATTTCAGCGAATTTATTGATGTTGGCCTGCTCAGTACAACGTCCCCACGTGAGCCCGTAAATTGGACCACCGCGTGCCATCCACGACTGTGGCCAAGAGTCGGCGTCGAATACCGTGGCGTCGAGAACATCGACGTCGCGAGGATCGGGAATCGTGTGGCAGAGGAAAACGCGGTTCGGGGTCCGGCAAGCGAGGGGGAGCGTAGCGAAGAGAGTCAGATAGGCGTCATAGATCGCTCCGGACAGCTCTCCGTAAGCCGTATCGACCCCTTGTCGGAACAGAGCGTTGAGGGGAACGCCGGCCTTGGCTATTGGCCGATTGGTCACCTCGGAGAGTTCGTGATTTCCGAGAATCAGATGGACGCGTTCGGGATACTGACACTTAAGGGCACAGACGATATCGACGAGTTGGTGCGATCGATCGCCGCCGTCGTTAAGATAGAAACGGGTTCCATGCACTAGTTCTTGAAGCACGAGATGGCGTGTTGGGTTCGTCGCGAGCGCCGCGATATCGAGCAGGCGACGGAATGCGGGGGTGTTGCCGTGGAGGTCACCGACGACCATGACCTCGCCCGTCTCGTCGAGCTTCACAAGTCCCCCTGAGCGGCCAGGGGTCTTACGAAACAAGTCTGTAGCACGCTCGATGGTGGCGAGGATCTTGCGAGGATCGGGCATAGGGTTCGAAATCCCGGCGTGTCAGTGATTGAGGTCGATCGCCTCTTCCCAGTGCTCGTACAACTTTGCGAGATCAGACTTTAAATTATCGTGGCGGAGCTGCGAGTTGCGGGCCTTGACCGAGTCTCGCCAGATGGCAGGTTGGCCGAGCAGGTCTTCGAGTTCGGCGACTTCTGCCTCGGTCTTGGCGATTTCCTTCTCGACGTCCTCGGGCTTGCGATAAGGGAACTTCCGTTTTCGGCGGTCCCCCTTCTGGCTCGGATCGGCTTGCGGATCGTGCTGGGCAGCTTGGGCTTTTGCGGAGGCAGACGAGGCGGCCTCCGCTTCGATCGCGGCGAGCCGCTGATAAGTCTCGTAATCTCCTTCGATGACCCTCGCGTTACCACCTGAAACCAGGACGATTCGGTCGGCAACCTGGTTGAGAAAGTAGCGGTCATGGGTGACTACGAGAACAGTCCCCTCGAAGTTCTTGATCGACTCTTCGAGGGCGTCGCAAGACCAGATATCGAGGTGGTTCGTCGGCTCATCCATCACAAGCAGGTTGGCAGAAGTCGCCGCCAGACGAGCGAGTGCAGCCTTCCCCTTCTCACCGCCAGAGAGTTGGCCAACGGTCTGAAACGCCTGCTCTCCGGTGAGCCCAAACCGGGCGATGAGCGAGCGAACATCACCTTCAAGCCAGTCAGGATCGTCTTCCGGCCAGACTGCCCGGACTACGGTCGTCTCAGGAGCTAGGGATTGGAGCCCCTGGTCGTGATAACCGACAAGCACCTTATGCCCAAGCTTAACTTCGCCTGAATCGACCTTTTCTTGGCCGATGAGGGTCTTGATCAGAGTTGTCTTGCCTGCCCCATTCGGCCCCATCACGCCAATGCATTGGCCCCGAAGTACGGAGAAGTCGAAATCTTTGAACAGTTGCTTATCGAACGACTTCGAAAGCTTTCGGGCTTCGATCACGATGTCGCCGGAGCGTTCAACCTCGCCGAAACCCATGCGAGGACCGACGATGTCGCGCATCGTGTCGACTCGCTCGAGTCGGGCGAGCTTTTTCTCGCGGTCGTGGGCTTGCTTGGCGCGTTGCCCTGCCCCGTATTTGCGGATGTAGGCTTCGAGGTCAGCGATCTTCTCGTTCTGACGCTCCGACTGCCTCTGGAGCACCTTTGCCTTTTCTCCGCGGAGCTTCCAATAGTGGGTGTAGTTCCCGGGATATGCGTCAATCTTGCCGTCAAGCAACTCCCAGATCTTGGTCACGGTCCGGTCGAGGAAATAGCGGTCGTGGCTGACGATGACCATACCAACTGATTGGCGAGAAAGGTAGTTTTCCAGCCAGGTCGTCGTCTGGATGTCGAGGTGATTTGAAGGTTCGTCGAGGAGCATGAGATCGGGACTTTGGAGCAGCAGTTTCGCGAGCATCAGCCGCGACTGCTGACCGCCTGAGAAGGTTGAGGCCGACCGCTCGAAATCGCTCGTCGAGAAGGCGAGGCCACCGAGAATCTCCTCGACACGATGCTCAACCGAATAGGCATCTTGATGTTCGAGACGGTCGTAGATCTCTGCATAACGCTTCGTCGCACGATCGCGGTCGTACTGGTCCTCAGCTTCGGACATCTCCTGCGCGGCCTCTTCAAGCTCGCGTTGAAGGTCAACGAGTGAGGCAAGACCCGATCGGGCGACTTCCATGAGGGTTTGATCGGGCGAAAAGTCGGGCTCCTGCCGGAGTAGACTGACCTTGATACCCGACCGGATGTGGAGATGTCCGTATTCCGGCTGATCGAGACCGGCGAGTACGCGCATCAGCGTCGTCTTACCCGCGCCGTTTGGCCCGACGAGACCGATCCGCTCGCCTGCGCGAATCTCGAACCGGAGTTCCGAGAAGATCGGGTCGCCGGAGTACTGTCGGCCGAGGTCTTGGGCGGAGACGAGAATCATACAGAGACACAATCCGTTATGGTATTAAGACCTAAGACCTTCGCTTAAACCTCGACCCACGCGAGCCGACTAAGTTCGAATTCCGACTTCATGCACTGAAGAGCGTGGAGATGAAGGGAGCAAATCTTCGTCGCGACCCCATGAAAGGGATCAGCCCCAACATCATTTCGGTGGAAAAAGTGCTGAAGCACTTATTCTGGGCACCGTTGAGCCGATATCCCTACTCACATCCCAACTTCACGAACGCCGGGAGTGAGACACCGAACTGCATAGGTGGCGCCGATCTAAAGTAGTAACGATAGGGAATTGAGACTACTCGGTCGAATCCGACGAACGAATTGTACTCCAGAACGACTACTCTCGGCGAGACGCACTCCAGTGCCTTCCAGATCCAGTAGTCATTCCCAATCCATGTCGAGCGAGAGAAGATCGATTTCCCTTTCGAAACCGCGTGACGTGATCAAATCATTAATTTTCTCTGCGTTGATTCACGTCGCGACGAGTTGAGGGTGATAAGTGAGCGTTGTTTTGCATCGCATCATTGCATTCGATCCCGTAACCGGCACTTATCTCGACGTCCCGTTTCAAAACCGAGTCCAGTACGGTCATACGACTCGGAAGCGTTCCTGCTAAGCGATGCCAGCCCGTATTAGTCCTCTCCAAACGTCCGCTTCTTCCTGAGCATGTGATGATAATGCTGAGCAAACCTGTGGGCCTCGTCACGCACGTACTGAAGTAACCTCAATGAAAACGAGCGGCGTGAGAGGACAATAGGGTCGCTCCGGTTGGGGAGATAGATCTCCTCCTCCTTCTTGGCGAGCGAGATCAGGGTGGGAGGCTTTACCCCCAGGGCCTCGAACGCAGAAAGGGCTGAGCTGAGCTGGCCCTTGCCGCCGTCGATCATGAAAATGTCGGGGAACGGTTCATCTCGCTCCTGGAGACTCTGGACGCGACGGCTCACGACCTCGCGAATAGAAGCGAAATCGTCGACACCCGTCACGCTCTTGATCTTGTAACGGCGATATCCGGGCTTGAAGGGAAGCCCATCAATAAAGGTGACGAGCGAGCCGACTGTCTCGGTGCC
The DNA here is from genome assembly GCA_025356435.1 of Isosphaeraceae bacterium. Taxonomy (GTDB): domain Bacteria; phylum Planctomycetota; class Planctomycetia; order Isosphaerales; family Isosphaeraceae; genus CAMFLR01. Next base: position 5,542 of record JANXSY010000262.1, on the reverse strand, counting down.
GCCGAGATGGGCGATGTCAATACAATGGATCGTCCGGGGCATTGATTCGAGACCCAAGATTTTCTGAAGGCCTTTCAGCCCCTTACGCGGGTCGACATAAAAGACCTCGGGTTGGGCATGCTTGTTGAGGTCTCCGCGAAGGTTGAGGGTCTGAAGCGACTTGAGTTCGTCGCGGAGTCGAGCGGCCTTCTCGAATTGTAGGGCCTTACTCGCCTCTTTCATCTCTTCTTCGATTTCGCGAAGAACCTGGTCTTTCTTCCCATCAAGGAAGAGGCGAAGGCGATTGATATCCTTGCGGTAGGTTTCGCGGTCAACACGCAGGTTGCACGGGGCGGTGCATTGATCGATCGAGTGGAGCAGGCAAGGACGAAACCACCGCCAGCGGGAGTCACCTTCCTCTATATCTAATGAACAAGTCCGGAATTTGAACACCTTTTGCAAAACCTGTATCGCCCCTCGCAGACCTTTCGCGTGGGGAAAAGGCCCGTAGAGCTTGACGCCTCGATCGAGCGGAGTGCGCGTGAAGTTGACGCGGGGGAAATCTTCCCCCGTGGTGATCTGGAGATAGGGGAACGACTTGCCGTCCTTGAGATCGGCGTTGTGCTTGGGCTGGATATCCTTGATCAGTCTTGCCTCGAGCAAGAGCGCATCGACCTCGCTGTCGGCTTCGAGGAAATCGACATCGACCACCTCACCGATCCAATCCCTGATCCGTTTGTCGTCGGCGGCGGTCTTTTGAAAATAGGATCCTGCCCGGGAGCGAAGATTTTTAGCCTTGCCAATGTAGATGACCCGGCTCTGGGCGTCTTTCATCAGATAGACGCCGGGCTTGGTCGGGAACGTTCGGACTTTGGCGGCGGGGCCGTTAACAACCGGACTCGGGGTGTCAGACATGGATGAGCGATCCTTGCGGGGTCTCTCCCAAGTGGGAGGATAAACCCAACTCCGTGTCCAGATCAGGCGGGCGGGCCTCCGGCAACCACGGACTTAATGTATTGTTCGAGGTCTGCCGTGATGTGGTCAAGTCGACGACCTGACGCTTCCATCGCTTTCGCGAGTCCATTGTCTCCAGCATCCGATCTCGCGAAGAGGTAAAACTTGATCTTCGGCTCAGTGCCGGACGGTCGTGCCGCGAACCGCGTGCCCGGTTCGTCGAGGTGGAAGATCAGGAGGTCTCCCGAGGGACGTGGCAGAGGCGTCGTCGATCCATCGCTATGGCGAACTTCGTGCGTCTGGTAGTCATAGACCTCGACGATTTTGAGACCGCCCACCGATTGAGGAGGACTGGAGCGGAACGCCTTCATCAGCGTCTGGATCTGGGCGACGCCCTCACGGCCTTCCATCACCTTGTTGATAAGTCGTTCGCCATAATAGCCGACACGGTTATAAAGCTCGTCAAGGTACTGGAGGACCGTCTTGCCGCGTGCTTTGAGGTCCGCAGCGAGTTCGGCAAAGATCATCGCGGCGACCGCGGCATCCTTATCCCGGGCGTGCGTGCCCTTGAGGTAGCCATGCGACTCCTCGAAGCCGAACAGGTAGCCATCGGGGCCCGACTCGTCAATCTGGAGGCCGATCCACTTGAAGCCAACGAGCAAGTTGTCCTCAGTACGGACCCCATACTCCTCGGCGAGAGCTCTGGCCATCTGGGTCGACACCAGAGTCGTGACGAGATAATGACGTGCCGTGAGCTTGCCAGCTTGCTTCGACTTCTCAAGGATGAACGCCGCGAGTAGGACACCGATCTGATTGCCGTCGAGAGTCGTCCACTCCCCGGCAGGGTCACCCGTAATCGGGACGCCGACGCCAATCCGATCGGCATCCGGGTCGCTGGCGAGGACGAGATCGGCACCTGTGGCCTTCGCCTGTGCGATCGAGGCGTCGAGGGTCTTGGGGATTTCCGGGTTTGAGACGTGCCCCGGGATGTTCGGAAAGTCGCCGTCGGGCGTGCGCTGGGAGGCGAGGATGTCAAGACGCGTGAAGCCATCGGCGATGATCGCGGCCGCGACCGAAGTCTCGCCAACACCGTGCATGGGCGTGTAGACAATACCGATGTCACGGGCGGTCGAGACGGACTCATCGACGACGGCCTTGATATAGGCGTCATCTACATCTTTACCTACAAGGATAATGGAGCCGTCTTTGATGGCCTCGTCGAACGACTTGTCAGGAATCTCGCGGGCGGAAGCCGCCTTGACGCACTCGATGATGCCACCGTCGTCTGGGGGGACGACCTGGCCTCCCGACGATGCGTAGCACTTGAAGCCGTTGTCCGATGGCGCATTGTGTGATGCCGTGATCATGATTCCGGCATCGCAATGGAGATGTCGGACGGCAAAGGAAAGTAAGGGGGTCGAGCGGTATTCCGGAAAGAGATAGACCTTAAACCCCGCCGCCGCCAGGACTCGGGCGCATCGCTCTGCAAATTCAGGCGAATTATGCCTCGTATCGCGAGCGATCACGCAACTCTTGGGCGCGTCTACTCCTTTACGAGCGAGGATATAGTCGGCCAGGCCTCGGGCGCTCTCGCCAACCGTGCGGTCGTTAAGGACGTTTGTGCCGACAGGGTACATCTTGCCTCGTCGGCCCCCAGTGCCGAATTCAAGCACTGTATAGAAAGCCTCGTCGAGGGCCTTCCATTGTCCGGCCTCAATGTCTTGCACGAGTCGATCGCGATAGACGGCGTAGGGGGCCTCGGTCAGCCATCGCTTGATATTCGCGGCGGCCGTATCGGAGACCTGACCGATATCTAAAGCTTGACTCAGACAGCTTATCGCGTCGTCACCACTCGCCATCGATCCAGTCCCCCGAATGACAAGTTGCGGAGTCGGCCAACTCCGCCACTCGTGGCCTTTATTGCATCCTCTAATCGAGTCTCCAGGCTACCGATAGGCGACAGTCATTGACAAGAGCTAGACCCGGCCCGCGCAGGCCGACCAACCCGGCTGTTCATGAGGACCGCCGCAACCGCGTCGGTTGATCTAAGTCTAAACTTTAACAGAAGATCGGACCGGTTGTTCCTGCAAATCCGGTTGTAAAAAACGCTGGTTTGTAAGATCGCAATCCTCGACAGCAAACTCGCTGTGGAAGACCTTGACGGCAGGGCATTCTGACACGGGAGTTGGCTAGTCGTGGTGAAAAAAATTAAATCTCCACTTGACAACGACTTAGGGATTAACGAGCCATCTAGTTCCTGGATCTGAGCACTCTGTGGCACGCCCCCTGCATTAACTTCGTTTCGTGACGCCGACTGAAGCGACCCACAACTAAGATTAATTCCTCAAGTCGGAACGCCTTATGGACGAAACCGCTCCCCGCCGGGGAGGGTGCTTTTCAAGATTCACGCCCGACGGGCGAACTCATACGATACGGGGCTCGCATGACTCGACCATCAAATCGCCGGACGATGACTCTGGAACTCCTCGAAAAGCGAGAAGTCCTCTCGGCAGCGCCGACCGCAATGGCTCAGTACTCTTTGGAGTTGGTTAACCTGGCCCGGACCAGTCCCGCCGCCGCCGCTGACTGGATCTCAAACCACATCGACGCCAACGACCAGTCGACGCTCGACTACTATCACATCAACCTTCAGCAAGAGCTTAACGACATCCGCTCGGCGAAGCCCCAGCCTCCCCTCGCCTGGAACAGCACGCTCGCACAGACCGCACTGAATCAGAGCAACGACCAAGCCGTCAACAATTACCAGGGTCACCAAAGCTCGAACGGTACGAGCTTCTCACAGCGGCTGACCAACGTCGGTTTTAGTGCCACGTCGGCGGGCGAAAACGCCTTCGCTTATGCCAACTCGGTTGATCATGCGATCAAGGCATTCCTGGTCGATTGGGGCGTGGCCGACAAGGGACACCGCCGCAATATCCTCCAGCCGGGCGTCAGCAACAGTGACGCCTACAGCGAAGTGGGCATCGGCATCGCCGCCACCGGCAACGCAGCCAACACGCCGGGCAAGGTCGGCCCCTATGTCGTCACGATGGACTTCGGCTCGCAGGCTAACACTTCGGCCCAGCTCCTCGGAGTGGCCTACAATGACGCTCAGGGCACTGGCCTTTACGCTCCCGGCGAAGGCTCGGCCGGCATCGTGATCGAGGCGACAAACCTCGCCACCGGCCAGGTCTCTTCAACCGCGACATCGGCCGACGGCGGCTACCAGATGGTCCTCGCCCCGGGCAATTATCAGGTTGTCGACAAGGACAATGGCGTCGCCCTCGGGAGTCAGACGGTCGGGATCGGCTCGACCAACGTCAAGCTGGACTTCAAGAACATCCCGACCACCCCGCCGACTGCTCCGACGCCCGCCCCTGTCGCCCCACCGTTGGCCCCCGTGGTGAAGCAAGCCATTGTCGTCTCGACGCCGGTCCCGACGGTCACCGTCAATAACTCGCCCAAGCCGGTCCTTTCCGTCGCCCAGCTTGAGAGCTTTGTGAATAGCTGGGTGGCGTTCCGAGGTGGTGTGCGGATCGGCTAATCGCCTCTCTGAACAGCCACAATGAGTTCCCCGATCACAACGGCTCTTCTCCAGGCAATGATCCTGGAGAAGGGCCGTTCTCGTTTGCCAACCGGGCAACGAAGTCAGCTCGGGCAACGAGCATCAGGACCGAGCCGATCTCGGCTGGCATCCTCTCAGAGAGTCTTTGGTAACTCAAGTGGTTTGGGTCGTCCGTGTTAGGCGGCGAACCATCAAATGGATCATCGCAACGTAAACCATCGTTTCGCTTGTTTCTGGGTGAAACTCGTAGTCGTTGCTCATTCGTCAGTGCCGGCCGAGCCACCCGAATGTACGCTCGACAACCCAGCGACGAGGCAATACGTGGAATCCTGTGAGATCGTCGTTGCGCTTCACGATCTCTATGTTCAGATCACAACGCTCCTTGGCCCAGGCCACCAACTTCCCGGCGTAACCACCGTCCGCCCAGATCAATGTCAGACGTTGGAACCGATTTCGGATCCGCTCGAACAACAACTTGGCTCCATCACGGTCTTGAATTCCCGCCGAGTGAACCACAACGGCGAGAACCAATCCCATGACGTCCACCGGCAGATGTCGCTTGCGTCCGGTGATCTTTTTGCCCGCGTCGTAACCGTCGATCCCGCCTTGCTCATTGGTCTTGGCCGATTGGCTGTCAAGGATCGCGGCAGTGGGTTCGGCGTCTCGACCCGCTTGAATCCGAACTTGGTCTCGGAACGTCTGATGGATCAATTCCCAGGTTCCATCACGCTGCCAGCGACGAGAGTAATCGTAGACGGTTCCTGAAGGGGGAAAGTCGTGAGGAAGGAGATGCCAGGCACATCCAGAACGGAGAACGTAAATGATCGCATTGACGACTTCTCGCACGTCGGTCGTCCTTGGTCGCCCTCCCCCGGTTTCGGGGAGCACAAACGGGGCGATCACTTCCCACTAAGCATCCGTCAAATCCGTGGCGTAAGCTTGCCGTCGAGAAGTCGTCATGTAGTCAATCCGTACCGGTGAACCTCGATCCATCAACGAAGCAATATTGTGGCCAAGTAAGACCAACTCCCGCTAGACTACCTA